>NZ_CP129104.1:884515-1198959 GCF_030406605.1 Curtobacterium sp. 458 | reverse complement strand
GCGACCGAGCTCGCGCCGTGGGTCGGTGCGTGCCCGGCCGGGCACGAACACGTCCGGTACCGGACGCCCACCCGGCTGTTGTCGTGCGCGAAGTGCTCCCGGCGGTTCGACGCCCGGAACGTCATCACCTGGCAACGGCGGTCGACGGCTCCCGCTGGTGCGGAGGCGGTAACCCGTTAGCCTGGGCGGATGCACACGGGGCAGCACATCCGCACGGACGCCGGATCGTCCTGGTTCTTCGACGCCGGACGGATCGCCCTCGACTTCGCGCACACCGGGGGCTTCGCGGACGACCCGGACGGACGCCGCCCCCGCTCGCAGCTCGGTGAGCTCCTCGCGACGCCGGCCGACCTCGACGAGTGGCTCGGTGACCACACCGAGCCGATCGACGTCGGCGCCACAGCGCGCGAGCTGCAGGACGCCCGAGCACTGCGGGCGGCGATCGCCCGGCTCGCGGTGGCCGCTGCCCCGGCTCCCGCGTCGACGGCCGCCGAGCGGACCGCGGTGGCGGCGGGACTCCGCGCCGGGACCGGGCGGACCCGGCCGGCTCCCGACGACATCGACACGGTGAACCTGTTCGCGGCGCTGCCGGACGTGCCGCCGAGCCTCCCGGGTGGTCGCCGTCGCGCCGGGGCGAACCGGGTCCGCCTGGCGCAGGCGTTGTCGAGCGTCGCGCGGGACGCCGTCGCGCTCCTCACCGAGGTCGGGTTCGACGACGCCGAGGCCGACGGACGACCGACACGGCTGAGCCGGTGCTCGGCCGAGGACTGCGGGCTCGTGTTCTACGACTCGTCCCGCGGGGGCACCCGTCGGTGGTGCTCGATGCAGCGGTGCGGCAACCGGGCGAAGGTCCGGGCGCACCGGGCGCGGCGCGCGGCGGGCTGACGCGCGGCGGGCTGACGGGCGGCGGCGGGAGGGGCGACGGCCGCCGCACCCGCAGCACCGCGCAGGGGCGCACTGAGCTGTCGCTGCCACGCCGCGACGCGCCCGGTCAGCCGGCTCGGGTCAGCAGGCCCGGACGACGTCGTCCGGGTCCGGCAGCTCGAGGTCGGCTCCCCAGGACCGGAAGGACATCGACACCGTGCCCGTCCCGTCCGCGGCACTGAGCGTGTAGGGGACCGGCTCCCCCACCGCCGACACCTCGAGTGCGCCGACCGGTGACGATCCGCTCGCGACGACGACCTGCGCCCGGGCGTCCTCCCCGGTGCCGCTCACCGCGCCGGGGTGCAGCGTCACGTCACCGTCCGCCCCGAGGACGGTGCGGAGCAGGTCGTCGGGTTCGGTGAAGGGCGCGAAGGTCCGGAGGGTCGCCGACCCCGCCGGGACGCACACCCTGCCGGCGGTCGCCTCGTCGAGTCCGGTCCGTTCGGCGAACGCCGCGTTGCCGCGCACGTACACATCGTCCCCACGGCGTCGGGCATCGAGGGTGACCCCGCCGACGCTGAGCTGCAGCGAGGAGTCGTCGGGCACACCACGGTAGGTGAAGCGCACCGTGCGTCCGGGGACGGTGTCGCCGGAACCCTCCCGTGCCTCGGGGTCCGGGACGAGTTCCGTGACGGTGCCGGTCGCGACGACGGACGACGACCGGGCGGCCCGCAGGACCTCCCGCAGCGCGGTGCGGCCGTCGACGGTCTCGATGCCGTTGCGGCTGCCGTCGACGGGCGCCTGGCCGCCGAAGCCGGTCGCGGTCGGGGTGACCGCGACGTCCGCGGGGTCCGCACCCGAGCAGCCGGTCAGGGTGAGGACCGCGGCGAGCGCCGTCCCGACGAGCGCGACGGTCCCACCGCGCGGCCGCACGCCGGGGGACCGTCCACGGTCAGCCCGCATCGCCCAGGCAGACCTGGTCCGCTCCCTGCGACGACCGGGTCCCGGCGTCGGTCGGGACGGCCTTCCCCTGGTTCGCGGCGGTGGCACGGACGACGAAGCAGGAGTCGGCGTCGTACAGCCCGCCCGAGGTCGGCAACCACAGCTCGGTACCCCGTGCCTGCGCGGTCACGTCCACCGGCTTCGTGCCCGGTTCGACGACGTAGACCGACCACGCCACGTCCGGCCCGCTCCACGAGACGTGGACGTTGCCGGAACCGGACTCGATCGCGAGGTCCCGCACCTTCGGGGGCCCCTCCGCGGTCACGGCGTGGACGATCATCACGACCGCCATCGCGACGGCGACGAGGGCCAGCACGGCCGAGACGATGAACGCGGGGTGCTTCCACAGCGGCCGCCGGGTCGTCTCGGTCTGCTCGAGTTCGGGGAGCACCCCGATGTCCGATCCCATCGAGCGCTTCGGCGCCGGAGCGGGGACACCCCACTGCTCGTAGAGGGTGGGCTGACCGGGGTCCCAGCCGAGCCGGGCACCCGAGGAACGCTCCCGACGGTGCTCGGGCGACGGAGCCGACGGCACGGGCGGGATGACGGGGACGTCCGGCACGCCGGGACGCGACGACGTCGTGCTCATGCGGCGATCCTCCCCGTGGACGGTGCGCCGCCTATCATAAGGGCGTGTTCCGGGGGCAGCAGGAAGCAGGCGGTCGGGTGCGGCGCCGCGTCGTGGCCGGCTCGGTCGCGCTGGTCGCGCTGGCACTGGTGCTGCCGCAGACCCTGCCGGGAGGCACGTCCTCCCCCGCCGTCGCCGCCTCCGCCCGGCAGGCGGCCGGTCCGGACCAGGACTCCCGGTCGGGCCAGGGCGCCGACGACCCGGTCCGGATCGCGGTCCCGTACGTCGGGAAAGCCGAGGTGTCCCTCGGTGACGGCTGGTCGGTGTCGGACTGCGGCCGCGTGAACGTGCCGACGGGCCTCACCGCGGCGTGCTCGTCGGACTCCCTCAGCCTGACCTCGAAGGGGTTCCGGGCAGACTTCGGAACGGTGACGATGACCGTGCCCGAACGCAACGGAGCGATCGACCTCGACGTCACGTACCTGGTGTCGCTGGAGCCCCCGTCCGCTCCCTCGTTGCAGGAGCAGACCTACGACCACCCGTTCGAGCAGGGCACGACGGCGACCGTGCCGTACAGCGACCTCGGGATCCGGTGCGACGGCTGTGCAGCCGGTCCGGCGATGCAGGTCGTCTCCGCGAAGCCCGCCGGGGTCGTCGCCACCGTGACGAGCACCGGCCTCGTGGTCCGTCCGCCGTCTGAGTGGACCGGCACGGCGTCCGTCCGGCTGCGCGCGACCGACGACCAGGGCGGCAGCGGTTCCGCGACCGTCCGGCTCGTGTTCGTCGAGGCCGGTCGCAGCGACCTCGCCGCGCAGGACACCGTGCGGCGCCTCGGTGCGGACGGCACGCTCCGCATCGACCTGTCCTCCCTCGCCTCGGCCCGGAAGGGACGGGTGCTGTTCTCGGACTGCGGTTCCGCGGTCACGGGCACGGTCGTCTGCACCGACCGGGGCGTCGCGACCTACCGCCCCTCGGGCACCATGACCCGCGCCGACCAGTTCTCGTTCCACGTCCGCACCGCCTCGGGCGACCAGGCGACCGGCAGCGTCACGGTGCTGCCACGCTCCGGGAGCCGCACGGCGGCGACCGCGACCGGCACCCTCGCGCCGGAGGAGGGCGAGCCGACCGCGACCGGCGCGCGGTACCCGGCCACGGGCCTCCAGACCGGCCTCGGCACCCGGAGCACCCGGAGCGTCGTGGCGACCCTGCCGTCCGAGGACGACGCCGCCGACCGCGGGCAGACCGGCCTCCTCACCCCGCTCCTGACCGACCTCGACCGCATCACGGAAGGCAGCCGATGACGCTCCGCCTCAGCCTGCAGGACCCGACGCGCCGCGGCGCCGACACGACCTTCGTCGTGGACGCGACCGACGTGACGAGCGTCGGCGAGGTGGCGGCCGGGCTCGGCGTCGACCCCGCCGCGGTCGCACCCGGTGCGGGACCGTCGGCGTCGCTGGCCGAGGCGGGCATCCTCAACGGCTCGACCCTGCCCGCGCGGACACCGAGCGACCTGCCCCCCGGGCGCCCGCGGCTCGAGGTCGTCGGCGGCCCGTTCGCGGGCGAGACCGTGCCGCTGCCGCTCGACGGCCCGCTGCGCATCGGCAGCTCGGGCGACACGGAGCTGTGCGTCGCCGACCCGTACCTCCGACCGCACCACGCCACGGTCTCGGTCGACCAGGGAGCACCGGCCTCGACGCCCACCGGGATCGCGCCGGTCGGCGCTGGGCCCCTCCGCGCCGTCCTCACCGTCATCGACGACGCGCCCGGGGTCGCCGTGAACGGCCGCGACGTCACCGGCAGCACGGACATCGTGCCCGCCGACGTCGTCCAGATCGGCAGCTCGGTGTTCCGCATCGGGATCGAGCCGTTCGCGGACGCGGACCTCGCGCCGGACGAGGTCGGGATGCGCGGCTTCAACAGGACGTCACGGATCATGCCGCCCGCCGTGCCGCCGACCGTGGTGCTCCCGGGTGACCAGCCCGACGACGTCGACAAGACCCCGATGCCGTGGCTGTCCGCGGTGATCCCGGTCGTCCTCGGTGTCACGATGGCGATCGTCTTCGCCCGCCCGATCATGCTCATGATGGCGGCCGCGTCGCCCGTGATGGTCGTCGGGACCTTCCTCACGCAGCGGTCGCGGGCGAAGAAGAAGGGGATCAAGACGTTCGAGGAGTGGCGGCAGGACATCGCCGACACCCGGGTGCGGATCGCCGGGCTCGTGAAGGAGCAGCGCCTCGACTCCTGGTACCGCAGCGTCGACCCGGTGGTGGTGCGTGACATCGCCACGCGGCCGCTCGCGCGGCTGTGGGAGCGACGGAAGCGCGACGCCGACGCCCTCCACGTGCGCGTCGGCGTCGCCGAGGTGCCGCTCGCCGCGAACTTCCAGGGCGGAGTGTCGAAGCACACCGGTGCACACCACGTCGGCGTCGCTCCGGCGCCGGTGTCGATCGACCTCGGCGCCGGGGTCGTCGGGATCGCCGGACCCACGGACGTGACGCGCGCGGTCGTCCGGTCGGCGCTCGCCGCCGTCGCCACGCTGCGGTCCCCGCGCGACACCGCCGTCGTCGTGGTCTGCGGTGACGACGCGGCCCCGGAGTGGGCGTGGACGCAGTGGCTCCCGCACACGCAGCAGGCCGAGGACGGTGCGCTCACGCTCATCGGCAACACGGACGACTCGCGCCGGGAGCGACTGCGCGACCTCGCCGCACTCGTGCAGGTCCGCACCCGCGCCGGGTCGACCGTGAGCGCCGGCGACTTCGACACCGACGTCGTCGTCGTGGTCGACGGCGCGCGCGAGTACCGGACGCTGCCGGGCATGGTGCAGGTCCTCGAGCAGGGCGCCCGCGTCGGCGTGCACGTCATCGCGCTCGACACCGACCGTGCCCGACTGCCCGAGGAGTCCCGGACGGTGCTCGCCGTCGACCCCGACGACCGGTCGCTCGCCCGGCTGGAGTCCGACGCCGCGTACCACTCCTCCGTCCTGCTCGACGGCCTGTCGGTCCCGACCGCCGAGCGCATCGCCCGCAGCCTGTGCTCCATCCGCCACGTCTCGGGCGTCGGCGACGAGGGCATGCTCCCGACGAGCGTCCGCTACGTCGACCTGCTCGGCGTGGACCTCGAAGACCCCGCGCCGATCGTCGCCCGGTGGGAGCGGTCGCCCCGCCGGACGCACGTCGTCGTGGGCGCGAGCGCAGACGGCGAGTTCGCGATCGACATCGCCGCGGACGGGCCGCACGCCCTCGTCGCGGGGACCACGGGGTCCGGCAAGTCGGAGTTCCTGCAGGCGCTCGTCGTGTCGCTCGCGATGGCGAACCGACCGGACGCGCTGAACTTCGTGCTCGTCGACTACAAGGGCGCGTCGGCCTTCGCGGACTGCTCCCGCCTGCCGCACACCGTCGGCATGGTGACGAACCTGGACGCCCGCGAGACCGAGCGCGCCCTGACGTCGCTCGACGCCGAACTGAAGCGCCGGGAGACCGCGCTGCGGATCCCCGAGCTGAACGTGAAGGACGTCGACGCCGCGTGGGCGAAGGACCCCGACGCCGCGGCGCGGAACGGTCTCGCACGGCTCATGATCGTGATCGACGAGTTCGCCGAGCTGAAGACCGAGCACCCCGACTTCATCGACGGCCTCGTCCGCATCGCACGCGTCGGCCGGTCGCTCGGCGTGCACCTCGTCCTCGCCACCCAGCGTCCGAGCGGTGTCATCACGCCCGAGATGCAGTCGAACATCAACCTCCGCGTCGCGCTCCGCGTCACCGACCGTGCCGACTCCACCGACGTGCTCGGCTCCCCCGAAGCCGCGCTCATCAGCCAGTCGACGCCCGGCCGCGGGTTCGTCCGCGCCGGGCTCGGTGCGCTGCCGAGCGGCTTCCAGACCGCACGCGTCGCCGGCATCCGGCAGGGCGTCCAGCGGGTCCAGCGCCAGCTGCCGAAGGTCGCCTCCGTCGACTGGGAGGGGCTCGCCTACCCGCCGCGGTTCCCCGTGAAGCGGCACGCGGCGGCACCGGTCGACCACGACGACACCGACCTCCGTGCGCTGGTGGACGTCGTCACCCGCGCCACCGAGGCGATGGGCATCCCGAAGAACGCCTCGCCGTGGCTCATGCCGCTGCCCGCGCTGCTCCCCCTGGCACAGGTCGCCGGCGGCACCGGGGCGCCGACCACGATCACGCTCGGCATCGAGGACGTCCCCGGCCAGCAGACGCAGCGTCCCCTCGTCTGGGACCTCGAGGCCGGCACGCACCTGCTCTTCCTCGGAGCGGCGCTCTCCGGCCGCACCACCGCGCTCCGGACCGTGCTCGCGCAGGCCGTCGAGCGGATGAGCCCGGCCGACCTGCACCTCTACGTCATCGACCACGGCAACGGCGGGCTGCTCCCGCTCGCGCAGGCACCCCACACCGGCGCCGTCGTGACCCCGCTCGAGCCGTCCCGCCTGCCCCGGCTCACGGACCGCCTCGTCGCCGAACTCGCACGCCGCCAGTCGGTGCTGTCCCAGGCTGCTGTCGGCACCATCGTCGAGCAGCGTCGCGCCGCCGCGTCCGACGCCGAGCGGCTGCCCTACATCGTCGTCGGGGTGGACGGCTGGGACCGCGCCACGAGCTCGATGCAGCCCGAGGACCTCCTGCCGATCCGCGACCAGATGACCCGGGTCCTCCGCGAGGGCCCTGCGGCCGGCATCCGCGTGGCCGTCACCGGCGACCGGACCGTGTCAGCCGACAAGATCGCGGGCTTCATCAGCGAGCAGTACGTCCTGCCGATGCGTGACACGAACGACTACCGCGGTGCGGGCGTCATGGTCCGTGAGCTGCCCGAGAGCGTGCCACCCGGCCGGGTGTTCTTCGGACCGACCGTGCGCGAGGCGCAGCTCGCCGTGCTCGGCCAGGACGCCTCTGCCGAGACCCAGGCAGCCGCGCTCCGCGGGGCGGTCGAGACCGCGCGGCTGCGCTGGACGGAGCAGACCGACGCCTCGGGCACCACGGACGCCCGTGGCGTCGCCGGCCCTCGCCCGTTCCGCGTCGACGCCCTGCCGTCCCGCATCTCGCTCGCCGACTCGCAGGACCTCCCCGTCGCGGCGCGCTCGACCCCCGACGGTCCGACGATCGGCGTCGGCGGCGACGAGCTCGCGCGCATCACCCTGGACTGGCCGGCCGCGGGCGGGTTTCAGGTCGTCGGTGAACGCGGCACGGGCCGGTCGACGACGCTCACCGCGATCGCGCACCAGCTCGTGTGGACCGGCAGGCCGGTGATCGCCGTCGCCACGAAGGACTCGGTCTTCACGACCTGGGCGCGCGAGGTCGGCGTGCCGCTCCTCACCGACCCGATGGGGTTCATGGACCTCGCCCCGGCGCTCGGCCGGTACGACGACCCGTCCGTGCCCGTCACCGTGCTCGTCGACGACGCCGAACTGGTGTCGAACACCCCGCTCGAGAACTCGCTGATGGGCGAGAAGGCGCGGTTCGTGTTCGTCGTCGCGACGAACCCGGACGCCGCCGCGAAGACCTTCTCCGGCCCGTACGGCGAGGTCCGACGCACCCAGGAGGGCATGCTGCTCTCCCCGACGAGCGCCCTGATGGGGACGCAGCTGTTCGGACAGAAGGTGCCGAAGTGGATGGTCGGGCGCCAGCCCGCCGGCGGGGGCGCCCTGCACCGTCGCGGCGAGTGGACGCAGGTGCAGGTCCCCGACCCGGCCGCGTGACGGACGGTCGCCGGGAGCGCGCGGTGATCCGTGCCTCCCGGGCCACGTAGGGTGGTCCGCATGGCTGCACGCTGCTCGTACTGCGGGGCCGAGCTGCGCCCCAACAGCATGTTCTGCCTGGCGTGCGGGCAGCTCGCGACGGGTGGTCGACGCTCCACGCCGGTCGCCGTCGGCGACACCGAGGACGTCCCGTCGCGACCCTCCGCGGCCGTCCCGCCACCGCCGGCACGTCCGGGGCCGGTCCCGACCACCGGCCTGGAGGCACAGCGCGCGCCCGCCGCGCCGCAGCCCTCCGGCACCCTCCCGCAGTTGGTGTTCACCACGGGCCAGACGCTCCTCGTCGAGGAGGGCACGATCCTGGTCGGGCGACGGCCCGACGAGATCGCCGCGCGTGAGGGAGCCCGTGCCTTCACCGTCGACGACCCGGACCGTTCGATGTCCCGCGTGCACGCGACCCTGCAGTTCGGCACGGGAGGGCTGCGCATCGTCGACCGGGGGTCCGGGAACGGCACCGTGCTGCGCCGTGGCGACCGGGAGGACCGGTGCCCGGAGGGGCTCGCCGTCGAGCTCGTGCCGGGCGACGAGCTGTGGTTCGGATCGGTGGGGGCTCGGGTCCGGTGACGGGTCCGGTGGGGGCGTGCTGACGGACGACGCGACGCGGGAGAGCTGGCGGAGCTTCTTCGCGCAGGACGGACGCTTCGAGGTCCAGCACGACGCCGAACGCTTCCGTCGCATCGCGGCGCGGGACCTCCGTGGGGGTGTGCTGCTGCTCGTCGCCACCGCCACCGTGCTCGTGGGCGCCGTCGCCTGGGGCCGGACCGGCCCGATCGTCCTCGCTGCGCTGCTCTTCGTCGTCGGTGCGATCCTCGGCATCGTGCCCTCCGGCGGCGCCTCGCCCTGCTCCGCTCCGCCGGAGGGCAGCCAGGACTGCTGCTCGGGGTGTCCAACGCCGGACTCCACACGCCACTCGTCCCGCAGATCGGCTGGCCGGAGGTCCGAGCGGTGTTCGCGGTCGACGAGTCGGCGCAGGCAGCTCGGCGTCGGACGCGGCCGGGTCTGGCAGGGGCGGCCGACCGTTGGGCTGGTGGGAACGGCGGGGCCACGCGCCACCTGTGGTTCCTGCTCGAGGATGCTCCTGCGCTCCGCTCGCGCGTCGTCGACCAGCGCTGGGTGAAGGGCTTCGACACGTTCCCGAACGTTCACGGTCCCGCGTTCGCACAGTACGTCCTCGGCCTCGACACGGTCCTCTCGCCGCGGGACACGAACCGGATCACGGCAGCAGTCCTGGTCCAGGCCCAGGCCCGCGGCATCCATGCTGTCGAGTCGTTCGGCGCTGCCGACTTCGCGGAGTACGCGAGCATGCTCAGCGGCGTCACCGTCGACGGGGTCGCGCCGGATCGGCCGACGAACACGACCGGCAACCCGTTCGTGTCCTGACCTCGGGAGCATCGTCCGCTCGCCTGTAGGCTGCTGCGCGGATTCCGACGACGAGGGGCTGCGATCCGATGAACGTGAACGAGCCGATGGACCCGGGCGTACCGACCGGCGGGCTGACCGGGGGCGAACCGACCGGGCTCGACCCGCTGACCGTGAAGCCGGATCCCGCGCGCTGGGCGTCCGTCGTGCGACGCGAACGGCTGACCCTCGTCGGCACCGTGGTCGTCGTCGTCGCGCTCGAGGTCATCACGAGCCTGCTCGGTCGTCTCGGGCCGATCATCATCGCGCACGGCGTCACGATCGTCGCAGCCTTCTACTTCTTCGCCGTCCTGCGCTTCCGTCGCAACCGCCTGGCGCAGACGCTCGGCGACCCGGACCGCGGCATCACGATCTCCGACGCCGGCGTCGAGGTCCCGCTGCTCGGGCTGATCAGCTGGGACGACATCCCCGCGGTCTACACCGTGTACGACCAGGCACGTGCCGACCGGTACGCGCGGTCCGGTGGGATCAAGGGCTTCGCCGAGCGGTGGACACAGGCGGTCGGGTCGGCGAACCACTACCTCACGGTCGCGCTCCAGGACGGCCCGGCGATGCGGCAGCGGGCACGACCGCAGCAGTTCCGTCGCTGGGTGAAGCTCTGGGCACGCAGCGGTGCGCCGGACTTCGGGGCGATCCAGATCATCGGGGACGTCTACTACTCGGACGCCGACGCAGACCGGCTGGACCGGACGCTCCGGGCGCAGGCCACGCGGCGCGGGCTGCCGAACTCCCGCTCGGCGACCATGCTCGACCAGGGCGAGTTCTTCCGGACGAACTCCGGTATCGCGGTGTTCGACGGCAAGACGGGGGTCTGAGGTGACCGACGTCGACGCCACCGAGCTCTGCAGCCGCTACCGCGGCCCGGTGATGGAGGTCCTCACCGGCGCCGTCGGTGCGCAGGGTGCGGACGGGTTCCGACCGGTCAGCGCCGCGGTCGAGCGTCTCCGCGCGATCACCGAGGATGCGCGGGCGCTCGCACTCGACGAGGGCCTCACACGCTGGGTGACGGCGGCCCCGGTCTTCTTCGCGGAGGTCGACCGCGCACTGGACGCGCAGGATGCGCGGGCGCTGTGGGCCGCGGTCACCCACCCCGAGCACGGCGTCGACCTCCTGGGTCGGGCATGCACCGGACAGCCGGGTTGGTGACGAATACTTTCGTTGCAGGGTGCAGCATCGGTTATGCTGCTCCGGTCGGCCCCCGGACGGGGGTGGGCACTCATCGGGGGGTAGGTCGATGATCGACCCCAGGGACACGTGTGTTTCTTGGAGGGAACCATGGCGGACATCCGCGTCACTTCGGAGTCGCTCTCGGGCGTCTCGAACCAGCTGCAGTCGGGCTCGCAGTCCATCGAGTCGCAGCTGCAGAACCTCAAGTCGCTCGTCGACGGCCTCGTCGGCGGCGACTGGTCGGGCGCGGCGTCGTCGTCTTTCCAGGACCTCTACCAGCAGTGGGACCAGTCGGCCGTGCAGCTGAAGGAGTCGCTCGCCGGCATCAGCCAGCTGCTCTCGCGCGCAGCGCTGTCGTACGAGGAGTCGGAGAACTCGATCTCGGGCACGTTCCGCTGATCCGGCCCGGGCAGTCCCGCCGCGGACTGCCCGGTCCCATCCGCTCCAGCCGCTGACCGGCTCACCACCGGTCGCACGACGGCCGATCCACGGGGGAGAACATGGCGCAGTACCGAGTCCGCACCGAGACGCTCGGACAGGTGGCACAGACGTTGCAGTCCGTCGTCACGACGTTCGAGTCGCAGGTGGGGTCGACGAACTCGCACGTGCAGAGCGTCGTCGACGTGCTCTGGAAGGGCGAGGACGCCGCGACGTTCCAGAAGTCGTGGACCGACTTCCAGGCCGGTGCCGCTGCGCTCGCGGCGACGCTCCGCGACCTCGCCGAACGACTCCGTCAAGCGGGCGTCTCCTACGAGCTCAACGAGACCGGGCTCTCGGGCAACTTCCTCGAGAACAAGCAGGTCGTCCCGGTGCGCCGCATCGAGGGGACCGAGGGTACGACGAGCACACCGGACGCACCGGTCGGCGGCAACGTCGCCGTGGCGGGTGGCGTGACCGGCGGCAACGGCAACGCCGACGAATCGCGACGGACCCGACGGGTCGCCGCCGTGGACGCGACGGCGACGCTGCAGACCGGAGCCGGCGATGAGTGAGCAGCAGGCGGACATCGCCACCCTCACCCAGCTCGTGCAGTCGATGACCCAGCTGCACGAGTACTGCCTCCTGCTCCAGCAGGGCGCGCAGTCGTTCGCCGCGGTGCTGCCCGCCGAGTGGCAGGGCGCGGCCATGGCGTCGTTCCAGGCCGTCTTCCAGCAGTGGTCGGCGCAGGCGACCACGCTCGCCGAAGCGGCCGACGGCCTGACGCAGCACTCGCAGCTCGTGCTCCAGGCGTACCAACAGACCATCGACGCGCTCAACACGGCCTGGACCGACTTCAGCGCGCAGCTCGCATGACCCGCGGCGACGGACGAGGGGACCCCACCGCATGACCGACGTACGGCTCGACGCCTTCGGCATCGCCCGCGACGGCAACGACATGGCGACCGCGTCGCACGACCTGTCGACGGCGTGGACGTCACTCCAGAGCGTGCTCTCCGGGTCCGGCGGGATGGCTGGTCCGGACGAGGCGTCGAAGGAGTGGATCGACTCCTACGACAGCATCGCGAAGCAGGCGGGAGAGGCCAGCGAGGGCGTCGCCACGGCGCTCGCGGCCTTCGACTCGATCATGGGTGCGACCGGGCAGGCGTACAAGCGCGCCGAACTCGCCGGCGCCCTGCAGGACAGCGACGGCGGCATCTCGATCCCGACGCACGAGGTCAGCCTCGACACCTCCGTGCCGACAGCGATGGGCGAGGGGTGGCCCGGCGCACTCGGTGAGTTCCAGGGCTGGGTCGAGGAAGCACTCGCGTCGATGGGGCTCCACCTCCCCCTCGCCGACACCGACAAGATGGGCACCGCGGTCTCCGCCTGGAAGGCGTACGACGACCAGCTCCAGTCGATCAAGAGCAGCGTCGCTGCATCGCTCGCCGTCGCGAGTTCCTCCGACATCCCGCAGTGGGCGTCGATGTCCTCCGCACGGTCGTCCGTCGTGACGACGCTCGGCCAGATGTCCACCGCGGCCGGCGCGGCGGTCGAAGCCCTCGATGCGCTGATCGACCAGACGGTCACCGCCCGCAACGAGATCATGGACATCGTCAAGGAGCTCGCCATCGCGGTGGGCGTCGAGGTCGGTGTCAGCATCGCACTGAGCTTCTTCACGTTCGGAGCCTCCGCGGTCGTCGGTGCTGCCGCGACCTCGGCGACCGTCATGCGGTTCGTCGTGCGGATCGCCGAGGTCATCCAGCGACTCATCACCCTGTCGCGCATCCCCCGCGAGGCCATCGAGAACGGCGTCCGGCTGTTCCAGGCCGTCGGCCGCGGATCCCGATTCGCCCGCATCGCCGGCGAGACGTTCAAGGGCATGGCGACCGGTGTCGTCTCGCAGGGCTTCAGCAACATCCTCGTCGAGGGCAAGTCGTTCTCCGAGGGCTGGCAGGGCGCGCTGCTCGGCGGCGCGGTCGGTGGCACCATCGGCGGCGGGCTGGGGCTGGTCGGGCGGACCGGACGCGAAGCCGCGGCGACACGTTCGACGTTCACACACGTCGCGGTCTCGACCGGACGCGGTGCCGTGACGGGCGCGGCCTCCGGCGTCGGCGGTGACTACGTGACCGCGAAGGTCAACGGGCAGGACTTCAACGTCATCCAGTCCCTCGTGTTCGGGACCGTCGGTGGTGCGGCGTTCGACGGCGGCCACGGCGCCGTCGAGGCACACCACGTGCACGCCGGCGGCGGGTCCACCGGCGCTTCGTCGGGGCACGGCTCCTCGGACACCGGCGCGGCCACGAACATCGACGTGGACACGCACGTCGGTGACGTCGACGTCGAGGTCGATGTCACTGGCGTCACGTCCGCGACCGATGTCGACGTCGCCGCGACGACGGCCAGTGGTCCGGCACCGACGGCGCACACCGACGCGCCCGTCGTGAGCGGCGCCGCTGCCCACGGCTCGCCGACCGGTGCGCACGCCGGTGACCGGCCGAACGTCGACGGGTCCCAGACCCCCGTCGTCACGGGTGCAGCACACGCGGGCGGCTCGACGACGCACGCGGGCGGCGAGAACGTCGTGACGAACGTCGACCACGTGGACACGCGGGCACACGACCTCAGCGGTGGTGCGCACAGCGACGCTGCGGCGCACACAGACGGCCCCGTCCGTACCGAGGCCGCCGCGCACACGGGTCCTCCGACGACGCACGCCGACGCTCCGGCTGCGCACGCGGACGCGCCGGCCGCGCGTGCGGACACACCCGGCCCCCAGGTCGATGCTCCGGCTCACACCGAAACGTCCGTGCACGCCGAACACGCAACGCACTCCGACGCCCCCGCACACGTCGACGCCCGTGACGCGCAGGTGGATGCACCCGCGAGCCACGCCGACGCTCCGGTGCGCACCGAGGGCGCCGCGGCCACGAGCGCTCCCGAGCACGCCGGCACCAGCGAGGTGCAGGGGCACTCGGACGCGGCACACCACGAGGTCGCCACCACGGCGTCGCACCAGACCGGGACGACGCACGAAGCGGCCACCGTCCGCTCGGACCTGGACCACGCCCAGGCTCCGACCGCTACCGACATCCACGCGGCCGAGGCGCACGTCCTCGGCGGGTCCTCCCCCGGGACCGAACACGGTCGCACTCCGGGAACGGACCAGCCGAGCCAAGCACACGACACGTCATCGGGCCCGGCTCGATCGTCTGATGCGGAGCACACTACCTCGGCGCACAGCGATGCGTCCGGGCCCGCCGAGCACGTATCGCCCGAGCACGCAGCGGGCGCGGCAGCGGCCGGCACCGCGGTGGCGTCGCACCCCGCCGTTCTCCGGCCGGAAGCGCACACTTCGTCAGCGACCCGTCCCGAGGCCGCAGCCGACGGAACCCCCGCGCAGACCGACGGAACCCCCGCGCAGACCGACGAAGCCCCCGCAAGCGTCACGCGTCCGGAAGCCGGGGAGCAGAGCGGAGAAAACCACGGCGGTGGGGACGACCTCCGCACTCGGCACATCACGTCCTACACACGGGACGAGATCGACCGGCTCCTCACGCGCAACGATCTGGACCGGTTCATCGAGCCCGGAGAGCAGGTCAGGAAGGTGATGGACCCGAAGGACGTCCGTGCTGTGCTGTCCGAGCGCTTCGACGATGAGACGTTGGGGGTGTACGACCGCACCGAGAACGGTGTTCGCACGTCTGTGCAGAGCTCCCCGTACGGTCCGCCGGTGCAGTCTCGTGGCTTCCATGCTCGCAGCGCGGACTCCGGGGACCTCGCCGCCGATCGCTTCCGCGACGCGCTCGGCTTGAACTACCGAGGGACGCCCTACTCGGGCACACCGGATCAGCCGGTGTTCCTCCTCGATCAGCGCGTGGACACGGGCTCCGCCCCTGCGTTCCGCTCCGAGGACGAGCCGCTGCAGATCGCGCAAGACGTCGCTTCGCGTCACGATGACTGGGACGACCTCCCCGCCACCGAACGGGGGGCACTCCTGGAACAGGAGTACAGGGACACCGGGCTGTACCAGACCGCCGAGGGCGCTCAGCCAGACGGTTGGCGGCAGCACCTCGACGGCCGGATGACAGACGCGCTTGCACCGTTCCCGCAGAACGGTGCTGAAGCGACCGCAACGACGAATCCGTACCGCGGCAACGGTTGGGCCGGGGTCGACGACTGGGCCACTCGTGAGTTCACTCCCCGTGGCACCGACGGCACGCCAGGCACGGGACTGCCCTACCTCCGCGACGGAGCGACGATCACCATCAGGCGCGTCGGGGAGCCCGACCGCGTCCTCGCTGTCTTCCGCCGGACGTCGGCGACCTCGGGTGAATGGCAGCAGGTCTGGTGACCGCGAGGGCAACGCACCGATCGCAGAGTTTCACGCTCGCGGACGGCTCCGAGGCTCATTCGACGGTGACCGGATGGTGGCGGGGGTTACTCGTCGAGGTCGTCGACCTCAACGGTCGACTCGAAGGCCGGGGGTCGGCTTCGCCCGCTGACGTCGAGCGGGCAGGTGCCGAGCTCGTCGACCGCAGCGGTGCCTTCGTCGTCGCTCTGAGCGACACCGTCCACGATCTGCTCGGCGTCCGCGCACGTGTCAGCACCCGTCATCCGTCCGACGTGACGATCTCCCTGACGGAGATCGGGGAGCACCTGCCGGGACTCCCCCACGTATTCAGCAGCAGCCTCGACATCGCTGATCTCCTCGATCACGCGGAGCCGGTTGAGGTCATCGCACGCCACGGACAAGAAGCCCTCGTGCGAGGGACGAGACCGGCTCCGACCGGATCGATCCGCCTCGACCGCCTCGGGAACTGGGTCTCCTGGGTGGAGGAACCCGCCCTCGATGTCCGCTCCTCGGTGACCACGAGCTGGTTCGGCGCCGTACCGCCTCCCACGCCGGTCGGATCGTGGGTCGAGATCGACGGAGGTGCGTACCCGCTGTCCGGCGATCGCTCCGAGCCGCTCGTCGCGCTCGACCCGTCCTTCCCTGAAGTCCCCCGGCCGGCGACCGGTTCGCAGCGCCCGGGCTTCCCGATCGCGGTGCCGCGGACGGCTGTGCAGTGCAAGTCCGAGCCTCGCATCCAGGCTCGTGTCGGGGACGTAGTCGTCGAGGTCGAGCGCTCACTGTGGCCCTGGTCGACCTCCGGGATCCGGGTCCGATCAACCGATCCACTTCCGGAACGAGCGTCCGACGGATTCGCGTTCCGGTCGCGCGGGAGCGCCCCGACCACCGCGTTCGTCCGATGGGTCGATCTCCGCGACGTGAAGGGCTCGACGACCTCGACTGACATCAGATCCTCGCCGCAAGAGCCTCTCGCGGTGATCTGCTCTCGTATGCTGAAAGACGACGTCATCGATTCGGAGGCTGACCGTTGAGCGATCGTGCAATCGTCGAGAAAGCACTGACCCCGGCGATGTCGGCGGCGATCTACGAGCTCGGCTACGAGCGCGTGGCCGGATACGTCGTCCCCGTCGATGCGTTGCCCGCCGCTCCTTCTTTGGTGGACCTCATCGAGTCGCACTCATTGCGCTTTCCCGGCTCGCCCTTCGGCGAGCCGGTCGAGGTACTCGACGTCCTCCGTTTCCCGGCGAACTCGAACCTCTCGATCGAGCGGGCGATCGGGGGAGACGACGCCGAGTCGGCACAACGGAACGGTGGCACGTTCATCGAGCACCCGCCGTTCACGGGAACAGGGTTCGTCAACACCTCGTTCGGGAGCGTTCCGCTCTACTGGGTACCCACTCACCGACCACCCGTCGGCACGGAGTTGGCCCGTCACCGCGACGGCCGCCCCGTCGAGGTGCTCGCCCGCTACGGAGGAGCCGCCGTTGGTTGGGTGTTTCGGGACGACCTCGAGGCCGCGCGTCCTCCGCATCGACGGGACCTCAGCCGGTTCAACGGAGGGCTCGCCAGAGCGTGGGGTTCCGTCTACCTGGCGGACCTGGCAGACGACGGATACGTCGACGTCGTCACGCGCGACCAGGATGCGCCGGCGTCCTTCGTCCCGGGTGTCGACGGGTGGCGTTCGGCTCGACTCGATCCCGATGCCATCGACGAGTACTTCGAACTCGACGTCCGGGTGCCGTTCGATGGCCTGGAGTTCCGAGTCACCGGCCGTCGCGCCGCAGCGAGCGGCAGGGAGACACTCGAGGCCGTCAGTCTGTCGCACGACGTCCGGATCCTCGAAGGGCTCGGCCTTACGAAGGTCGACCGCGGTGTGTACGAGGCTGATCTGCCCGGCGAGCTCCTCGACATCGGGCGAACCGAGCAGGTGCAGCTCCCGGGGTGGCCAGGAGCGCCCGTCCACGTCTGACGGGGACCGAGGGGCAGTGGTGCCATATGTGCGATCGCAGTTGACCGCGCCGGAGACGGACGTTCGGGCGTTCCTCGGGAACGTGGCCGTCAGGGTGTGCCCGAGACCTGCCCGTTCCGGGCATCGAGCCACGCGATGCCTTCGGGGGCTTCGAGCTGTCTCTCGACTCGTGGGCCCCTCTGCGCGCCGTGACCACCAGAACGACCTCGAGTCGGTTGAAGACGCCAACGGCCGGCGGCGACCTTCGAGGACCTGCGATGACGCTGCGCCTGAGCGACGAACCAGCGGAGTTCTCCTCATCCGCCACGACGGACCGCACCGGTTGCATCGTTCACGTTCTGGCAGAGAAGGGCTCGCGTGTCCTCGGATGACGTCATCGTTCGACGCGCTCGATGCGCTTGTACGCGGTCCGGTTCGAGACGACGAACACCGCCGGAGTGCTCCGGAAGGACATGGTGTTCCAAGACGCAGGAACCTGGTTCCAGCAAGCTGACGCGAACGCTCTGAGCGGAATCGACAGACAGACATGGGACCAGGCCACTCCTGCCCAACGGGAGGCGCTCTACCGGGGTGCGATGCAGACGAAGCAGTACGGGAAGTACGAGCTCCGCGACGTGGAGAGCGCACTCGACCGGGCGAACCCGTTCCGAGGAAACGGCTGGGCCGGGCACTCCGGCTCGTACGCGCCGGAGGTGCTCGGACGCGACCTGACGCTCCGTGACGGTGCGGAGATCTGGCGGTACATGCCGAACGGGACCCAGGAAGTCCTGGCTCGGTACGACCTCGCGACATCGAGATGGAAGGTGCTCCCCTGAGGATGCACCTCGAGAACACGATCGACCAGCAACTGACGGTGCGTCGCCCCTACTCTGCATCGAACGACCGGCTGCTCCAAGGAGAGATCTCTCAAGCACTGGCCTCCAGACGCCCGCCGGCGCTGGTGCAACGTGACGTGGAGGCCTGGTGGCACGGTGTCAAGGTGTCGGTTCGAGCAGTCGCCGACCGCCTCACCATCAGTGGATTCGGAGATCCTGACTGGTTGCGGACGGTCGGTGTGGTCCCCTCCGATGAACGATCCGGCGTGTTCCAGCACCAGATCAGCAGCCTGACAGGGCTCAGCGGCCTGAGGGTCACGGAGTTCCGATCTGACTGGGATGCCCCGCAGAGCGCGTTCGGCCTGGTCACGCACGACGGAGTGCAGCTCGTCGACCTCGACCCGCATCCGTCGAGGACCGTCCCCTCGCAGGTGCTCTGGACCGCGGTCAGCGGTGAGGAAGTCGAAGGTCCGGTCGAATGGCGACGAGGACTCGGGTACGTGTCGGACGAGCCCGTAGACGTGTTGTGGTCTCAAGGCGACGACTGCTGGGTGACCGTAGCGGACACATCGCCCCTCGCTGGTCGCGGTCGACGCATCATCGACGCGCCGTTCGACGCGTTCTACCGGGGTCGGACAGCCTTCTGGGTGGCGCGATCGGAAATCGGGCAGATCGCTCCGTACAGGATGATGATCACGCCCGCGGGGCCGACCGAGATCCTCCGAGGCCGGTACGCGTGCGTGAACGGTCGATGGCGGCCGGTCGACGGCTCGAACGCGGCGGTCCTCGGTGACGACCGAGTCCCGCTCTTCATCCAGACGGTGTCCCCGCTGCCGGAACGCGCCGGAGACGAGTTCGTGTGGCCGTTGCGAGCCCCGCGCGGCGAGGACGAACTCGTCGGGTCCCGCGTCGCCCGGTCGATCGCCTCGGTGGAGGAGCAGGACGTCGAGATCGCCGAGCCGTACTCCGCGTGGAACGGGTCTGACGTCTTCCGGGTCTTCTCCGACGGCAGGCTCGGCGCCAGGGCGGACGACGGATACGACCGCGGCATCATCGAGCGAGCCGGCCGTGAACTCGCGTACGTGCGCAGCTTCGAGGCCGGAGCGGTCCGCACCGTCCTCGGCGAGTAGCTCAGAGCGAGGATCCAGTGCCGAGTTCATCGAGCAGTGAACCGCTCGGAGCACTGCAACCCCGGAGCGATCGAGACCACCTCGGCCGACGAGCACCTAGCCTGGGGACAGTAGGACGCGACGACGAGGGGACCCCACCGTGACCGGCACCATCATGCAGAAGGCGATCACGCCACAGTTGAGCGACGCGTTCTTCAACGGGCAGCTCGAGCGCTTCGGCGGGTACGTGGTCCCGATGACCGCGACGACCGGACTCGAACGGATCGCGGACCTGATCGAGGTGCACGGGCTCGGGTTCCCCGGCAGTCCCTTCGGCGCCGACATGCCTCACCTCGACGTCGTACGGTTCCAGGCAACGCCGGAGCTCTTCGTCCGCCCGGCCATCGGTGGCTCGGATGCACGGACCGCCGAAGCGCTCGGCGCCATGTGGGTTGATCGTGAACCGTTCACGGGCACCGGCTTCGTCCCGAACGACCTGGACCGCATCGTCGAGCTCAACTGGATGCCGTCGCACCGCGTCCCGTTCGGCGCCGAGATCTGGCGCTACACCGGAGAGGGTCCGGAGACCTGGGTGGCCCGGTACGCCGGCGTGCACATCGGATGGGTCTTCCGCGACGACCTGCAGGCGGGCCGGCCGGCCTTCCAGCGACCGATCTCGATGTTCGGGGGCGGGATCGCATCCGTCGGCGGGACGAAGTACGTCGCCGACTTGATCGACGGCACGCACGTTGCGATCGTTCGGCAGGACCCTGCCGCCGAACGGTCAGGGTTCATGCAGACCGGACCCGGTGTGTGGGCCACGGTGGTCCCGGTGGAGGACGTTCAGGAGTACTACGAACTGGACGTGCGACTGCGCTGGGCGGGTCTCGACCTGCGCGTCGTGGACGAGACCGTCGCCGAGTCCGGCGAGGCAGCGGTCATGGCGATGTCGCTGCAGCACGACTACCGCCTGAACGAGGGGTTGCAGCTCGTCAAGCTCGACGCCGACTGGTACGAGGCCATGCTCCCGAAGAGTGCGCTCGGATCCGCCGAGTTCCGCCAGACGATGCTCCCGACCTGGCCCGGCGCTGACACGACAGTCGCGTGAGTCAGCCCTCCGGCCCCCGGGAGGGATGACGTCCGGGCTGGACCGGGCCTGGGTCGGACGGGAGACGCCGAGTGGGCCCAGTCGGCCAGCCGCGCTCGACGTGGCGGACGCAATCCGCGCCTCCAGGCCGTCAGCCGCACCCCGCTGACGTCGGCCTCCTCGCGATTCGTACACGAGGCGAAAACAAGGATTCGGGATGCCGAATCCTCTGGCACACTGGTCCCCATGACCGACACCGCGACCCGCCCCGCCGAGGCGACCACCCCTCGGAAGCGCGCCGCCGGTCTGACACTCCTCGGCCCCGCCTTCGTCGCCGCCATCGCCTACGTCGACCCCGGCAACGTCGCCGCCAACCTCACGGCGGGTGCGAAGTACGGCTACCTGCTGCTCTGGGTCCTCGTCGCCGCCAACGCGAGTGCCGTCGTGGTGCAGTACCTCTCGGCGAAGCTCGGGGTGGTCACGGGCAAGTCCCTCCCGGAGCACCTCGGCCTCCGGATGCGGCGCACACCCCGGCTGCTCTTCTGGGCGCAGGCCGAGGTCGTCGCGGCCGCCACCGACATCGCCGAGGTCATCGGTGGGGCACTGGCGCTGCACCTGCTCTTCGGGCTGCCGCTGGTCGCCGGCGGGGTGATCACGGGCGTGGTGTCGATGGCGATCCTGCTCCTGCAGAACCGGCGGGGCACCCGGGCGTTCGAGGCGGTCGTCACGGCGATGCTCGCGATCCTGACGGTCGGCTTCTGCGCGGGTCTGCTCTTCGCGCAGGTGTCTCCGACGGAACTCGTCGCCGGGCTGGTCCCGCGCTTCGAGGGCTCCGGCTCGGTGCTGCTCGCGGCGTCGATGCTCGGCGCGACGGTGATGCCGCACGCCGTGTACCTGCACTCGGCCCTCGCGCGGGACCGCCACGGTGACGTCCCCGCGGGGCCGGAGCGCCGACGGGTCCTCGTCGCGACGCGGTGGGACGTGGCCCTCGCACTCGTCATCGCGGGCGGCGTGAACATCTGCATGCTCGTCCTCGCCGCGGCGACGCTGCCGGGGGCGGAGGGGACCGACACCATCCCGGGGGCGCAGGCGGCCATCGCGGCGAACGTCGGCCCGGTCGTGGGCGTGCTGTTCGCGGTGGGGCTGCTGGCGTCGGGGTTGGCGTCGACCTCGGTGGGCTGCATGGCCGGTGCCGAGATCATGAAGGGGCTCCTGCACGTGCGGATCCCGGTGGTCGTGCGGCGGCTCGTGACCCTCGTGCCGGCGATCGTGCTGCTCGCGGTGAACGCGGACGCGACGATGCTGCTCGTGGTCAGCCAGGTCGTGCTGAGCTTCGGGATCGCGTTCGCGATCGTGCCGCTGGTGGTCTACACCTCGCGGCGGAGCGTGATGGGGGACGACGTCAACGCGATGACCACCCGCGTGGTCGCGGGGGTCATCGCGCTGGTGATCGTGGCGCTCAACGTCGCGCTGGTCTGGCTGACGCTCGCGGGCTGACGCACGGCGCCGCGGGCACGGCCGGTGCACGCGCCGGCGCCCCGCCCACTGGTGCCCAGCCGGGTCTACTCGACGACCGTGACGTCCTTCCAGAACGCGACGTAGCCCGAGTAGTCCTTGCCGACGCGGTCGAACGAGGACGGGATCGGCGTCGGGTACGACCAGGCGCGGTCCGGCAGCTCCTGCCCGTCGACGTGCACGGTGTAGTACTGCGTGTCGCCCTTCCACGGGCAGTGGTACTGCGTCGGGCTCTCGGTCAGCAGCTCGGTCTTCACGCTCGACGGCGGGAAGTACCAGTTGCCCTCGATCTGGATGAGGTCGTCCTTGTCGCTCTCCGCGATCACGGTGTCGCCGACGACTGCCTTCATGACGTGCTCCTTCTCGGGTCCGTTGACCCTCCGGACGCTACGCCCGCAGGGTGACGAGTTCCCCACCGCGGGCCAGCGCCGCCTGCACGTCGGCCCGGTCGAGCTCCCGCGCCCCCTCGGACGCCGAGACGAGGTGCTTCGTGGCTCGTCGGAGGCCCGTGTACGCCGCGCAGGCGGCAGCGGCCTCCGGCGACGTGTGGTCGATCCCGACCGCGGCGAGCGCGTCGAGGACGGCCCCCGCGGCGAGGAGGTCCTCGACCGCGAAGTCCGGCGATCCGGGGACGTCCCACGCCTCACCGGCGGCGTCCGCCGCGTCCGAGCGGGCAGCGTGGTCGGCTCCGGCGGCGACGATCGCGACGACGCACCGGTCACCGCGTTCGGCCTGGAGGCGCGTCACGCGTTCCGCGACCGCGCTCGCGTTGCCGAGGTGGCCGAGCACGACCTCCGGGCCGTCCGGCAGGGCCGCGACGGTGCGGCGGAGTGCGTCGTCGTGGTCCCGCGGGGCGGGGAGGACGTCGACCCAGACGAGCAGGTGGGTGTCGTGCGCGATCCGTCCGGCGCCGGCGACGCCCCACGCGAAACGGACCTGGTACTGCTGCTGCGTGCGTGCTGCCACGAGCACAGGGTAGTCGTCCGCCGGCCCCTGTCCGTCTCCACAGGTCGGTCTCGTCCGGAGGTCCGGTGACGGTCGGTGACCGTAGGATTCCGTGTCATGGAGATCGCCCCCGTTCCCACCCTGACCGGCGACCGCGTGACGCTCGAACCCCTCGGGGCGGAGCACGCGGACGACCTGCGGGCGGCGGTCACGGACGGCGATCTGTGGCGCACCTGGTACACGTCGATCCCGGCTCCGGCGCAGGTCGACGCCGAGATCGAGCGGCGACTCGCCGAGCACGAGGCGGGTCGGATGGTGCCGTTCGCGGTGCGCGACCGCCCGACGGGCCGCGTGGTGGGCTCGACCACGTTCATGAACGTCGACCAGGCGAACCGCCGGGTCGAGGTCGGGTCGACGTTCCTCGCCCGGTCGGCGCAGCGCACGGGCATCAACACCGAGGCGAAGCTCCTGCAGCTCTCGCACGCGTTCGAGTCGTGGCAGTGCATCGCGGTCGAGTTCCGGACGCACTTCCACAACATGCAGTCCCGCGCGGCGATCGCGGCGCTCGGAGCGAAGCAGGACGGCGTGCTCCGGAACCACCAGATCGGTCGCGACGGCACGCTCCGCGACACCGTCGTCTTCTCGATCACCGCGTCCGAGTGGCCGACCGTGCGGATGTCCCTGGCCGAGCGGCTCCGTCGGCACGACCGCGCCGAGGGTTCGCGCCGCCGGTCCGCCCGGCACGCCTGAACACACCGGTGCCTCCGGGGAACGCACCCCGTCACAGTCGGTCCGCGTAGCGTCGGGCGCATGCACGTGGGTCTCCGCACCGTCCTCGACGCTCCGGTCGACGCGGTCCGCGACGCGCTCCTGTCACCGTCGGTGATGGTGGCGGTCACGAAGCCGTTCCTCCGGTACCGGTCGCGCTCCCCCGAGGGGTTCCCGGCGCGGTGGACGCCCGGCCAGCCGCACCCGATCGCCGCCGATGCGTTCGGGGTGTTCCCGAGCGGCGACACCCACGTGGACATCGACCGGTACGAGGTCGAGGGCGTCCCGGTGCAACGCGACAACGGTGGCGGGGTGTCGGGGCTCTTCGGCCGGATGACGATGGCGCACCGGATGGCCACGGTCGACCTCGGTGACGGCACGACGCTGCTGCTCGACCGGCTGACCTACCGGATGCGGCCACCGGTCCTCGGGGTGCTGCTCTGGCCGGGGATGTGGGTCATCTGGCAGTGGCGCGGGCTGCGGATGCGGCAGCTCGCACCCACGTGGCGCCGTCCCGCGTGACGCCGGCCGACCCGCGGTCCCGTGCTCGCTCCCGCGAGCGGCCCGGGCGTAGCCTGTACGGGTGAGCGACCTGCGAGCAGGAGACGAGCCCCGGACCGACGACGCGGCCACCGTGCCGAGCACCGACGCGACCGTCGCGAGCACGCTCGCGACCGTCGACTGGCGGCGGATGACGTTCGACCTGTACCGCCGGGTGCGTGCGACCCCCGACCCGCAGACCGCGCACGCGTTCTGGCGGGAGACCCGGGACGCGATGTTCGCCGACCACCCCGCGTCGCCACTGCTGGCCGAGGACGCGGCCGACTTCGAGTCGCTGCCCGTCCCGACCTACGACCCGGACTGGCGGTTCCACGCCCGGATCGAGCCCGCGGAGCCCCAGGCGATGGACGTCGAGACCGGGACCGACGGCATCGTGCACTTCGACCGGCTCGGCGTGGTGCGGCTGCCCGGCATCGGGACGCTCGACGTGTGGTCGCACGGTGGCTACGCGGGCGGGGTCTTCGTGCCGGTGAAGGACGCGAGCGCCGGCAAGGCCCGCGGTACCTACGGCGGCGGCCGCTACCTGCTGGACACGATCAAGGGCGCGGACCTCGGCGGTGAGGACGACGAGCTCGTGCTCGACTTCAACTTCGCGTACAACCCCTCGTGCGCGTACGACCCCGCGTGGGCGTGCCCGCTCGCACCGCCCGGCAACACCGTCCCCGTCCCGATCCCCGTCGGCGAGCAGTACGACTTCTAGCGAGGTGCAGATGAACGGTCTGGTGGCACTCGACCGCGGCGGCAGCGTCCCGCCGTTCGAGCAGGTCCGCGCGCAGATCGCCGCACAGATCCAGGCGGGCTACCTCGTCGACGGTGCACGGCTGCCGAGCGTCCGGGGGCTGGCGGACGAGCTCGGGCTGGCCGCGGGCACGGTCGCGAAGGCGTACCAGCTGCTCGAGGAGTCCGGGCTCGTGCACACCGCACGCGGTGCCGGCACCCGGGTGGTGCGTCCTGCCGACGTCCCGCCGGAGGTCGCCGAGGCAGCGCACGCGCTGGCCGTCGCCGCGCGGAGTGCCGGACTGTCCGCCGACCAGGCCGCCACGGCACTGCACGAGGCCTGGCCCGCCTGACGCGACGGGCGCGGCGGGCAGGACCCGCGCCTCCAGGCCGGATGGTCGCGCACGCGACGCGGTCCGTGTCAGCAGTGCTCGAACACGTAGGCGTCGTCGCCCGCCGGCACCAGGTCGCGGTCCCGGAGGATCGTCATCGCCGGCCGCTTCGTCGACGCGCACACGGACGACCACGGGCGCTTGCTGTTGTCGGTGTACTCGATGTCGATGACGCGCTTCCCGTACGCCTTCGTGTACGCGCCGCACTCCTGGTAGACGAAGCACTCCTCGGCGACCACGAAGTCGAACCCGGTCTGCTTCCGTCCCGACGCACCGAGCTGCGGGGTGTTCTTCTGCCCGACGGCGAGGCCCTTGCCGTGCCCGAGCCGCACGAGCGCCGCGGCGAGCGCGAGGTTCCCGGAGCGTGTGAGCTTCCCCTCCGAGCGCGTCCACGAGTCGAGGTTGTCGAACTCGACGGCGGCGAAGCCCCGGTCGGCGCACCGGGCGACGGACTTCGTCAGCACCCGGACGATCGTGGCGCGCTTGGCCGCGGTCGTGGTGTCGAGGAGCATCTCGTCCGGCCAGCCCGGATCGGACACGGGCTTGCCCTTCGCATCGCGGAGGATCGCGGTCGGGTGGTCCCGCTTCCACGTCGTCGCGTCCTCGGGCTGCGTCTGGAAACCGTTGACGTAGCAGATCGAGTACTTCCCCTTCGCGGGTCGCTCGGTACTGTCCCGTTCGACGATCGTGACGCCTGCCGGAGGCGTGTACGAGCCTCCGAGCTGGTAGTCGGGGACGCCGGAGGTCGGCAGGTTCCGGTACGAGGACGCCGGGGTCGCGGTGGCGCAGGCGGCGGTGCCGAGCACGGCCACCAGGGTCGTCGCGACGGTCATGGTCAGGGTCCTGGCGCGCACCCGGGCATCCTCGCACGCGCAGGGCGAACGGCCCCACCCCCGGTCCGCGGGGGAGCACCCGCTATGCTGGGGGTACTCGAGGCGCCGATCGCCTCGTGCGTCGTACGGACGCCCCCGACTCCCGACCACCCGTTGGTCGATGATCGAGCACCTCCCGAAGGTGCCCAGGCTCTCTGCTGCGGCGACTGCGCCAGCCACGATCGTTGGCGCGCATCCCGCCCGCGCGCTGCCTCATCGCGCGCCCACAACCGGTGCACTCCGGTTGGAAAGGTCAGACCATGACCAACGAAGACCTCCGTTTCTCCGACCTCGGCGTCCCCGCGCCGATGGTCGACGTCCTCGCCCAGCAGGGCAAGGAGACCGCGTTCCCGATCCAGGCCGACACCCTCCCGGACTCGCTCCGCGGCAAGGACGTCCTCGGCCGCGGCCGCACGGGCTCCGGCAAGACCATCGCGTTCGCGATCCCGCTGGCCGCCCGTCTCGCAGCCAGCGGTCGCAAGCGCCGCGCCGGACGCCCCCGCGCCCTGGTCCTCGCGCCGACCCGTGAGCTCGCGACGCAGATCGACGCCACCCTCGCACCGCTCGCGAAGGCCATGGGACTCAACACCACGACCATCTTCGGCGGCGTCGGACAGGGTCGTCAGGTCGACGCCCTGCGCGGCGGTGTCGACATCGTCGTGGCGTGCCCCGGTCGCCTCGCCGACCTCATGCAGCAGGGACACCTCACGCTCGCCGACATCGAGGTGACCGTCCTCGACGAGGCCGACCACATGGCCGACATGGGCTTCCTGCCCGGCGTGACGAAGATCATGCAGGCGACGCCCGAGCAGGGGCAGCGCCTCCTGTTCTCGGCGACGCTCGACAACGGCGTGGACAAGCTCGTCAAGCGGTTCCTGCACGACCCGGTGATGCACTCCGTCGACGAGGCGAACAGCCCCGTCGAGGCGATGACGCACCACCTGTTCGAGGTCGCCGACGCCGACGCCAAGAAGGACCTCGTCCGGACGCTGGCCTCGGGTTCGGGCCGTCGCATCATGTTCATGCGCACGAAGCACCACGCGAAGCGTCTCGCCAAGCAGCTCACGAGCCAGGGCATCCCGGCCGTCGACCTGCAGGGCAACCTGTCGCAGGGCGCCCGGGAGCGCAACCTCGCCAAGTTCTCCTCCGGCGAGGCCCTCGTCCTCGTCGCCACCGACGTCGCCGCCCGCGGGGTGCACGTCGACCACGTCGAGCTCGTCGTGCACGTCGACCCGCCGACCGAGCACAAGGCGTACCTGCACCGCTCGGGCCGTACCGCCCGTGCCGGTTCGTCCGGTGACGTCGTCACCGTCACGATGCCGGCCGAGCGTCGCGACGTCGCGCAGATGATGCGCGCTGCCGCGATCAAGGTCACCCCGCAGCAGGTCACGTCGACCTCGCCCGCCGTCACCGAGCTCGTCGGCGAGGTCGCTCCGATCCGCCACGTGGCACCGGAGCAGCCGGTGCAGCAGCAGCGCGCGCCGAAGCAGCGCACGGCCGAGTCCGACAGCGCGGGCGGCGGTCGTCGTCGTGGTCGCGGTGGACGCTCGGGAGGCACGGGTCAGGCCGCGCAGGCAGCCCCGGCCGCCGGGTCGGCCGGCTCCGGCAACCGTCGTGGTGGGCGTCCGGCGGACGCCGAGGGCGGTCGTGGCGGCCAGGCGACCGGTGGTCGTCGCGGCGGCCGCGGTGCCGACGCGGCAGCGTCGAACGGTCAGCGTCGCGGCTCCGACGCGGCGGCCTCCGGCGGACAGCGCCGCGGCGGGAGCCGTCGCGCGTCGAGCGACGTCGTCCGGGGCGGGTCCGCGCCGGTGTGGTCGTCGGAGGGCGGCTACGCGGCGGGTCGTGGAGCCGGCTCCGAGTCGGGCGCTGGACGTCGTCGTGGCTCGCGCCGTGCCTCCCGTCCGGCGGGTGCTGCCGACCGCCACTGAGGCTCGTCGTCCCCCGAACCTCGACGTCTCCTCCGAACGTGACCGGGCGTCGGGCGTAGGTTCTCCTGCACCGGATGCCGCGCGAGCGGCTGACGGGGAAACGTCCGTCGTTGGAAGGAGACCGTATGGCTGGCAGCGAAGAGAACCACACCGGCGAGAAGCTCGTCGGCAAGGTCAAGGAGGGCATCGGCAACCTCACCGGCAACGACAAGCTCAAGGCCGAGGGTCAGACCGACCAGGCCAAGGCGTCGGCCAAGCAGGGCGTCGATGACGTCAAGGACGCGGCGCACGGCGTCGCGGACAGCCTCCGCAACGAGAAGCACTGAAGCCGGTCGCACGACCGAGCTGCGAAGCCCCCGGGACCACGTGGTCCCGGGGGCTTCGTCGTGTGCGTGGCGGGTGTCGGGTGTCGGGGGCGTCCGGGCCTCGGTCTGAGGGCCGCACAACCAAAGTCGCTTCGCACCACGGTTTCGCGCGGTGCGAAGCGACTTTGGTCGTGCGCAGGCGATCGGGACCGCCGTGGTCGCCTGCGGGCGAACGGGCGGCCGGGCGTCCCGGCTAGTGCAGGGCGCCGACGGAGGCGAGGCCGGCGCGGAGCAGCGCGCCGCGGCCGCCCTCCATCTCGTCGGCGACGGCGTCGGACGCGGCCTCGATCGGGCTCATCCACGTGAGCTCGAGGGCGTCCTGGCGCGGCTCGCACGTCCCCGTCACCGGGACGACGTACGCGAGGGAGATCGCGTGCTGCCGCTCGTCGGTGTAGACCGAGGCGCCGGGCAGCGGGAAGTACTCGGCGACCGTGAAGGGCGTCGGGCTCGCGGGCAGCTGCGGGAACGCCATCGGCCCGAGGTCCTTCTCGAGGTGCCGGAACAGGGCCGTGCGGATCGACTCGCCGTACATCACCCGGCCGGAGACGAGCGTGCGGGCGATCGAGCCGCTCGGTGCCACGCGGAGCAGCACGCCGACCTCCGTGACGACGCCGAGGCCGTCCGTGCGGACCGGGATCGCCTCGACGTAGCAGATCGGCAGGCGACGGCGGATGTTCGCGAGTTCCTCGTCGGACAGCCAGCCGGAGTCGGGGTCGGGGGTGCGCAGCGAGGCCATGCACCGTGTCTACCAGGCACGGCAGCGAGTTCGGCGGACGCCACGGCTAGCGTTGGCCGCATGATCGACAGCGACCTGGTGCAGTGGACCCGCGACCCGTCCGAGCGTCCGGGCACCCCGCTCGTGGTCGCGATGCACGGGGTGGGGTCGAACGAGCGCGACCTGCTCGGCCTCGCGCCCGCGCTGCCGCCCGCCTGGACGGTCGCCTCGCTGCGGGCGCCGATGGAGTGGGGCCCGGGCTTCTCCTGGTACCCGCTCGGCACGCCGGGGTCGCCGTCGCCGGAGCTCGTCGACGTCGCCGTCGCCGAGGTCCTCGACTGGGTGGACTCGGTCGCCGCCGACCACCCGCGCATCGGGTTGCTCGGGTTCTCCCAGGGCGGCTCGATGGCGCTGCAGCTCCTCCGCGCCCGGCCGGCGGGCTTCGCGTTCGCGGTGTCGCTGTCCGGGTTCGTCGTGCCGGGGGTCACGGACTCGCGGGACGAGGCCGTCGCGGCGGTCCGGCCGCGGGTGTTCCTCGGGCACGGCGACCTCGACCCGGTGATCCCGGCCGAGGCCACCGCGCGGACGCAGGCGTGGGCCGCCGCGAACACGGACGTGACCGACCGGGAGTACCCGGGGCTGCCGCACGCGGTGTCCGCAGCGGAGCTGGCGGACGTCGCCGCGTTCGTCGGCGACGGTGCGTAGGGCGCCGGCGCCACGGCCGGGGTCGGTCGATGACGTGAAAGCGACAGAACCGTGCCTCGTGCGCGCGCCGAACTGTCGCTTTCGCGAAAGCGACACCGAGATCTGTCGCTTTCCGAGAACCCACGGTGACCGATGAGCGGACGGGAGGCCCGGTGCCAGCTGGCACCGTCCTCCCTCGCAGGCTCGGTCGGCGCGCCCCGCGCAACGCTTCGCGTCGCCGCTGAGCGGGGCGCGCCCATCCGTCGTGGGGTCGCGCGGTCAGTCCGCGAGGATCTGCAGGAGGTCCTTGCGGAGCTGGTCGACCTTGTCGGTCGCCGCCGCGATCTGCTCGTCCGTCGCCGTCGTCCGGTACATGTGCAGGACGCCCATGGTCTTCCGGAGCGACTCGACGAAGGCACGCTGCGCGTCCGGCATGCCGGGCGCCTCGAACGCCGCCGCGATCTCGTCCGCCTTGGACTCGGCCTCGGCCTTGCCGGCGTCGGTGAGCTCGAAGAGCGTCTTGCGGCCGTCGCCCGTCGAGACGACGAGGTCCTCGTCGACGAGCTGCTGGAGCGTCGGGTACACCGAGCCGGGGCTCGGCTTCCATGCGCCGCCGGTGCGCTCGGCGATGGTCTTGATCACCGCGTAGCCGTTCTGCGGCCCCTCGGCGAGGAGGCCGAGGATCGCGAGACGGACGTCGCCGCGGCGACGGCGCTCGCGGCCGCCGAAGCCCGGACCGCCGAACCCGGGACCGAAGCCGGGGCCGAAGCCGGGACCGAAGCCACGCCCGGGGCCGAAGCCGCCGCGCTGGTGGTCACCGCGGTCACGGCCGGGGAAGCCGGCGCCGTGGTGGTGTCGCGGGCCGCCGAAGCGGGGGCCACGCGGGTGCTGGTGCTGCTGGGGGTTCATGTCGTCGAAGCGCATGAGGTGTCCTTTCGTCGTGCTGAGTCGGCTCACGATCCGGTCTGACCGATCGGCCTTCGTCGTATCGCGATGTAGTAACGATAGATCGGTAACTATCGCTGTGTCAAGCACGTTCTTCCCTCGGCCCGTTGTCGGTGGCCGCGGGCAGGATGGGACGGACCATGACGGACGTCTTCGAGCGCTTCTCCCCCGCCACAGCGGAGTGGTTCCGCGGCGCGTTCCCGGCCCCGACCGCTGCGCAGGCCGGCGCGTGGGACGCCGTCTCGACCGGCCAGCACGCACTCGTGATCGCTCCGACCGGGTCCGGCAAGACCCTCGCGTCGTTCCTCTGGTCGATCGACCGGCTCATCAGCGCGACCGACCAGCCGCCCGCCAAGCAACGGACGCGCGTCCTCTACGTCTCGCCGCTCAAGGCGCTCGGTGTCGACGTGGAGCGGAACCTCCGCAGCCCGCTCGTCGGCATCACCCAGACCGCCAGGCGGCTCGGTCTCGAGCCACCCGACGTCACGGTCGGCGTGCGGAGCGGTGACACCCCGTCGTCCGATCGACAGCGACTCCTGCGCCAGCCGCCGGACATCCTCATCACGACGCCCGAGTCGCTGTACCTCATGCTCACGTCGAGCGCTCGAGAGACCCTGGTCAACGTCGACACCGTGATCGTCGACGAGGTGCACGCGGTCGCGTCGACCAAGCGCGGTGCGCACCTCGCGGTGTCGCTCGAGCGCCTCGACGACCTGCTCGAGAAGCCCGTCCAGCGCATCGGGCTCTCGGCGACCGTGCGGCCCCCGGAAGAGGTCGCACGCTTCCTCGGCGGCCGGGCCCCGGTGACGATCGTCGCGCCGCCGGCGCAGAAGACGTTCGACCTGCGGGTGGTCGTCCCCGTGGACGACATGACCGAGCTCGGCGCTCCGCCGGTCGGTGCGGACGCGACCGAGTCGCCGACGAACGGGTCGATCTGGCCGCACGTCGAGGAGCGTGTCGTCGACCTGATCGAAGAGCACCGCTCGACGATCGTGTTCGCGAACTCCCGACGGCTGGCGGAGCGGTTGACCGCGCGGCTGAACGAGATCCACGAGGAGCGGGTGCTCGCCGCCGCTGGTGACGGCGTGCTCGTCCCCGCCGGTGCCTCCCCGGCCGACGACGGAATGCCGGTCGCGCCGACCCGGCCGCGCGGGCAGTCCCCCGCGCGCGCCTCGGCCCATGCACCCGTCGCGCAGCCGAAGCGACCGCCGGCCGACGTCATCGGTGCGTCCGGACAGACCGGCGGCGGGGGGTCCGACGCCAGCGTGCCGGTGCTCGCCCGCGCCCACCACGGCTCGGTGTCGAAGGACCAGCGCGCGATCATCGAGGACGACCTCAAGTCCGGACGACTCCGGTGCGTGGTCGCGACGAGCTCTCTCGAACTCGGCATCGACATGGGCGAGGTCGACCTCGTCGTGCAGGTCGAGGCGCCGCCGTCGGTCGCGAGCGGTCTGCAGCGCGTCGGCCGCGCCGGGCACCAGGTGGGCGAGATCTCGCGCGGCGTGCTGTTCCCGAAGCACCGCGCGGACCTCGTCAACAGCGCGGTGACGGTCGAGCGCATGGTCGCGGGCGAGATCGAGTCGATCGGCGTCCCGGCGAACCCACTCGACGTGCTCGCCCAGCACACCGTCGCCGCCGGAGCGGTGGACACCGTCGACGTCGAGCACTGGTTCGAGCTCGTCCGGCGGAGCGCACCGTTCAGCAGCCTGCCGCGGTCGGCGTTCGAGGCGACGCTCGACCTCGTGACGGGGCGCTACCCGAGCGACGAGTTCGCCGAGCTGCGGCCCCGGCTGGTCTGGGACCGCGTGCACGGCACCCTGACGGGCCGTCCGGGCGCGCAGCGGCTCGCGGTGACCAGCGGGGGCACGATCCCCGACCGCGGGATGTTCGGCGTCTTCATGGTCGGTGAGCGGGCGTCGCGCGTCGGCGAGCTCGACGAGGAGATGGTCTACGAGTCCCGCGTCGGCGACGTGTTCGCGCTCGGGGCGACGAGCTGGCGGATCGAGGAGATCACCCACGACCGGGTGCTCGTGAGCCCGGCGTTCGGGCAGCCCGGGCGGGTGCCGTTCTGGAAGGGCGACGGACTCGGTCGTCCCGCGGAGCTCGGCCGGGCCACCGGCGCGTTCGTGCGCGAGGTCGAGTCGGCCTCCGACGACGACGCCCGCGCCCGGGTGTCCTCCGGCGGTCTCGACGAACGCGCCGTCACCAACCTGCTGACGTTCCTCCGCGACCAACGCGCCGCGACCGGGTACGTGCCCAACGACACGACCCTCGTGGTCGAGCGCTTCCGCGACGAGCTCGGCGACTGGCGCATGATCATGCACTCGCCGTACGGCATGCAGGTGCACGCGCCGTGGGCCCTCGCGGTCGGCGCGCGGCTGCGGGAGCGACACGGCATCGACGGCGACGCGATGGCGGCCGACGACGGCATCGTGGTGCGCATCCCCGAGACCGACGCGGAACCACCCGGCGCCGACCTCTTCGTGTTCGACCGCGACGAGCTCGAGGTCCTCGTGACGGACGAGGTCGGCGGCTCCGCGCTGTTCGCAGCCCGGTTCCGGGAGTGTGCGGCCCGAGCCCTGCTCCTGCCCCGCCGGAACCCCGGCCAGCGGTCGCCGCTCTGGCAGCAGCGGCAGCGGGCGTCCCAGCTGCTCGAGGTCGCGCAGAAGTACCCGACGTTCCCGATCGTCCTCGAGACCGTGCGCGAGGTCCTGCAGGACGTCTACGACGTGCCGTCGCTGCTCTCCATCGCCGACGACGTCGCCGGGCGGCGGATCAAGCTCGTCGAGACGGAGACCGAGCAGCCGTCGCCGTTCGCACGGACGCTGCTGTTCGGGTACGTCGCCGCGTTCATGTACGAGGGCGACTCGCCCCTCGCCGAGCGGCGGGCGGCGGCGCTGTCACTCGACTCGACCCTGCTCGGCGAGCTCCTCGGCCGCGCAGAGCTCCGGGAGTTGCTCGACCCGGCCGTGATCGCCTCGGTCGAGCAGGACCTGCAGCGGCTCTCCCCCGACCGCCGGGCGCGCGACGGAGAGGGGCTCGTGGACGTCCTGCGACTCGTGGGAGCGCTCGACCTCACCGAACTCACCGCGCGGAGCTGGGCCGCCGCCGAGGGCGACACCGCGCCGGTCGCCACCGCGCTGCAGGCGCTCGAGCGCGACCGCCGTGTCCTGTCGTTCTCGCACGCCGGGCAGACCCGGTACGCCGTGATCGAGGACGCCTCGCGGCTCCGTGACGCCCTCGGCGTCCCGCTGCCGATCGGCGTGCCGACGGCGTTCGTCGAGCCGGTCGCGGATCCGCTCGGTGACCTGGTCAGCCGGTACGCCCGGTCGCACGGCCCGTTCTCCGCGCAGGAGGCGGCTGCCCGACTCGGCCTCGGCATCGCGGTGGTGCAGGACACGCTGCGACGCCTCGCCGCCGACCGTCGGGTGGTCGAGGGCGAGTTCCGACCCGACCGCCAGGGTGCCGAGTGGTGCGACGCCGAGGTGCTCCGCCGAATCCGCACGAAGTCGCTCGCGGCGCTCCGGCACGAGGTCGAGCCGGTGTCGCCGGACACCCTGGCGCGGTTCCTCCCGGCGTGGCAGCACGTCCACACTCCGGGTACACGCGGTGGCCTGCGCGGGATCGACGGCGTCCTGCAGGTGCTCGACCAGTTGGCCGGCGTGGCCCTGCCCGCGAGCGCCTGGGAGTCCCTCGTGCTGCCGTCCCGCGTCACCGACTACCAGCCGAGCATGCTCGACGAGCTGACGGCCACGGGCGAGGTGCTGTGGTCCGGTGGTGGCACCCTGCCGGGCAACGACGGGTGGGTGCGGTTCCACCTCGCCGAGACCGCGGACACGACCCTGGTGGAGCCGGAGGGCGGTGAGACGACCGAGCTGCAACGGGACGTCCTCGGTGCCCTCGCCGGCGGCGGCGCGTACTTCTTCCGCCAGCTCGCCCAGGCCGTCGGCAGCACGGACGACGCCGCACTCACCACGGCGCTGTGGGACCTCGTGTGGGCAGGGCAGATCACCAACGACACCCTCGCGCCGCTGCGGGCGATGCTCGGCGGCAAGGCGAAGAGCTCCAGCACCCCGCGGGCCCGGGCGTACCGCGGACGTCGTCGCCCGACGCTGCCGACGCAGTCCGGGCCGCCGACGGTCGGCGGGCGCTGGTCGATCCTGCCACTGGCGCAGTCCGACGCCACGGTGCGGGCCGCGGCGACGGCGGAGCAGCTGCTCGAGCGCTACGGCGTCGTGACCCGCGGGGCCGTTCAGGTCGAGGGAGTGCGCGGCGGGTTCGCGGGCGTGTACCGGGTGCTCGCGCGGTTCGAGGAGACCGGCCGGGCCCGGCGCGGGTACTTCGTCGAGGGGCTCGGCGCAGCGCAGTTCGCCACCGGCCCGACGGTGGACCGGCTGCGGACGTTCGCGCGGGACCTCGACGACGACGAACAGAACGACCCGGAGCGGACCCGCCAGGCAATGACCCTCGCGGCGACCGACCCGGCGAACCCGTACGGGGCGGCGCTGGCGTGGCCGAACGACGGCGCTGCCACGGACGACGACCCGGACGGGGGCGGTGGCCCCGGCGAGTCCGCAGCGGCCGAGAACGCGACGAGCAGGAACGCGACAGCGGGCGGCTCGACCGTGGGTGGGGCAACGGGAGGCAAGCAGTCTGCCCGCGGACACCGTCCCGGGCGGAAGGCCGGCGCGCTCGTGGTGCTCGTCGACGGCGCGCTGACGGTCTACGTCGAGCGCGGCGGCAAGTCGGTCCTGACCTTCACCGACGACGCCGGGGACCTCGCGGCCGCCGCGGTGTCCATCGCCGCCACCGTCCGACGCGGGCTCGGGAAGCTCTCGGTGGAGCGGGTCGACGGTGCGTTCGTGCTCGAGTCCCCGCTCGGGCAGGCGCTGCGCGACGCAGGCTTCACCGCGACGCCGCAGGGGGTGCGCCTCCGTGCCTGAGGGCGACACCGTCCACCGAGCCGCACACCGGCTGCACGCGGCCCTCTCCGGCAAGGAACTCACCCGGAGCGACTTCCGCGTGCCCGCCTTCGCGACGCTCGACCTCGTGGGCCGCACCGTCGACGAGGTCGTCCCACGCGGGAAGCACCTGCTGCACCGCATCGGGGACCTCACCGTCCACTCGCACCTCAAGATGGAGGGCAGGTGGGACGTGTACGCCCCCGGTGAGCGGTGGCGCCGTCCGGCACACCAGGCGCGTGTCGTGCTCGACGCGGCCGACGTCTCGACGGTGGGGTTCACGCTCGGCATCCTCGAGGTGGTGCCGCGCGAGCAGGAGCCCGAGATCGTCGGGTACCTCGGGCCGGACCTCCTCGGCGAGGACTGGGACGCCGACCTGGCGCTCGCGAACCTCACGCGCGACCCGCAGCGTCCGATCGGGCTCGCCCTGCTCGACCAGCGCGTCCTCGCGGGCCTCGGCAACGTCTACCGCGCCGAGCTCTGCTTCCTCCGGGGCGTGCTCCCGACACGTCCCGTCGGGCAGGTGCCGGACCCGGCGCGGGTCATCGCGCTGGCGTCGCGGCTCATCACCGCGAACCGGGACCGCAACGCCCGGATCACGACCGGCGTCGACCGGCCCGGCCGCCGACTGTGGGTCTACGGGCGTGCGGGCAAGCCGTGCCTGCGCTGCGGGACCCCGGTGCGCCGCGGGGAGCTCGGTGAGTCCGAGCTCACACTGCGGGACACCTACTGGTGCCCGCGCTGCCAGACCTGACCAGCCGACGGATCAGCGGTTCGCGGCGTTCACCACGCACTGCTGGACGGAGCGCGCAGCGTCCGAGTCGTCCGTGAACGCCGAGGGCGCCGCCGACGCAGCACCGTCCTGGTCACCCGCGGCGTCCTTCGCGGCACGGTTGACCGGCCACAGGGGTCCGTCGAAGTCCTCTGACGTCGGGTCGGACGAGGTCGCCCAGACGGTCACGTCGTCGTCGTTCGGGTCGTCCGTCTCCGCCGGAGCGATCGACGCCCCGAGGTACCAGCCGCCGTCGCCCTCCCGGACGCTCGCGAAGTCGGTGTCGTCGTGGGCTCCGACGGCTTCGTCGATCACGTCGACGGCTTCCTTCGCCGCGACCGGGCAGGTCGTCCGCGCCGGGTCGTCGCTCGCCGGTCCCTTGCCGACCGGGTTGCCGTTCTGGGCACCGGCGCCGGTGCACCCGGCGAGGAGCACGGCGAGGGTGGCGGCCACGATCGTCGCGGCGGCGGTCCTGGATCTGCTCGACATGCCCTCGACGGTGCGCCGGGGCGCCTCCGGACAGCGCCAGGACCGTCCGGAGAGCGCGGCCGCCTCCTGCGGCAGGCTCGGGCCCGGTCACCCCGCGCGTCGGCTTCGGGCGCCGACGCGTGGGGTGGTGTCGACGACGTCGGCGACCCGGGTGGTGCGTGCGGCTGGGTGGGCCGCGGGTGTTCGGTGTTCTCGTGGTGATGGTGCGCTCGGCCGCCGGACAGAGTCCGTCGGCGCTCGGCCGGGAGGCACGTGGCAGCCCGGTGGAGCACTCCGGCCGGTGGGTGGCCGGCGGGGCGAGCACCCCGGCAGCGGGTGACCGTCGAGGTGGGTCGAGCCTACGGAGGCGCGCCGCGCACCAGGTGTCCAGAAGGTGAACTTGCGTCGATTCCGGGCGGGATTGCGGCTTACCGCTCGTCCGTTCCGCCGGTGCACGGGATGGTTGCGCGTTCGCGCAGTGACCGCCGCCGCGCGGAACGGATCACGGAGTCCGGCACGATGCGCGGTCGCCCCACGCAGCGGCCGTCAGCGGGGCGGGTGCAGCCGTTCGGCCGCGGTCGCCCGGACCGCTGCCGTCACCCGTTCGAGCAGCGGCGACGCCAGGTTCCACCGCTGCCACCAGAGCGCGACGTCCGCGTGCCGCCCGGGGACGAGTTCGACGAGCTCGCCGCGGGCCAGGAGCGCCGTGCACTGCGCCTCGGGGAGGAGCCCCCACCCGAAGCCGAGGCCGACCGCCCGGGCGAAGTCGGCCGACGTCGGGACGAAGTGCCGTGGGCCGTGCGGCGCGTGCCCGAGCACCGTGCGGAGGTAGCCCTGCTGCAGGTCGTCGTCACGGTCGTAGTCGACGAGCGGCACCCCGTCGAGGCGGTCGAGCACCCGCCGCTCGCTCGCGGCCCGCAGGTCGAGGTCGGCGAGGTACCGCTCGACGAACGCGGGCGCGGCGACGGCGCGGTACCGGTCGATGCCCAGGGCGACCGACGAGCACCCCTGGACGGGATCGGCCTCGGCGGTCACCGCGGCCATGACGGTGCCCGCGCGCAGCAGTTCCGCCGTCCGGTCCTGGTCCTCGCGGTGCAGGTCGAACACCACCTCGGTGTCGGCACGGACCCGTGCGAGCGCGTCGAGGAACCAGGTGCCGAGGGAGTCGGCGTTGACGGCGAGCGGGATCGACGGCACGGAGCCGGTGTCGCCGTCGAGGGCGCGCGCGGTCTCCTCGTCGAGCAGTCTGGCCTGGCGAGCGTGCCGGAGGACGACCTCGCCGGCGGCGGTCGGCACCACCGGGACGGTTCGGCGCACGAGGACCCGGCCCGCCTGCTGCTCCATCGCCTTGAGACGCTGCGACACCGCCGACGGCGTGATCGACAGCGCGCGGGCGGCGGCGTCGAGGGTGCCGTGGTCGACGACGGCCAGCAGGGTCTCGAGGTGCTCGCGCTGGAACCGTGCCATGCAGCAGAGCTTACGGTGCAGCAGGAAGGTGAACTGGGCTTCATCGACCGTCTGTCCTACGGTCGGAGACGTGCTCCTCCCCCTGCTCGCCGGCCTCGGCACCGGACTCGCGCTGATCGTGGCGATCGGCGTGCAGAACACGTACCTGCTGCGCCTCGCGGTGTCCGCGGGCCTCCGGGTGGTGACCGCCGCCGTGGTCGTCTGCGCCCTGTCCGATGCCGTCCTCATCGTGGCGGGGGTGCTCGGGGTCGGCGCGGTCGTGGAGCGGTTCCCGGTCGCGCTCGTCGTCGTACGCTTCGTCGGGGCGGCGTTCCTCGTGACCTACGGCGTGCTCGCGGCGCGTCGCGCCCTCCGCCCCTCGGGCGACACCATGCGGCTCGACGACGCGGCAGCGGACGACGGCGTCGCGGTGCCCGCCTCGGACGTCGCCGAGGTCGCGCCGTCGCGGGGACTCCGCGCCGCGTCACGCCGGAGCGCGGAGTCCACGGACGGGCGCGACGGCGCGGTGGCCGTCGCGCCCGGCGCACCCGCGGTGGCGGCGCGGACGACGCGCACCGTGCCTCCAGGGCGGATCCCGACCGTGCGCGGGGCGGTGGCGACCATGCTCGTCTTCACGTGGGCGAACCCGCACGTGTACCTGGACACGCTGGTGTTCCTCGGGTCCGTGGCGAACCAGCAGGGCGCCGTCGAGCGGTGGCCGTGGACGGTGGGGGCGGTCCTCGCGAGCTGCGTGTGGTTCGCCGCGGTGGGGTTCGGCGGACGGCTGCTCCGACCGTTGTTCGCGAAGCCGCTCACGTGGCGGGTGTTCGACGGCCTGGTCGCCGTCGTGATGCTCGGCTTCGGCATCGCGCTCGTCGTCGGCGCGTAGCGCGCGGCCCTGCCGCGAGCCGCTCGGAACCGAGGAGGCGACATCGAACCACTCCGGCGGAGTGGTTCGATGTCGCTTCCGTGGTTCGGGAGGGAGCGCGTTACTGCAGACGCTGCCCGACCCGGCTGTGGCGGCGGCTGTACCCGAAGTAGATCGCGAAGCCGATCGCCAGCCAGATCACGAAGCGCAGCCAGGTCTCGACCTCGAGGTTGAGCATCAGCCAGAAGCACAGCACCGCGGACAGGATCGGCAGCACGGGCGACCACGGCACCCGGAAGGCACGGGGTGCGTCCGGCCGCGACCGACGCAGCACGACGATGCCGATCGACACGAGGACGAACGCCGACAGTGTGCCGATGTTGATCATGCCCTCGAGCTTCTCGACCGGGAAGAAGCCAGCGAGCACCGCGACGACGACACCGGCGACCACCTGGACGCGGACCGGGGTCTGCGTCTTCGGGTTCGTCTGCGAGAACCAGCGCGGGAGCAGCCCGTCGCGGCTCATCGAGAACACGATGCGGGACAGGCCGAGGAGCAGCACCATCACGACCGTGGTCAGGCCGACGAGCGAGCCGATCGCGATGATCCCTGCGGCCCAGGGCAGCCCGACGATCGAGAAGGCCGAGGCGAGCGACGGCGAGTCCTCCTGCGCGAGCCGCTGGTACGACACCATGCCGGTGATGACGACGGACACGGCGACGTACAGGACGGTCACGATGCCGAGCCCGAGGAAGATGCCACGGGGCAGGGTCTTCTGCGGGTTCTCGGTCTCCTCGGCGCTCGTGGCGACGACGTCGAAGCCGATGAACGCGAAGAACACGAGGGACGCCGCGGCGAGCAGGCCGAACACGCCGTACTGCGCCGGGGCCGAGCCGGTCGCCCAGGACACGAGGGACTGCGTCCAGAAGCTGCCGTCGGCACCCTTCGACGGCGCGGCCGGCGGCACGAACGGCGTGAAGTTGGCGGCCTTGACGAAGAACGCGCCCGCGACGATGACGAACACCACGATGGCGACCTTGACGATCGTGATGACCGCGGAGACGCGCGACGACAGCCGCGTGCCGAAGGCCAGCAGCACGGTGAAGACCGCGACGATGAGGACCGGCCCCCACGCGAAGCCGATCGGACCGATGGCGATCGAGTCGGGCAGCTTCACCCCGAAGACGTCGAACGCGGTGCTGAGGTAGATGCCCCAGTACTTCGCGATCACGGCGCTGGCCGTCAGGGTCTCGAGGATGAGGTCCCACCCGACGATCCAGGCGAGCAGCTCGCCCATCGTGGCGTAGGTGAACGTGTACGCGGAGCCGGCGACGGGGATCGTCGAGGCGAACTCGGCGTAGCACATGATCGCCAGACCACACGTGACGGCGGCGAGGATGAACGACACGATGACGCTCGGCCCGGCGAAGTTCGCGGCGGCGTTCGCGCCCACCGAGAAGATGCCGGCGCCGACCGCGACCGCGATGCCCATCGCGGCGATGTCGAACGTCTTGAGGGACCGCTTCAGCGAGCGTCCCTGCTCTTCGGAGTCGGCGAGGGAGGCCTCGATCGACTTGACACGGAGCGGTGTTGCCATGGGGTGGTTCCCGTCATCGGCTGGGCGGCGGACCCCGTGAGGGTACTGGTGTACCACCCCGGCACGCAAAGCGTCTGTCCGGACGGTCCTTCCGTGGCGGAACGGTTCGGGCCGGCGGGCTCGCGGCGGCTCGCGTCGCGGCGGTCGCGATGACAGCCGGGAGGCACGGGTCGGCTCCGGTGCGCAGCCACCGGCCGGCGGCGGTCCGGTCAGGCGGCGCGGGTCCGGTCAGGCCGCGCGGGTCCAGTCGCGCAGGAAGCGGGCGCCGGCCTCGTCGTGGATGACGCCATCGGGAGCGGTGAGCACCGGGTACGGCGTCGCCGGCACCCCGTCGGCCGGACGGACGTCCACGTGCGCGACGTCGTGGCCGTTCGCGTGCAGCCAGTCCGCCATCGCGTAGTCGCTCCGGGAGTCGCCCATCGTCCGCCACGCGATCGGCAGCTCGCCGTCGGCCGCGAGGAGCTCCAGGGATCGCTCGGCACCGAGGTCCTTGCCGCTCCGGTCCGATTCGACGTCGGTCGAGATGATCGTCGGGTCGACCCGCCACGCGACGCTGCCGTCGGCCGCCGGTCGGACGTCGTCGAGCCGACGGACGCCGAGCCCGCGACGCACGAGCGCGGCCATCGCCTGCGCGTCGAACTCGGCCTGGCGCGCGAGGTACGTGGCGTTCGGCACCTCGACGCGCTGCTCGATCGACACCATCGCGCGCTTCGTCTCGTCGAAGAAGACCAGGTCGGCGTACTCGGTCCGGACCAGCTCGCGCATCTCGTCCGCGTAGTCGCTCGGCAGCGCGAGGTCGTCGGCCACCGTGAGCTCGCCCATCCCGCCCTCGTACTGCGGGCCGATCGAGCACCAGACGGCGCCCTTCTCGCAGACGGCGTGCACGCGGGTGTCCTCGGTCAGGCCGCCGGCGAGCAGCGGCGCCACGACCTCGGCGCGGATGAAGGCGTCGCTCCGGCCGGTGTTGAAGACGATGGGGATGCCTTCGGCGGCGAGGGCGACGAGGTCCTCGACGATGCTCGGGATCGCGATGGTCCGGGTCACCGGGCTGGCGATGGGGCCGTCGACGTCGAGCAGGAGTCCGAGACGGGGTGCGGTCACCCGTCCATCTTCGCAGGAGTACTGGACCCCGGAGGACGGGGTGCGGTCACCCGTCCGTCTTCGCAGCCTGCGCACTCCCCACGAACCGGTCGACCGTCCGCCGGACCACCGCGGGCTCCGGCCGGTGCCACTGCCCGGCGAGTTGGATGTGCACCGCCCCCGGGATCGCCTCGGCGAGCGCCCGTGCTGCCTGCCCCATGAACTCCGGTCCGGCGTCCCCGGAGGCGACGAGCACCGGCACCCCGACCGCCGCGGCGACGCGCTCGGGGATGACGAGGCCGTTGAGCACCCGGACGTCGCGCGGCAGCACGTGCGCGTCGCCGAGCAGGGCCGACCACACCGCCGGTCGGAGCCGGAGCAGTGCGACCTGCCCCATCGGGACGCCGAGGACGTGCGCGAGGAACGCCCGGACCGTCTGGGACCGCCGACCCACCCCGACGTGCTCGTCGAGCAGGTCCGCGAACACGACGTCGTCCACGTGGTGCTCGATGCTCGCCCGGAACGGCGGCTCGAAGAGGACCGCGCGGGTGATCGGGACGCCGGCCGCGAGCCCGTGCAGCAGCACCCCCGCGCCCACGCAGGCACCGAAGGCCGCGACGGGACCGGGCACCGACTCCACGACGGCGGACAGGTCCTCGACCTCGCGTTCGATCGCCCACGGCTCGGTGTCCCCCGAAGCGCCCCGGCCGCGGCGGTCGTAGGCGACGACGCGGTACCGGTCGGCGAGCGCCGCGACGAGTCGTTCGAGGTAGGGCGTGCCCCGGTGGTCGAACGCACCGCCGACCACCACGAGCGAGGGCCCGGTGCCGGTCTCGGTCACGGCGAGCTCGGTGCCGTCGGCGGAGCGGACCGTGCGGTCGACGGCGGGCGGGGGAGCGTGTGGGTGCATGCGGTCCTCGAGGGTCGTGCGACGGCGGTTCGCCGGGTCCTCGGGACGGACCGTGCGTGAGGTCCTGTCGAGCATGGCAGGGCCGCGAGCGCGCGCCAACACCCGCAACCAGGGGGAGGACGGCGCGGTGCAGCCCTCAGACGAGCGCCGTCGTCCCGACGGACTCGCGCTCGAGCAGGGACCGCTTGACGTCGAGCCCCCACGCGAACCCGCCGAGGGTCCCGTCGCTCCGGAGCACCCGGTGGCACGGCACGAAGAGCGCCGGGGCGTTCCGCGCGCAGACGCTCGCGGCGGCGCGCACGGCATCGGGCCGCCCCATCGCCGCGGCGAACTCCCGGTAGGTGAGGACCACGCCGGCCGGGATGAGCCGGAGCTGCCGCCACCCCTCGGTGAAGAGCTCGGTGCCGGACTGCCGGACCGGCACCTGCATCGCGTGCTCGACCTCGCCCGCGTAGAAGGCGTCGACGGCCTCGGCGGAGGCGACCCGCCCGTCGACCACCCGCTCGGGCCGGTTCCGCTCGGCGAGTCGGCCGAGGATCCGCTCGACGGAGTCGGTCCAGCCCGAGGCGAGGACCCGCCCCTCGGGGTCCTCGAGCACGGTGAAGGGACCGTCTGGGGTGTCCAGCGTCTGGATGGTCGCGTCGGTCATCGTTCGTCCTTCCGGGCGGCAGCAGCCGCGGTCGTCATGTGGCTGACGCCGGCCGTCGCCATCGCGCGATCGACGATCGGTCGCCAGCAGTGCATCGTCAGGTAGCTCCGCCACGGCGCTACCTGCTCCGACCGTAGGGAGAGCTCGCGCACGGCACCGGGCAACCCGAGTTCCTGTGCACCGTTCCGCACCGCGAGGTCGCTGTGCAGGAACACGTCGGGGTGGTGGCGTACGCGGAGTGCCACGTAGTCCGCCGTCCACGGCCCGATGCCCTTCACGGCGAGGAGTCCGGCGCGCAGCTCGTGCACCGACTGCCCGGCGTCGACCACGAGCGACCCGTCGGCGAGCGCGGCGGCGACGCGGAGGATCGTCTGCACCCGGGCACCGGGGCCGCGGAGCACCGTCCCGCCGCGCTCGGCGACCACGTCCGCCGTGGGGAAGAGCCGCCCGCCGGGGAGCACCGACTCCGGCGCCGGTTCTCCGAGGGCAGCGACGAGCCGGGTCTGCGCCGTGCGCGCCGCCGCGACCGAGACCTGCTGCCCGATGAGCGTGCGGATCAGGACCTCGTGCGCGTCCACGGTGCCGGGGAGCCGGATGCCGGGTACCCGTTCCACCGCCGGCGCGAGCTCGGGGAGGGTGGCGAGGACCGAGTCGACCGCGGTGGGGTCGGCGTCGAGGTCGAACAGCGCGCGCACGCGCGCGACCAGCGTGGGGAGGTCCGACAGGTCCTCGACCCGCACCTGCAGGTCGATGCCGACCGCCCGCCCGGCGGCGGCCGTCGCGCGGAACCAGCCCGTGCCTCCCGGCAGTGTGACCAGCCGCCCGTACGCGGTGACCCGACCGTCGGGGTCCACGTCCACCTGCTCGGCGCCGGGCAGCGCGTGCAGCGCGTGCCACTCGAGGAGTCCCTGCACGTCGAACGGCGCGCGGGCCGGCAGGTGGACGTGCAGCGTGCCGTCGGCGACCGGTCGGAGGGTGCGCCGGGCGCGGAGTTCGGACGGTGTGACGGCGAAGACCTCGCGCACGGTGTCGTTGAACTGGCGGACGCTCGCGAAGCCTGCTGCGAACGCGACGTCGGCGATCGGGAGGTCCGACGAGGTGAGGAGCGTCCGGGCGGTCTGCGCCCGGTGCGCGCGGCTGAGCGCCTTCGGCCCGGCGCCGAGCTCGGCGGTCATGATGCGGCCGAGCTGCCGCTCGGAGTAGCCGACGCGGGCCGCGAGGCCGGGCACGCCCTCGCGCTCGACGACGCCGTCGAGGACGAGGCGCATGGCTCGGCCGGCGACGTCCTCGCGGAGGTCCCACTCGGGGCTGCCGGGGGTCGCCTCGGGCAGGCAGCGCTTGCAGGCGCGGAAGCCCGCGAGGTGTGCGGCGGCGCTGGTCCGGAAGAACGTGACGCCGGTCTCGCGCGGGGTGCGCGCGGGGCACGACGGGCGGCAGTAGATGCCGGTGGAGTGCACGGCGGTGACGAACTGGCCGTCGAACCGCGCGTCGCGCGAGGCGACGGCGCGGTACCGCTCGGCGTGCAGCGTGTCGGCTGCGGTGGTGGACATGGGTCCAGCGTCGCACGGCTCACCGACATCGACTGGCGGGAATCGGACACGACAGTGACGGCCGGGAGGCACGGCTAGCGTTGGCCGCATGACATCCGCCGACGACCTGGTCGCGCCCGACGGGCTGCCCTGCCGGACCGACGTCGTGGTCGCGCTCCTGCTCGCGTCACCCCGGCACCGGTACGAGGGGCGTCCGGCCGACGGCGCGCTGCCGGCCGATCCGTCGACGCCCGAGCTGCGGGACCGCGTCGAGCTGCGGACGGGGCTCGGCATCGTCGGCGACCGCTACTTCGCCGCGCGGGCCCACGTGCACGCGAGCGTCACGGTGGTGGGGCTCGAGGGCCTGGAGGACGTGGCGCGTTCCCTCGGCGCCGTCGTCGACCCGGTGGCGACCCGGCGGAACGTGTTCCTCCGCGGTGCCGACGTCGAGGCGCTCCGCGGGCAGCCGTTCGCGCTCGACTCCGGCCAGGGGGTCGTACGGTTCCGGGGGTACCGGGCGGCGAACCCGTGCGCGTGGATGGACCACGAGGTGGCGCCGGGGGCGTTCCGGGCGATGCGGGGACGGGCGGGGGTCCGGTGCGACCCGGAGTCCGACGGGGTGCTCTCCGTCGGACCCGCGACGCTGTGGACCGCCGCGCCCGTCCCGCTGGGGGTCGCGCCCCTGCCGTGAGGCGACGGGGGCGGACCCCAGCCGGCCTACGCCGTGAGGGCGTGCTCGATGGCGTCGACGAACGCCGGCAGGTCGTCCGGGTTGCGGGACGTGATGAGGCCACCGTCGACCTGGACCTCCTGGTCGACCCACTCGCCGCCGGCGTTCCGGACGTCGGTCTGCAGCGACGGGAACGACGTGATCGTCTTCCCCGAGACGACGCCGGCTTCGATGAGGGTCCACGGGCCGTGGCAGATCGCCGCGACGGGCTTGCCGGCTTGGGCGAACGCCTGCACCAGCGCGACCGCGTCGGCGTCCTGGCGGATGGTGTCCGCGTTGATCGTGCCACCCGGGACGACCAGTGCGTCGTAGTCGTCGGCTCCGCTGACACTGCCGATGGAGGTGTCGGAGGACACCGACTTCCCCGGGTCCTTGTCGCCGACGAGGGTCTCGATCGAGCCGGACTCCTGCGCCGCCACGGTCACGTCCGCGCCGCGTTCCCGGAGCTGCTCGGTGGGGACGACGATCTCGTCCTGCTCCACGCCGTAGTTCGTCGCGATGACGAGGATCTTCTTGCCGTCGAGGGCTGCCATGGTCACTCCTTCCGCGGCCCGGTGGTTCCGGCCGCCGGGCTCCACGGTCGTCGGGCGGCGCTGGGCGTGCTCGCAGTCGGCAGGTCCCGCCCAGCTCCGCTCAGCCGCGGATGCGGAAACCGGATCCCTCGGGCTCGACGGTCAGTCCGTCGTACCCCGCGATGCGCGGCAGGCCGGCGGTGACGTCGGCCTCGAGGGTGCCCACGACGACCGTCGTCGCCCCGGAGGCGAGCGCGGCCTCGACCCCGGCGGGGGCGTCCTCGAACGCGAGGCACTCCTCGGCCGGCACCCCCAGCAGCTCGGCGCCGCGGAGGTAGCCCTCAGGGTGCGGCTTGCTGCGCTCGGCGTCCTCCGACGGCACGAGGGCGTCGGGGACGGGGACGTCGGCTGCGATCATGCGCTTGACCGCGAGCTCGCGCGGGGCGCTCGTCACGAGGGCGACCGGCACGCCGAGGTCCTGGAGGCGCCGGACGAACGCGCCGGCGCCGGGGACCTCGATGATCCCGTGGACGTAGTCGATCTCCGCGGCGATCATCGTGTCGACGATCACCTGCTGCTCGTCCCGGGGCAGGTCGGGCAGGTAGCGCTGGATCGTGTCGATCGTCTGGCGACCGTGCGAGAAGCCGAGGATCTCGACCGGGTCGAGCCCGTGCTCCTCACCGAACCGGGTCCACGCTGCCTCGACGACCGCGGTCGAGTCGACGAGCGTCCCGTCCATGTCGAACAGGACCCCGGACACCACGACGTCGATCACACCTCCGACCCTACCGGCGCAGCACCGGGACGCGGCAGGCCGCACGAGACTCGGCAGCCGCGCCCCGAGACTCGGCGTGGGCGACGTTTCCCGCGCTCCAGAGCGCAAGCGGCGTCGCCCACCACGGGACTCGGCCACACGCGGCGCGGCGTCAGGCGCGCACGTACCGCGTCAGGAGCACCCCGTCGGCGCCGAGGAGGACGTGCGCGGGACGCATGCGTCGCAGCCCTGCCGCGGCCGACGACCCGGACGGCGCCGTGGCGATCCGCGGCCCCTCCCCGCCCTCGAGCGTGGGGTCCACCGTCAGGGTCAGCTCGTCCACGAGGTCCGCCGCGATGAGCGCCCCGAAGAACGACGGCCCGCCCTCGCAGTGGATGCGTTCGAGTCCACGGTCGCCCAGCGCCCGCACGACGGCGGTGACGTCCACGGAGTCGTCCCCGCATGCCACGACGTCCGCGACCTCCGCGAGTGCCCGACCCCGCTCCGACGCCGCGCCGGACGCCGAGGTCAGCACGATCGGGCGCACCGGCGCCTCGGTGAACACCCGCGACGACGGGTCGAGGCCCGCCGAGCCCGTGACGATCGCGAACACCGGGTGGTCCGGCATCCCGTGCGCACGACGCCAGTCGACGTCGGCGTCGTGCAGGACCATCGGGCCGTACTCCTCGTCGCGGACGGTGCCGGCGGCGACGAGGACCACGTCGGCCGTGCGGCGGAGCAGGTCGAACACGCGCAGGTCGTCGTCGCCGCCGAGGTCGGCCGTGCGACCGGACGCCGAGGCGGACCCGTCGAGCGTCGTCACGAAGTTCACCCGGAGCCAGGGTCCGTCCGGCACGCCGGCCCGGTACAGCTCGAGGAGGTCGTCGTCGGCCAGGTCGGCGATCGAGGCGGGCAGTGCGTTCACGTGTTGTGCCTCGCTTCCACGGGTTCGCGCCAGCCGAGGACCGCCTCGACCATGCGCATCGCGTCGACGCTCTCGACGACGTCGTGCATCCGGACGATCCGCGCGCCGAGCATCGCACTGACGGTGGCGGCGGCCAGCGAGCCGGACAGCCGTTCTCCACGGGGACGCCCGAGGGACTCCCCCACGAAGTCCTTGTTCGACACCGCGGCGAGCACCGGGTAGCCGAGTGCGACGACCTCGGGCAGCCGGCGCGTCAGCTCGAGCGTGTGCACGGTGTTCTTGTTCAGGTCGTGTCCGGGGTCGACGATGATCCGCGACTCCGGGATGCCCGCCGCGAGCGCCCGGTCCACGCGCTCCCGGAGGAAGTCGACGACCTCGCGGCCGATGTCGTCGTAGTGCGGCGGCTCGGGCAGCTCCTGTCGGGGCGGGGCGGTCGAGTGCGTGATGACGATCGTCGCGTCGGAGTCGGCGACGACGGCGGCCATCCGCGGGTCCGACAACCCGGTCGTGTCGTTGACGACGCTGGCACCGGCAGCGATCGTGGCCTCGGCGACCTCGGGGCGGAAGGTGTCGACCGAGATCACGACGTCGGACTCCTGCGCGAGCTGGGCCACCACCGGCAGGACCCGGTCGAGCTCGTCGGCGGCGGAGAGCTCCGGCCCCGGCGCGAACTTCACGCCGCCGATGTCGACCCAGTCGGCGCCCTGCTCGGCGGCACGGACCGCGGCGGCCACGGCCTGGTCGAGCGCGAACGTCGCTCCCTGGTCGTGGAAGGAGTCGGGCGTGCGGTTCACGATCGCCATGACGGCGACGCGGTGGTCGAAGTCGAACGTGCGGCGGCCGATCGTGCGGACCGGGTCGCGCAGGTCGGGAACCACCCAACCGGGTCCGGTCGTGACGGCTCGGAGGCTCGGATCGCGCTGCTCGGTCGTCATGCGTCGGTCCCGTGGTCTGCTCCGGCTGCGGGTCCGCCGGCGGCGCCGACGCCCGCGCCGATGAGGGCGATCGCCTCGGCGCGGCCGGCCGACGTGGCGAGGGTCCCGGTGGCGGCGACCGTCACCGTGGTCGAGCCGGTCTGGCGTTCACCGCGCGTCGTCACGCACTGGTGCTGGGCGTCGAGGACGACGAGCACGCCGGTCGCGTCGAGGCCCTCGGCGATGGTGGCCGCGACCTGCTCACCGAGCCGCTCCTGGAGCTGCGGGCGCGAGGCCACGGCGTCGAGCACGCGCGAGAGCGTCCCGAGGCCGATGAGCTGGTCGCCGGGTGCGTAGGCGAGGTGCGCGACTCCGATGAAGGGCAGCAGGTGGTGTTCGCACATCGACCGGAACTTCACGTCGCGGACGATCACGAGCTGCCCGCGATCGCCGTCCTCGGCGTGCACGACGCCGTCCCGGGCGATCGCGACGGCGTCGGTCCCGATGCCGGAGAAGAACTCCGCGTAGGAGTCCGCGACGCGCCCCGGGGTGCGGGCGAGTTCGGGGCGGTCGGGGTCGTCGCCGACGGCGAGGAGGAGCTCGCGCACGGCGGCTTCGATCCGCGCGCGGTCCAGTCGTTCGTTCACGTCCTCATCCAACACCGTCGCTGGCCGCAGAACGCGAGCGGGCACCCGAGGTGACGTACCCCGCGGAGGCGAGCCGTGCCTCCCGGCCGACGCTCCCGGCGCGACGCGCCGCGCTCCCAGCGTTCTGTAAACTCGTCCGGTGAGCGCCCAGCAGACCGACACGCCGCCCCGGAACCGCTTCGCGTCCGGCCTCGACCGCTACTTCTCGATCACGAGCCGCGGGTCGACGATCCCCCGAGAGATCCGTGGTGGTCTCGTCTCCTTCGTGACGATGGCCTACATCGTCATCCTCAACCCGCTGATCCTCGGTGGGTTCAGCGCCGACCAGGCCGCGAAGGACGTCACCGGCGGCTGGCTCGAGAACGCCCAGGTCGCCGCGGCCACCGGTCTCGTCGCCGGCCTCATGACCATCGCGATGGGCGTCGTCGCGAACCTCCCGTTCGGCATCGCGGCGGGCCTCGGCATCAACTCGTTCCTCGCCGTGAGCGTCGTCAAGCAGGTCACGTGGGCCGAGGCGATGGGACTCGTCGTCATCAACGGCGTCATCATCGTGATCCTCGCGTTGACGGGCATCCGGACGATGATCTTCACGGCGGTGCCCGCCCAGCTCAAGGCCGCGATCACGGTCGGGATCGGCCTGTTCATCGCCTTCATCGGCCTCGTCGACTCCGGCTTCGTGCGGTCGTCCGGACTGGCCTCGCCCCCGCTGCAGCTCGGCGAGGACGGCTCGGTCGGGGCGCTCCCGACGATCGTGTTCCTCATCGGCCTCGTCATCATCGGCACGCTCATGGCCCGCCGCGTGAAGGGCGCCCTGCTCATCGGCATCGTGGCGACCACGATCATCGCGATCATCCTGCAGGCGATCTTCCAGGTGCCGACCTCGGTCGAGTCGAAGACCGGCTGGAACCTCAACGCCCCAGGCCTGCCCTCGGCGCTGTTCGCCGTGCCGGACCTGTCGCTCGTCGGGCACTTCGACTTCGGTGCCTTCAGCCGCATCGGCCCGCTCGCCGCGTCGATGCTCGTCTTCACCCTCGTCTTCACGAACTTCTTCGACGCGATGGGCACGATGACCGGTCTCGCGAAGGCCGCCGGGGTCGCACACCCCGACGGCACGTTCCCGCGGCTCAAGTCGGCGCTCGTCGTCGAGGGCGTCGGTGCGATCGCCGGTGGTGGCGCCTCGGTGTCGTCGAACACGGTGTTCATCGACTCGGCGGCCGGCATCGGCGAGGGCGCCCGCACGGGCATGGCCTCGGTCGTGACCGGCGTGCTGTTCCTGGCGTCGATGTTCCTCACGCCGCTGACGCAGGTCGTCCCGCTCGAGGTCGCCGCCGCCGGGCTCGTCGTCGTCGGCGCGCTCATGGTCGCGCAGGTGGCGGACATCTCGTGGACGGACTTCGGGTCGGCGCTGCCGGCGTTCCTCACGATCGTCGTCATGCCGCTGACCTACTCGATCGCGAACGGCATCGGCGCAGGCTTCATCAGCTGGGTGCTCATCAAGCTGCTGTCCGGCCGGGGCCGCGAGGTCTCGTGGCTCCTGTACGTCGTCGCGTTCGGCTTCCTGCTGTACTTCGCGCGCGGGCCGCTGGAGGCGCTGCTCGGCGTCGGCTGACGCGCGTCCGCGTCCGCGGGCGCGTTCGCGTCCACTGCGCGGTGCGTCTGGCTCCCGCACAACCGAAGTCACCCCGAACCACGGATCGCCGTGGTTCGGGGTGATTTCGGTTGTGCAGCGCTGGTCGCTCGGCGGGCGCCGCTCGGCGGTCGGCGGTCGGGCGGTCGGGCGCTCCGGCCTGGAGGCGCGGTGTCAGTCCGGCAGGTCGGACGGCTGGGCCTCGTGGTGGCGTCGACCTTGCGTGCGCCGGTCCTCCTTCATGCCCGCCTCGAAGAGGTGGCGCTTCCCGTCGACCAGCTCGTCGCGAGCAGCCTTCTCGAGTTCCTTGGCGAGTGCGTAGTAGCCGTCGTCGTAGTCCTCCATGATCTGGAAGGTCCACCGGCCCGCGATGACGTTGCGTCCGAGGAGCTCGGTGTCGATGCGGTCGGCGAGGTCGGTGTGCCCGGCCTTCCGGAGCTGCTCGACGGCGTCGCCGAGGTCGAGGTCGGCCTTGCCCGTGAGGCGGTGGAAGCCGTACAGCAGACCCCGCGCGTGCTCGATGACCTCGAGCGCCGCGGACAGCGTGCCGAGCGCCTCGACGGTCGCCTCGGACACCCCCTCCGGGACCTGGTGCGCTGTGTCCGGTCCCTGGTCGTCGGATCCGTGGTCGTCGTGTCGCTCGTCCGTCATGCGTCTCGTCTACCGGAGCGCCGCTGCGGCTGCTCCGAGGTCGGCGTCCCCCGGCCCGGAGCCGTCCGTCCGCACGCCGCACCGGGCCGTTGCCGAGCGGCCGGTCGTGGCCTACCATTCGAACACACGTTCGAACATCAGGAGGTCATCGTGGTGATCATCGACACGGCAGCGACGGTCTGGTGGACCGCCGGCGTGCCCGATCGGCTGGTGTGGTCGGGCCGTCGCTGGCGGGTCACGGACACACCGACACGGCTCACCGTCACGCGGGCGGAGCTTCCGACGGCGATCACGCACGCTCCCGAGCGGACCGTCGGGTGGCGCTTCCAGGCGACCGCGGAGGACGGCGAGACCCTCGTCGTCGACATCGTGCCCGAGGGCGGCGGCTGGGGTGTGGCCCGGACGTGGACGTGACCGCGACGGCGCGCTACGGTCCGGACATGACCAGGTGGATCGCGCTGCTCCGTGGCGTCAACGTGAACGGCATCACCATCCGGAGCGCGGACCTCGCCGAGACGTTCCGCGGGCTCGGCCACGAGGACGTCCGGACGGTGCTCGCCTCCGGCAACGTGGTCTTCACCGCGACCGGCGACGCGACCGCGATCAAGGCCGGTGTCGAGCACGCACTCCGGGACCGCTTCGGGTACGACGCCTGGATCGTGCTGCTCCGGCACGACGACCTGGCGGGCATCGTCGACGGGTTCCCCTTCCGCTCCGCGCCCGACCGGCACGACTACGTCGTCTTCGCGTCGGAGACTGCGGCCCTCGACGACCTGCTGGCCGACCGCACGCCCGACGATCCGGTGGAACGGGTCGCCCGGGGCGACGGCGTCGTGTACTGGTCGTGCCCGAAGGGGTCGAGCACGGACACGGCCTTCGCGAGGCGTGCGGCAGCGGCGCGGTTCAAGCGCACGACGACGACGCGGAACACGAACACGCTCCGGAAGCTCCTGTGACCCGCGTGTCCGACGGCGCCCGCCGTGGTGCGCTGCACCACGTCGAGCTGCGTGTCGCAGACCTCGATCGAGCCGTGCCGACGTGGGGGTGGCTGCTCGGCGAGCTCGGGTACGAGCCGTACCAGCGGTGGGACCGCGGACGGAGCTGGATCGCGGGCGGCACGTACGTCGTCCTCGAGGCGGCACCGCTCGACGGCACCCACGACCGGCGCCGACCCGGCCTGAGCCACCTGGCGTTCCACGCCGGCACCCCGGCCGACGTCGACCGCCTCTGGTACGCGGCCCCGGCGCACGGGTGGACGCACCTCTACGCCGACCGGCACCCGTACGCCGGTGGACCGGACCACCACGCGGCGTTCCTCGAGGACGCCGAGCGGGCGAAGGTGGAACTGGTGGCGACCACCCGCTGACGCGCGCCCGCACGGCGGACGCGCCCCGGGCCTGCAGGCCGAGCGCCGGTGCTACGCGGTCGTCTCGTCCACCTCGAACTGCCGCTCGAGCGAGATCGTCGGGATCGATGCCGTGATGACCGATCCGTCCGCACGCAGCGTGCCCTGGATGTCGCTCGTCGTCGGCGCCCGCCCGGTCATCCGCGGCCCCTGGTGCGGCAACGGCACGACCGTGGGCTCCGCGGCGGAGAGGTCCCACTGCTGGTTGTGCACCCACACCGTGAGGCCCTCGCCCTGCTCGACGGTGAACGTCAGGGTGTCCTGCTCGAGGTCGACCTTCACGCGGGAGCCCCGCACGTTGAGCCGGTAGGTGATGCGCTCCCACGTCCGCGGCAGCCGGGGGTTGAACGTCATGCGCCCGCCGTGGTCCCGCATGCCGCCGAACCCGTTGACGAGCGCTCCCCAGATGCCGCCCGTCGACGCGATGTGCACACCGTCCGCCGTGTTGCCGTGGAGGTCAGCCAGGTCGACGTACAGGGCGGTCTGGAAGTACTGCTCGGCGAGCTCGCAGTAGCCGACCTCGGCCGCCATGATCGACTGCACCACGGCGGACAGGGTCGAGTCGCCCGTGGTCAGCGCGTCGTAGTAGTCGAAGTCACGACGCTTCTCGGCAGCGGTGAACTCGTGGCCCTGCAGGAACAGCGCGAGCACGACGTCCGCCTGCTTGAGCACCTGGAACCGGTAGATCACCAGCGGGTGGTAGTGCAGCAGCAGCGGCCGCTTCGACTCCGGCGTGTTCTCGAGGTCCCAGAGCTCCTTGTCGAGGAACTGGGCGTCCTGCGGGTGGATGCCGCGGTGCGGGTCGAAGGGGATCTCCATCGACTCGGCGGCGTGCTCCCAGCCCTGGACCTCGTCCTCCTGGAGCCCGGTGCGCCGGACCATGCGGCCGTACTCCTCCGGGTCGTCGACGGCGAGCTCGCGGCAGGCCTGCACGGCGGACCAGAGGTTCGCCCGGGCCATGACGTTCGTGTAGAGGTTGTCGTCGACCACGGTCGTGTACTCGTCCGGCCCGGTGACGCCGTCGATGTGGAACTTCTTGTCGCCGTTGGACCGCCAGAACCCGAGGTCCTCCCACAGCCGAGCGGTCTCGACGAGGATGTCGATCGCGCCGCGCTTGAGGAACTCCTTGTCACCGGAGGCCCGCACGTACTGCATGAGGGCGTGGGCGATGTCCGCGTCGATGTGGTACTGCGCGGTGCCGGCGGCGTAGTAGGCCGAGGACTCCTCGCCGTTGATCGTCCGCCACGGGAAGAGCGCCCCGTGCTGGTTCAGCTCGCGCGCCCGGGAGCGGGCGGCGTCGAGCATGTTGTAGCGGAAGCGGAGGGCGTTCCGCGCGACGATCGGCGCCGTGTACGACAGGAACGGCAGGACGTAGATCTCCATGTCCCAGAAGTAGTGACCGCCGTACCCGGACCCGGTGACGCCCTTCGCAGCGATGCCGTGCCCGTCCGTGCGGGCCGTCGCCTGCGCGAGCATGAAGAGGTTCCAACGAACGGCCTGCTGCACGTCGGGCTTGCCGGGGATCTCGACGTCACTCCGGGCCCAGTAGTCGTTCATCCAGGCGCGCTGCGTGGCGAACACGTCGTCGACGGTCTCGGCGTGGGCACGGTCGAGCGTGCGGTCGCAGCGGTCGGCGAGTTCGCGCGCGGGGACGCCGCGGGACGTGTGGTAGACGATGCTCTTCACGAGGCGGATCGGGACACCGGCCCGCGCCTGCACCCGGTACACGTGCTTCGCGAGGTCGTCCTCGATCGACGACGACTCGTCCCACGAGTTGTCGGTCTCGAGGTGGTGCTCCACGCCCACGCAGATCGTCATGCCCGAGCTGGCGGCCTGGTAGCCGAGGAGCGACCGCGCACCCGTGCTGCGCTTGAGCTTCGGCTCGAGGACACGCTCGGTGAACGCTTCGGCCTTGCGCGGGTCGAAGGCGTTCGCGGCGGCGCGCATGCCCGCGTGGTACTCGTCCTGGACGTCCTGCCGGTTGAGGATCTGGCTGGAGAGGAGGATCGAGGCGTCGGCGTCGAGGACGGTGACCTCGTAGTCGATGACGGCGAGGTGCCGGTCGGTGAACGACACGAGGCGGCGCGAACGGATGAGGACCCGCTTGCCCGACGGTGTCGACCACTCGGTCTCGCGGAACAGGTAGCCGCCACGGAACTCGAGGCGGCGCGTGTGCCGGAGGATGTCGGCCTCGGCCAGGACGAGCGGCTCGTCGTCGACGTAGAGCCGGATCACCTTGGCGTCGGGCGCGTTGATGATCGTCTGCCCGGTCTTCGCGAAGCCGAAGGCGTCCTCGGCGTGCCGGATGGGCCAGGTCTCGTGGAACCCGTTGACGTACGTGCCGTACTGGACGCCGCCACGGCCCTCGTCGAGGTTGCCGCGGAGGCCCAGGTAGCCGTTGCCGACCGCGAAGTTCGTCTCTGCCACGCCCTGCTCGTCCGGCGTGTACTCGGTCTCGACGAGCGCCCACTCGTCGATCGGGTAGCGGACGCGGTCGAGCGGGTCCGAGGTGATGGGGTTCATGCTGCTCCGTGGGGGAGGGAGGTGCGGGGGCGGGTCGTGGCGGCCCGGGAACGGCCGCCGTCCGTCAGTTCGCGGGGGTGGGGACGGGGCGGAGGTCGTCGACGAGGTCGGCGAGGTCCTGCACGACGACGTCGGCACCGTGAGCGCGCAGTGCGTCCGCGCCGGCTCCGCGGTCGACGCCGATGACGAGTCCGAAGCCGCCGTTGCGGCCGGCCTCGACCCCGCTCGTGGCGTCCTCGACGACCACGCACTCGGCCGCGGTGAGACCGAAGCGGCTCGCGGCGTCGAGGTAGGTGTCCGGCGCGGGCTTGCCCTCGAGCGCGTCCTGCCGGGCGACGAGGCCGTCGACGATCACCGGGAAGCGTTCGAGGATGCCGGCCGTGCGGAGCACCGACACCGCGTTCGCCGAGCTCGACACGACGGCGACCGAGTAGCCGGCGTCGATCGCGGCGACGAGGAACCGGTGCGAGCCCGGGTACGGCTCGACCCCGTGCTCGTCCAGCTCGGCCGTGAACTCGGCGTTCTTCCGGTTGCCGAGGCCGCAGACGGTGTCGGCCGACGGGTCGTCGTCGGGGGTGCCCTCCGGCAGGTCGATGCCGCGCGACGCGAGCAGCGACCGGACCCCGTCGTAGCGGGGCTTGCCGTCGATGTGGTCGAAGTAGTCCTGCTCGGTGTACGGCGCGACGCCGTGCGCGGCGAGGTACGGCGTGAACAGGCGGCTCCACGCGCGCATGTGCACCTCGGCGGTCGGCGTGAGGACGCCGTCGAGGTCGAACAGCAGCGCGCGCTGATCCGCGAGGCGGGCAGGGGTGGGCCGGTCCGGTGCGGTCATGCGCCCACTCTAGGACCGCTCCCGCCGGTGCACTCAGGCGCGACGCCGATGTGTGGAGAGAGTTCACCGAGAGCGGAGTGTGCAGGACTCCGCGCGATGCGGACGGACCGGTGAGGCCGCTCGGGAGCACTCGGACACCCTGACGGGGACGGAAGGCACCACCATGACCAGCGACACCGCCGAACGCTCCGCTCCGGGACAGCCGGAGTCGAAGCTCCACCAGGCGATCACCGGTCCGCTCCTCTACCTGTTCATCCTCGGCGACGTCCTCGGCGCCGGCATCTACGCCCTGATGGGGACGCTGTCGGAGGACGTCGGTGGGGCGCTCTGGGCACCGCTCGTCCTCGCCCTGCTGCTGGCCCTGCTCACCGCGGGCTCCTACGCCGAGCTCGTCACGAAGTACCCGAAGGCCGGCGGCGCAGCGGTGTTCGCCGAGCGGGCGTACAAGGTGCCCCTCGTGTCGTTCCTCGTCGGGTTCAGCATGCTCGCCGCCGGGGTCACGAGCGCCGCCGGGCTGTCCCTCGCGTTCGCGGGCGACTACCTCGGCACGTTCGTCGACCTGCCGCCCGTGCCCACCGCGATCGTCTTCCTCGCGCTCATCGCCTGCCTCAACGCCCGCGGCATCTCGGACTCACTGAAGAGCAACGTCGTCATGACGATCATCGAGGTGTCGGGTCTCGTCATCGTGATCGTCGTCGTGGCCGTGATGCTCGGCGCCGGAGGCGGCGACGTGAGCCGCGTCGGGGCGTTCCCGGCGGACGCGAACCCGGCGCTCGCGACCCTGAGCGCCGCCATCGTCGCCTACTACTCCTTCGTCGGCTTCGAGACGAGCGCCAACGTCGCCGAGGAGGTCCGCGAACCCCGCCGTGTCTACCCGAAGGCCCTGTTCGGCGCCCTCGCGACCGCCGGCGTCGTCTACGTGCTCGTCGGCCTCGCCAGCGCGATCGCGCTGCCCGCCTCCGAGTTGGAGGGTTCGTCCGGTCCGCTCCTCGCCGTGGTCTCGGCCTCGGGCGTCCCGATCCCGGACTGGGTGTTCAGCCTGATCGCCCTCGTCGCGGTGGCGAACGGCGCCCTGCTCACGATGATCATGGCGAGCCGCGTCACGTACGGCATGGCCGAGCAGCGACTCCTGCCCGCCGTGCTGGCGAAGGTCCTCGCGAACCGGAAGACCCCGTGGACCGCCATCGTCGCGACCACCGTCGTGGCGATGCTCCTCACCCTCGTCGGTGACGTCGGCACCCTCGCCGAGACCGTCGTGCTCCTGCTCCTGTTCGTCTTCATCAGCACGAACGTCGCCGTCCTCGTCCTCCGCCGCGACCGCGTGGAGCACGACCACTTCCGGGTGTGGACGTTCGTCCCGGTGCTCGGCGTCGCGTCGTGCGTCCTGCTGCTCACGCAGCAGAGCGGGCAGGTGTGGCTGTACGCCGCACTGCTGCTCGCCGTCGGCGTCGTGCTGTACTTCATCGCACGGGCAACGCGACGGCGCCCGTCGCACACCCGGGAGACCGACGTCACCCGTTGACGGAGCCCGCCGCCACCGCGGCGAGGACCGCGTCGATCTCGTCGACGACGTCCGCGACGCCCTGGTCCGGACCGCCCACCCGCTGGACGCGGGTACGGGTGGCGAGGAATGCCTCCAGTCCGACGTGCACGTCCACCATCCGGTCGCCGCCGAGGTCACCGTGCACGCTCGGTCCCTCCGCGGCCCGCGTCGCGAAGCGACGGTCCGCCTCCGCCGCGTCGGCGCGCAACGCGAGCTCCACGAACACCGCTCCCGAGTCGGTGGCGAGCGCGGCGAGGTCGTCGACGAAGTCGGCCCGGCGGGCGTACTGGGGAACGATCACGTCGCGGCCGGACCGCAGGTGTGCCCCGATCGCCGCCGTGGCCATCACCCGCGCGGCCTCCCCGGCAGGACGCAGTGCCGTCCGCCACCCGCCGATCATGGCGCGCAGGACGTCGATGTCGAACGCCACCGGTAGGTCCGGAGCGTGCCGCTCGGCCCACGCGCGGGCGACCGTCGACTTGCCGCTCGCCGGGATGCCGTTGAGGAGGACGAGGAACGCCATGCGCCGATGCTGCCAGCCACCGGCTGCAGTCGCCAGGGCGAGTCATCGGCCGGGAGGCACGGCTCACCTCCTCGACGCGGCGTACGGTGACGACGTGTCTGCTCCCCGTCCGCTCCGCCTCCGCGCGGCCGCCGTCGCGGTCCGCGACGGCCGGGTGCTCGTCGTCCTCCGCGAGCGCGACGGACGGCGCTACGCCGTCCTGCCCGGCGGGGGCGTCGAGCAGGGCGAGACCCCGCAGCGGGCGTGTCTCCGCGAGCTCCGCGAGGAGACCGGACTCGACGGCGAGGTGGTCGCCCTCCTGCCGGTCGGCCTCGAGCGCGCTGCGCCCGCCGTGTACCTCCACGTCGAGGCCGGACCGGGTGTGCCCGCGCTGGCGACCGACGCGCCGGAGCGAGCCGGCGCTTCGCCGACGAACCGCTACCGGCCGGCGTGGGTGCCGATCGCGGACGTCGAAGCGGTCGGGCTGGTGCCGCCGCTCGCCGTCGACGCGGTGCGGATGGCCGTCAGCGCAGGTCGGTCCCCGGGGGCAGCGCCTGCACCCACCGTTCGACCGCCGCGCTGATCTCGCCGCGGGCCTCGGCCGGGGAGATCGTCGCCGTCCGGTCGCCGGGCTGGTCGCCGTACGCGCCGAACTCCGCGTGGTTCGAGCCCTGGACCTCGACCATCGTGGCGGTGGACGGCAGGAGGTGCCGGGCCGCGTCGACCTTCGCCGGGGTGGACAGCCCGTCGCGCGAGCCGGAGACGCTGAGGACCTGGATGTACGAGCGGCTGATGTCGTTCGCGCAGTAGCTCCCGAGGAGCAGCAGCCCGTCGGCGTCCTTCGCGAGCTGGCAGGCGCGGACACCGCCGAGGGAGTGTCCGCCGACGGCCCACGTCGTGACCTCCGGGGCGTGCGCCTCGAACGTCGAGAGCGGCCGGGTGTCGAAGAACGCGAGGTTGAGCGTCGGCTTCGTGATCACCACCGTCGTCCCGGTCGCGACCACCTGCCGGAACGTCGCCATGTACGCGTACGGGTCGACCTTCGCGCCGGGGATGAACACGATCCCCTTGCCGTCGGCCTGCCCGGTCGGCGTCATCACGATCGAGTCGCCGGCGTCACGGACGGCGACCCGGTCGTCACGCCAGACCTGCAGCGCGGCGCTCCGGGTCCCCTGCATGACGATGTTGGCGTACACGAGGAACACCACGGCGACCAGCACGACGGCTGCGACGATCCACGCGGTGATGCGCAGTGTTCGGTTCACGATCGTTCCTCCAGGTCGCGTCGCATGACGAGTTCGCGCCGGCCGTCCGGCAGCAGGTCCCCCGGCTCGTCCGTCACCGAGAACCCGGTGCGGGCGTAGGTCTCCTGCGCGTCGCGGTTGTCGGGCATCACGGAGAGCACGAGTTCGTGTGCGCCGCGCTCGGCCGCCCAGTCCGCGACGGCGTCGATCAGCAGACGGGCGACCCCGCGGCGACGGGCCACCGGGTCGACCCACATCGAGATGAGCTCGGCGCGGTGCGGGCCGTCGGCGTCCGGGACCCCGCTCGCCATCCCGATCGCTCGACCGTCGCCGCTGTCCGTGTCGACCGCCAGGAGGTCGATCGCTCCCGGGAGCGAGAGCCGGGTCCGCCAGCGGTGCTCCGGGGCGTCCCGCCAGTCGTCGAGCCGTGAGCCGAACGCGTCCGGGGCATCGGCGAGCGCCGCGAGTCGGACCGGGCGCCACGTTGCCCAGTCCTCGCCGGTCACCCGGCGCAGCTCGATCGTCACGAGGGGACGCTACAGCGGGCGGCTCCACGCGACCTCCCGGCCGAGCTGCCCTGTCCGACGGAAGAGGGCGACCTGGCTGGTGTCCGCGAGGACCGCCGCCAGGGTCTCGCGGTCCGCGGGGCGGAACCCGAGGCCCTGCCAGAACGGGCCGGACCGGCGGCTGAACAGCCACGCTCGATCGGCACCCGTCGAGACGGCCTGCTCCATCGCGAAGATCGCGAGCCGACCCCCGGCGCCGGAGCCGCGGCGCTGCGGACCGACGGCGACGCTGCGGAGGAGGGCGTGCCTCCCGTCCGACGAGGTCTCGAAGCCCGTGGAAGCGACGACCGAGCCGGCCACGTCCCGGACGACCCACAGGCGCACACCCGGTGTGCCGAGGCCTGCGACGGTGAGGTCGTTCGCCGTCAGGAACGCACGGACGTCCTCGACGTCCGCCGCCCCGACGGGCGCGATCGACGTGTCGGGTGGGGAGTCATCCCGCGGCACGCGACGACCCGTCGTCGTGGCGGGAGAGCGGGTACCGGCGGTCGAGCCGCGGCGCGAGGACGACGTCGACGACCACCCGTCCGACCAGTCGACCCAGGACCCAGTACGCCCCGACGGCGAGGAACACGAGGGGCGACCAGACGTGGAGCACCAGGAGCACGACGGTGACGATGCCGAATCCGATGCCGATCGCCGCGTACAGGGACCAGAAGCCCGCGACCGCCCGGTCCCGCGCGGCCTGGTCGGCGGCGGTCCGCTCGTCGAGGCCCCGCACGCCGGGATCGAGGTCCGCCCGCTCCTCCGACGCGAAGAGGTCCCGCACGGGGACGTCGAGCGCACGGGCGATCGCGCTGAGCGTCTCGAGGCTGGCGTCCTTGCCGGACTCGAGCCGCTGCACCGTCCGGACAGCGATCCCGCTCGTCTCGGCCAAGCGTTCCTGGGTCCAGCCTCGCTCGCGTCGGAGGGTTGCGATCCGCATCTCGTTCATGACCCCGAGCCTAGGAACCGCGCGGGTCCGGACACCACGACACGGACCCGACACCTGCCCGCCAGCGTGCCGACAGGGACCCGCCAGCCGGTCGGCAGCGCACGGCGACCGCCCGACGACTCACGCGTGGCCGGGGCTGAAGCGGTACCCCATGCCCGACTCGGTGACGAGGTAGCGCGGGTTCCCGGGGTCCGGCTCGAGCTTCCGCCGGAGCTGGGCCATGTACAGCCGGAGGTACCCGGAGTCGTTGCCGTGCGACGGTCCCCACACCTCGGTGAGGAGCATCTCGCGGGTCATCAGCCGGTCGGGGTTCGTCACGAGGACCTCGAGCAGCCGCCACTCCGTCGGGGTGAGGCGGATCGCGGGACCCGCGGGCGGGGTCACCTGCTTGGCGACGAGGTCGACGACGAGGTCGCCGATCGCCACGGTCGGTGCTCCCCCGGCGGACGCGGCGACCGCGGCCTGCCGACGGCCGAGCGCACGGAGCCGGGCGAGGAGCTCGTCCATCTGGAACGGCTTCGTCACGTAGTCGTCGGCGCCGGCGTCGAGTGCGTCGACCTTGTCGGACGAGTCGGTCCGGCCGGAGAGCACGAGCACCGGCACCTGCGTCCAGGCGCGGAGGCCCTCGAGCACGCCGATGCCGTCGAGGCGGGGCATGCCGAGGTCGAGCAGCACGAGGTCGGGGCGTTCGGTGATGACGGCGTCGAGCGCGGCGCGGCCGTCGCGGGCGGTGACGACGTCGTACCCGCGGGCGGCGAGGGTGACGGCGAGCGCGCGGACGAGCTGGGCGTCGTCGTCGGCGATGAGGACCTTGGTGCTCACAGGACCGACACCCCCACGTGTCCGGCGATCGGCAGCCGCACGACGACGGTGAGTCCGCCACCGGGGGTGTCGTCGACCTCGATGGTGCCGCCCATACCCTCGGTGAACCCGCGGGCGAGCGCGAGCCCGAGGCCGAGGCCGGTGTCGTTGTCGGTGTCGCCGAGCCGCTGGAACGGTTGGAACACCTCGCCGCGGCGGTCCTCGGGGATGCCGGGGCCGTGGTCGGCGACGCGGAGCTCGACCCCGCCGCCGAAGGCGCTCGCGGCGACGCGGACGCGGGTGCCCTCGGGGGCGTAGCGGCTGGCGTTGGCGAGCAGGTTCACGACGACGCGCTGGAGCAGCACGGGGTCGGCGAGGACGGGCGGCAGGTCGGCGGGGAGGTCGAGGTCGACGTCCTCCGGCCCGAGTTCGAGCTCGTCGAGGGCGGGCGCGACGACCGTCTCGAGCGCGGTGGGAACGGGCCGGGCGGCGAGCACCCCCGCCTGCACGCGGCTGACGTCGAGGAGGTCTGCCAACAGCACCGCGAGGTGTCCGAGGCTCTCGTCGGCGGTCGCGAGTAGTGCCTCCCGGTCGGCGTCGGACAGGGTGATGTCCGCGGCGCGGAGGGTCTGCACGGCCGCCGAGGCGGCCGCGATCGGCCGACGCACGTCGTGGCCGACAGCCGCGAGGATGGCGCTGCGCACGCGGTCCGCCGCGGCGATCCGCTCCGCGTCGACCGCCGTGCGGGTCAGTTCGCGGTGCTCGACCGCTGCGTCGAGCTGCTGCTCGACGACGCGCAGCAGCCGGCGCTGGGTCGGGTCGTCGGGTGCGCCCGCGAACTCCAGGACGGCGCCGGACGGGAGGCTCGTGGTGGCGTCCGGGACGTCGCCGAACTCCCCCGACGTGGCCGGGACCTCGTCGCCCTGCCGGATCCGGACACCCGCGAACCCGAAGGCCTCGCGGGTGCGGTCGAGCAGTGCCTGGAGGGCGTCGTCGCCGCGGAGGACGCTGCCGGCGATCCCGACGAGGAGTCCGGACTCGGCGGCGGCACGGCGGGCAGCGCGCGAGCGTCGTGCCGAGCGATCGACGACGAAGCTGACGAGCACGGCGCTGACGACGTACATCACGAGGGCCACGAGGTGCCACGGCTGCTGGACGGTGACCATGTAGAGGGGTTGCACGAAGAAGAAGTCGAGGCTCAGCCCGGACAGCACGGCGGCGAACACCGCTGGCCACATGCCGCCGACGAGCGCCACGACGAGCACGAGCAGCTGGTACGCGAGCACGTCGACCGTGATGGCGTCGGGATCGGTGCCGAGGGAGAGCAGCCACGTCAGGAGTGGCCCCGCCACGAGCGAGAGGACGAACGCGGCGACGATGCGGCCGCGCGACAGGCTGCCCCCGAGCTTCGGGAGCGCGAACCCGCCGCCGGCCCGCTCGTGCGTGACGACGTGCACGTCGATGTCGCCCGACTCGCGGACGACCGTGTTGCCGATGCCCGGACCGGTCAGTGCTGCGGCGAGGCGACTCCGCCGGCTGACCCCGATCACGATCTGGGTGGCGTCGATCGACTTCGCGAACCGCACGAGGGTCCCCGGGACGTCGTCTCCCACCACCTGGTGGTACGTCCCGCCGAGCTGCTCGAGCAGGGTCCGCTGCTTCCCGAGGGCGCCGGGGTGCCGGACGCGGAGACCGTCGTTCGTCGTGACGTGCACCGCGGCGAGCTCGCCGCCGGCGCTGCGTGCGGCGATGCGCGCCGCGCGCCGGAGCAGCGTCTCGCCCTCGGGCCCGCCGGTGAGGGCCACGAGGACCCGCTCCCGCGCCTCCCAGCGGTGGTCGATGCCGTGCTCGGCGCGGTAGGCGCGCAGGGCGTCGTCGACCTCGTCGGCGAGCCAGAGCAGGGCGATCTCACGGAGGGCGGTGAGGTTGCCGAGCCGGAAGTAGTTCGACAGTGCTGCGTCGATCCGGGCCGCCGGGTACACGAGGCCGTCGGAGAGCCGGTCGCGCAGGGCCGCCGGGGACAGGTCGACGACCTCGATCTGGTCGGCGGCGCGGACCACGGCGTCGGGGACGGTCTCGCGCTGCACGGTGCCGGTGATCTCGCGGACGACGTCGCCGAGGGACTGCATGTGCTGGACGTTCACGGTCGAGATGACACTGATCCCCGCGGCGAGCAGCGCCTCGACGTCCTGCCAGCGCTTCTCGTTCCGGCCGTCCGGGGCGTTCGTGTGGGCGAGCTCGTCGACGAGCGCGACGTCGGGACGCCGGGCGAGGACGGCGTCGAGGTCCATGTCGTCGAGGGTCACGCCGCGGTGCTCGACGATCCGCCGTGGGACGACCTCGAGGCCGTGCACCAGGGCGGCGGTGGCGGCGCGCTCGTGGGTCTCGACGACGGCGACGACCACGTCCCGGCCCTCGGCGGCCATCCGGTGCCCTTCCTCGAGCATCGTGTACGTCTTGCCGACGCCGGGCGCGGCGCCGAGCAGGACCCGCAGCTTGCCTCGCTTCACGTGCTCATCCTCTCGCGTCGGGGTCGTGGTGGTGGTGGTGGGGGTCGTGGTGCCGACGCGCCTCGCACGACCGAAGTCGGTCCGCACCACGGTTCGGCGCGGTTCGAGGTGACTTCGGTTGTGCGGACGCGACCGGCACCATCGTCAGGACGCCTTCGCGAGCGCCAGGTTCAGCTCGAGCACGTTCACGACCGGCTCGCCGAGGAACCCGAGCTGCCGCGACTCGGTGTGCTGCTCGACGAGCGCGCGGACCGTCGACTCCGGGAGCCCGCGGGCCTCCGCCACGCGCGAGACCTGCAGCATCGCGTACTCCGGGCTGATGTCCGGATCCAGCCCGGAGCCCGAGGCGGTGACCGCGTCCGCCGGGACCGATGACTCGGGAACCCCGTCGGCCTTCGCGATCGCGGCCTTGCGCTCCTCGATCGCCTTCAGCAGGTCCGGGTTGTTCGGGCCGAGGTTCGAGCCGCTGGACGCGTTCGCGTCGTAGCCCTGCTCGCCCGCGGCGCTCGGGCGGGACTGGAACCAGCGGGCGGAGCCGGACCCGTCGAACGACTGGCCGATGAGCGACGAGCCGACGACCTTCCCGGACGAGTCGGTGACCATCGAGCCGTTCGCCTGGTCGTGGAAGGCGGCCTGCCCGACGCCCCACACCGCGAGCGGGTAGGCGACCCCGAGGACGACGGTGCAGAGGAGGGTGAGGCGGACCGCCACCGAAGCGGAACGGAAGGTCGAACGTGCAGATGCCATGACTAGAACCCCGGGATGAGACCGACCACGAGGTCGATCAGCTTGATGCCGATGAAGGGGACGACCACGCCGCCGAGCCCGTAGACGAGCAGGTTGCGGCCGAGGATCGACGACGCCGAGGCGGCGCGGTACGTGACGCCGCGCAGCGACAGCGGGATGAGCGCCACGATGACGAGCGCGTTGAAGACGACGGCCGACAGGATCGCGGACGACGGGCTGTGCAGCCCCATGATGTTCAGTGCCGCGAGGCCCGGGAACGCCAGCTGGAACATGGCCGGGATGATCGCGAAGTACTTCGCGACGTCGTTGGCGATCGAGAACGTGGTGAGTGCGCCGCGGGTGATGAGCAGCTGCTTGCCGATCCGGACGACGTCGATGAGCTTGGTCGGGTCGGAGTCGAGGTCGACCATGTTGCCCGCCTCCTTCGCCGCCGTCGTGCCGGTGTTCATCGCGACGCCGACGTCCGCCTGGGCCAGGGCCGGGGCGTCGTTCGTGCCGTCGCCGGTCATCGCGACGAGGTTGCCGCCCTCCTGCTCCTTGCGGATCAGGGCGAGCTTGTCCTCCGGGGTGGCCTCGGCGAGGAAGTCGTCGACGCCGGCCTCGGCCGCGATGGCCTTCGCCGTACGGGGGTTGTCGCCCGTGATCATCACCGTGCGGATGCCCATCTCGCGGAGCTGCGCGAACCGGGCGGACATGCCGTCCTTCACGACGTCCTTGAGGTGCACGACACCGAGCAGGTCGACGGCACCACCGGGCGCGCGACGGGCGACGACGAGCGGGGTGCCGCCCTGGTCGGAGACCTCGGCAACGGTGGCGTCGATCGCGGCGGTGACGGCCAGGTCGGCTGCCCCGGCCCACGCGAGCACCGCGGCCGCGGCACCCTTCCGGACCTCGGTGCCGTCGGTGAGGTCGAGGCCCGACATGCGCGTCTGCGCGGTGAACGGCACCTCGACGGCGCCGGCGGGCAGCGCGGTGGCCACGCCGGCCGCCTCGGCGAGCGAGACGATCGAGCGCCCCTCGGGGGTGCTGTCGGCAGCGGAGGACAGTGCGGACGCCTCCATCAGGTCGGCCTCGCTGACGCCCGGCACCGGCACCACGCGGGAGGCCTGGCGGTTGCCGTACGTGATCGTCCCGGTCTTGTCGAGCAGCAGGGTCGTGATGTCCCCGGCGGCCTCGACCGCACGGCCGGACATCGCGAGCACGTTGTGCTGCACGAGACGGTCCATGCCGGCGATGCCGATCGCGGAGAGCAGCGCGCCGATGGTGGTCGGGATGAGGCAGACGAGCAGGGCGATGAGCACCGGGATGCTCACGGTCGCGCCGACGAGCCCGGCGATGGGCTGCATGGTGAGGCAGACGATCACGAACACGATCGACAGCGACGCGAGCAGGATGTTCAGCGCGATCTCGTTCGGCGTCTTCTGCCGGGCAGCACCCTCGACGAGCCGGATCATCCGGTCGATGAAGGTCTCACCCGGGGTCGAGGTGATGCGCACGACGATCCGGTCGGACAGCACCCGGGTCCCGCCGGTGACGGCACTGCGGTCGCCGCCGGACTCGCGGATCACCGGCGCCGACTCCCCCGTGACCGCGGACTCGTCGACGGAGGCGATGCCGTCGATGACGTCGCCGTCACCAGGGATGACCTCACCCGCGACGACCACGACGACGTCGCCCTTGGCGAGGTCGACGGACGCGACCTCCTCGGTCTGGTTGCCGGTGGCGGCCGGGTCGGCGGCGTCGTACCCGAGGACCCGGCGGGCGCTCGTGGTCGAGCGGGTCTTGCGGAGGGTGTCGGCCTGCGCCTTGCCGCGGCCTTCGGCCACGGACTCGGCGAGGTTCGCGAAGACCACCGTCAGCCACAGCCAGACCGCGATCGCGATCGTGAACGCGGACGGCTCGACGAACAGCGAGACGGTCGTGAGGGCTGCGCCCACCTCGACGATGAACATGACGGGGTTGCGCCACATGAGACGCGGGTCGAGCTTGCGCAGGGCGCCCGGGAGGCCCGCCACCAGTTGGCGGGGCCCGAACGCGGACGAGGTGGTCGGCCTGGAGGCGGTGGTCGCCTCCGGCACGGAGGTCGCGGTGGTCATGGCGTGGTCCTTGGACGTCGACGGTGCGTTCATCGTGCGAGCGCTTCTGCGAGGGGTCCCAGTGCGAGCACCGGGAAGTAGGTGAGGGCGGTGACGATGACCGCCACGCCACCGAGGAGGCCGATGAACAGCGGCCGGTGGGTCGGGAGGGTGCCGGCGGTCGCCGGGACCTTGTCCTGCTGGGCGAGGGAGCCGGCGAGCGCCAACACGAGGGCGATCGGCAGGAAGCGTCCGAGGAGCATCACGACGCCGAGCGAGGAGTTCATCCACGTCGTGTTCGCGGTGATCCCGCCGAACGCCGAGCCGTTGTTGTTCGCGCCGGACGTGTAGGCGTAGAGGAGCTCGGACAGGCCGTGGTTGCCCGGGTTGAAGATGCTCGTGCCGACGACCTGCTCGCGGACGCCGGGGATCACGAGGGACAGTCCGGTGGCGAGCAGCACGAGCGTCGGGGTGACGAGGATGTACAGCGCCGCGAAGGTCATCTCACGTGCGCGGATCTTCTTGCCGAGGTACTCCGGGGTACGTCCGACGAGCAGGCCACCGATGAAGACCGTGATCACGGCGAGGACGAGCATGCCGTAGAGGCCCGACCCGACGCCGCCGGGGCTGATCTCGCCGAGCATCATGTTGAGCATCGCCATCATCCCGCCGATCGGCGTGAAGCTGTCGAACATGCCGTTCACGGCGCCGGTCGAGGTCGCGGTCGACGTCGTGCCGAAGAGGGTCGTGCCGAGGATGCCGAAGCGCATCTCCTTGCCCTCCATCGCCGCTCCGGCCGCGTGGGTGGCGGTGCCGGCTCCCCCGAGTTCGGCGATCGACATCACCGAGAGCGACACGAGGAAGATCGCTCCCATGACGGCGAGGATCGCGTAGCCCTGGCGGTCGTCGCCGACGAGGCGGCCGAACGTGCGCGGCAGCGAGAACGGGATCACGAGCATGAGGAAGACCTCGACGAGGTTCGTCCACGCCTGGGGGTTCTCGAACGGGTGCGCCGAGTTCGCGTTGAAGTACCCGCCGCCGTTCGTCCCGAGTTCCTTGATGGCCTCCTGCGACGCGACGAAGCCGTCCGGGATGTGCTGGGTCCCACCGACCAGGGTGGTCACGTCCGTGCCGGCGCCCCACGACTGGATGACGCCTCCCGCGACCAGGACGATCGCGAAGACGAAGGCGCCCGGGAGCAGGAGCCGGACGGTGCCGCGCACGATGTCGACCCAGACGTTGCCGAGCGTGCCGGACTTCCGACGGGCGAAGCCGCGGACCAGTGCCACGGCGACCGCGAGGCCGACCGCTGCCGACAGGAAGTTCTGCACCGCGAGGCCCGCCATCTGCACGGAGTACCCGACGGTGGCCTCGGGCGAGTACGACTGCCAGTTCGTGTTCGCCACGAAGGACGCCGCCGTGTTGAACGCGAGCGACGGCCCGACGTTCGGCAGCCCGAGGTCACCCGGCAGCACGACCTGGATGCGCTGCAGGAGGTAGACGACGAGCAGGCCGACGACGCTGAAGAGCAGCACGCCGCGGAGGTACGCGGGCCAGGACTGCTCGGCGTCCGGGTCGACGCCGATGATCCGGTAGGCCCCGCGCTCCACCCGGCTGTGCCGCACGGGCGTGTAGACGCTCGCCATCCAGTCACCGACGGGTCGGTAGCAGACGACGAGGAGCAGGACGAGGAGTGCGACCTGGGCGATGCCCGCCCACGTGTCCCCCGCGCTCATCAGAACTTCTCCGGCCGGACGAGTGCCCAGACGAGGTAGACGACAGCGGCGACGCCGAGGACGGCCGCGGCGATGGTGATGCCGATCACAGCCGCTCCAGCCCCTTGGCGATGAGGGCGACCACGCCGAACACGGCGAGGACACCGGCGACGACGAACACGTCGAACACGAGGACTCCGTAGGTTGCACGGGCCCGGCACCGGACGGCGCGGACCGCACCATTCCTGGTGCGTCACCGATGGTGCGACCGGTGTCGTGCCTCCAGGCCGGTCCTAACGGATTCCTGACGCCGTCCTGACGGACGCATGCGCGGTCCTAACAGGACAGCGATCGTCGGTGAGGAGGTGATATCGTTCTGGTATCACGATCGGCCCGCTCGCCTTCACGGCTCGGGCCGATTTTCTTTTCGTCGGGGGAGGACGATGGAGTACGCGAAGCCGTGGCTCTCGATCGCGGACCAGATCGCGAGGCTCGAGCAACGCGGGTGCGGTGTCGGTGATGGTGAGGCCGCGGCAGAGATGCTGCGGGAGATCGGCTACTACCGACTGACGGGGTACCTGTACCCGTTCCGGCGCTCCTCCGTCGCCGTGGACGATGCCGGGCGGCAGCGCTTCCGGGTGCACAGCGACTACGTACCGGGGACCGACATCCTCCACGCGGGGGCGCTGGTCGACTTCGACCGATCGTTGCGACTGCTCGTGATCGATGCCGTCGAGCGGATCGAGGTCGCCGTTCGGACCCAGGTGGCTCACGTCCTCGGCGCGCACTCCCCGTTCGCGCACGAGGACGCGAGGTTCTTCACTCAGGCCTTCACCGGCGCCCGTGATGGTTTCGTGAGCCCCCACGAGGCGTGGCTCCGCCGGGTCGAGGAACGACGGAGCGCTTCTGACGAAGCCTTCGTCGGGCACTTCCGTGACAAGTACGACGACAGGATGCCCATCTGGGCGCTGACCGAGATCCTCGAGCTCGGCCACGTCACGCGCCTCTACGCCGGTCTCCGGAACGACCTCGCGACGGAGATCGCGAATGTGTTCGACGTGCCGACGAAGCGCCTGATGTCGAGCTGGCTCGCATCACTGAACTACGTGCGGAACGTCGCCGCCCATCACGCTCGGCTCTTCAACCGGAAACTGGTCGTCGCGCCGAAACGGCCCCGGGCTTCCGAGGTGCCGCTTCTTGGCCACATGTCGGACGGACGGGCTCCGAAGGTCTTCGGCGTGTACAACACACTGAGCGTGATGGCCTACCTCCTCCGGTCGATCCCTTCAGATCACGACTGGGCGCAGCGGGCTGTCGCACACCTCGCCGCGTTCCCGGCCACGGATGCCATCGACGTGTCGTCGATGGGCGTCGCCCCCGAGTGGCTGGATGAAGCACTGTGGACGGCCCGCTGATCACATCGGTGGCAGGACCGACGCACTGACGAGTCGCGTTGCGAGCTCATTGGTTGCCCCACGTAGGGCAGGCGGACCCAGCACGGTGAAGTCGACCGCGAAGCCCGCGACCCGCGCTGCGAGTGCCTCCCACGACCACGATCCGGTGGTCAGCCGACAGCGGTCCGGGCCGGTCGCGACGAGGTCGTCCGCCGCGTCGAGGTACGGCTCGACGACCCGCGCCGCGCAGTGCAGGTCCACGGTGCCGGTGCACGGCCAAGCGTCCTCCACGGCAGACCCCTTGAAGCGCGCCGCCACGAAGGCCAGCGGGTCGTTCCCCGGGACGTCGCGCGGGGCGAACCGGAGCCTCGTCGGCGGCCGCGGGGTGATGCGGTCGACCCGGAACGTCCGCCAGTCCGTGCGCTCGGGGTCCCAGGCGAGGAGGTACCAGCGGCCGGCCCGCGCGACCACGGCGTGCGGCTCGACCCGGCGGGGGTGCTCGTCCGGTCCGTAGCCGAAGCGGAGCACCTCGCGCGCGGACACCGCGCGGCTGACCTCGACCAGCACGTCCGGGTCGACGGTCGTCCGCGCGGCCGTGGTCACGACGTCGACCGCACCGACGCGGTTCCGGAGCCGCTCGGGCAGCACCTGCCGGATCGTCGCGAGCGCGCGCACGGCCCCCTCGGCGATGTCGGCGCCCGATGCCGGGGCCACCGCCAGTGCCACGGCGATCGCGACCGCCTGGTCGTCGTCGAACAGCAACGGCGGGAGATCGCCTCCCGCGGCGAGCCGGTAGCCACCGGCCGGTCCGCGCAGGGCATCGATGCGGTACCCGAGCTCACGGAGGCGGTCGACGTCGCGGCGGAGCGTCCGCGGGCTGACCTCGAGGCGGCCGGCGAGCTCGTCGCCCGGCCAGTCCCGGTGCACCTGCAGCAGGGACAGCAGCGTCAGCATGCGGGAGGACGGTCCGGGCATGGATCCAGTATCCGTCGAGAAGCGGTCACGATCTGACCGCATTGCCGGTCATGCTCGTCCCATGAGCATCGAGACCACGACCCACCTCAACTTCGACGGACAGGCCCGCGAGGCCCTCGACCACTACGCCCGCGTCTTCGGCGGCGAGGTCGCGTCCATGACCTACGGCGCGATGGGCGCCACCGACGAGCCCGCTTGGGCCGACCGGATCGTCTTCGGCCAGGTGACGACCGAGGCCGGCTTCCGCATCATGGCGTTCGACGTGTGGCCCGGCCAGCCGTACGACCAGGGCAGCAACGCCTTCTACGTGTACGTGCACGGCGACGACGCTGCCGAGGTCGAGCGGTACTGGGCGGGGCTCCTCGACGGCGCCGAGGTGCGGCAGCCGCTCGGACCGTCGGCGTGGGCACCACTCGCCGGGCAGCTCCGCGACCGCTTCGGCGTCGTCTGGGCGCTCGACGTCGCCGGGCCGCAGGGCTGACGCCTTTCCGGAGCACTTCTGCACGGAAACCCGGAGCGGGTACGGTGCGGGGATGCCCGAGTACCGACCGATGCCCGGCTACGAGCTCGGCGAGGGGTGGACCGCCGCGCGACGACGTCGTTCCCGGTTCGGCCGCGTCCGACCGTGGGCCGGGCCCCCGGTCGGACTGCTCGCCCTCGTCGCCGCGTGCCTGCTCGTCCACTGGTACGCGGGTGTGGCGCACACCGTCGTCTGGGAGTGCGCGGTGTCGTCCTGCGGGACGAACGACCCCCGGTCCTTCGCACCGTTCGGCTCGTGGGCGCTCGTCGTCCTCGCGGCGTTCGGCTTCTGGACCCTGCCCGGCCGCGGCTGGTGGGTCGGTGCGGCGGTCCTGCTGTTCGGGGTCGTCGCGGCGTGGACCATCGACTGGTGGCGGGCGCCCGGCATCGACCTCGAGCTCGTCGTCACCCCGATCGCGGCGGGCGTGGTCGGCACCGGGTTCCTGCTCGTCCAGCTCGGGCGCGCGGTGGACCGGGCACGGGGTCGGGCGTCCACGGCACGGCGGCGGGCAGCCCGGGGCGAGTGACGCTCAGCGCTCGACCGTGAAGGCCTGCGACGGGCCGGTGCAGCTCGCGTCCGCGGGGCACGGCGCGTAGTCCCAGTTCGCGATCGACACCGACGCGTCACCAGGCTCCAGGTCCGCGGGCAACGGGACGGACACCGACCACGATCCGTCGAACGGGTCGTCCGACCGCGCGACGTCCGCATGGCTGTACGCGCCGTGGTCGGTGACGGTGATCCGCCAGCCGCCGTCGGGCACGTCCACGTCGCACTCGTCCGTCGTGGCGAACGTCACCGTGTCGCCCGCCGCGGCCCGCTCCGGCGCCACCGTGAACCGCGGGACACAGCCGAACGCGCCCTCCGGAGACGCGGTACACCCCGTCAGCGCGCTGCTCGCAGCAACGGTCAGCGCGAGGACGGTCGCGACGCGGCGGGCACGAGAACGGATCGACACGTCGTCATCCTGCCGCACCGGCACCAGGGCGGCCGATCACCCGACGCGTGGCCAGTCACTCGTCAGGTACGCCTCCACGGCCCGGTTCCGGAACGAGTACGGCTTGCCGCGCTCGATCACGCCGCGGACCGTGTCCAGACGTTGGGCGGTCGGACCGACGGCTTGAGCGCTCGCCTCGCCCATCTCGCGAGCGATCCGGGTCAACGTGCGGTCTTCCGGGCGCATCGCCGCCATGACGTCGACGAACGTCCGCTCCTTCTGCGGGAGCCGTGCCAGGACGCGCTCGACGTGCGAGGACGCCTCCCCCTCGGCACCGCGCCACCCGGCGGTGACTTCGTCCGCAGTGACGACGTCGCCGGATCCCGCGTACCAGGCGCGCTCCCCCGCGAGCTGGAACAGGAAGGGCTCCCCGCAGCAGAGCTGGACGACCGCATCCGCGGCGAGGGCGTCGAGTGTGATCGACTTCGTCTCGCCTGCGCCGTCGGGCACCACCCAGCCGGACACGATGAGCGGCTGCAGCGCTGCACGCAGGTCGTCCTCGCCGAGTGCGGTGAGCGCTGACGTGCGGAAGCGCCGAGCGAACGTCGCTCCCTTCCGGGCACCGGCCATGTCCTCGAAGTCCGGGAGGCCGGTGAGGTAGACGGCGATCGGGAGGTGGCGTTCGACGAGGCGGCCGCCCGGCACCTCGACCTCGACGGTGTGGGTGAGCGCGTCGCCGAGCGCGATCAGGAGCTGCGACAGCGCTCGTTCGTCGGTGATGTTCTGGACCTCGTCGACGTGGATGAGCACCGCGTTGCCCTGGCGCACGGCCGCCCGTCCGACCTCGACGAGCAGCTCGTACAGGGCCGTGAACGGCTCGGGGCCGTCACCACCCCGGACGGTGAGCGAGAATCCGCTGGCCGCGACGGTCTCGACCCTGCGGAGGAGCTCGACGACACGGCCCGTCGCCCCGGACGCGATGCCCGCTTGCTCAACGAGTCGGAGCACTGCCCCCGCGACGAGCTTCAGCGGATCAGCACCGGACGGGATGCGCAGCTGGGGCGTCACCCAGTCACCGCTGGCGACGGCGTCCCGAGCGATGCGTCGCACGAGCGAGGACTTCCCGGTCCCGGGTTCTCCGAGGATCGTCCGGCCGCGTTCGTACAGCCCCGCCACGCGCCGAGGCCGGACGACGTCCCGCCAGTCACTGAGTTGCTCGACCCGGCCCGCCCAGATGTTCGGCACGACGTCCGAGCCCGGGCTGAACGGGTTGTCGACGGCACTCCGCATGGCGATAACTTTATCAGCGCGAAAGAATTCTGATAATGTTATCGCACATCACGCCGACCGAGGGTCGGAGTCGAGCATGCTCATCGCCACGGCATCGATCCACTGGTCGCCGTGCCGCAGTACCTCGCGGGCACGCCCCTCGACCACGAAGCCGATCTTCTCGTAGGACCGCTGCGCCGCGGGGTTGAACGCGTAGACCTCGAGCGAGACCCGGTGCAGGCCGACGACGTCGAATCCCCACGCCACCACGGCCCGACCGGCCTCGGTACCGAATCCACGCCCCCGGAGCGACGGACCCGCGAGGGCGATCCGGTAGTTCATCGAACGGTCGTCCTCCTCGAGTTCGTTGAGGACCACCTCGCCGAGGTACGCACCGTCAGGCCCGGTGATCGCGAAGTCCGCCCGGTCGTCGGCGCCGGGGAGCGCTGCGAGGTGCGCACCGACCTGTTCGCGGGTGAAGGTGGTTCGGGTGCCGGTGAGCCGCATCGCGTCCTCGTCCGCGAGGCCGGCCATCACCAGGTCGAGGTGGTCCGGGCCGAGCTGCGACAACGTCAGACGCTCGGTCCTGAGCACGGGTTGCGAGCGGAGGGCATGGCGGATGGTCACGGTACCGGGCTCCAGGTGCTGATCGTCACGGCAGCGGTGACCGCCGTCGGTCGGAACGCCGCGTCGGCGGCGACGTGGTGGTGGCTCGGACCCATGTGGACCACGTCGTGGACGTCCTCGGCGCTGAGGTCCATCGTCCACGTCAGGTCCTCGGACGACCGCCGTACGAACGACGGCGACAACGAGTCGTGCAGTCGGCGCTCCTTCTCAGGGTCGACCGAGATGGTCGCCTCCGCGAGCTCCGCCAGGTGTCCGACGCGCGGGGTCACCACGACGAGCACGCCGTCGGGGTGCAGGACTCGGGCGTACTCCGCCTGGTTGCGCGGCGCGAACACGTCGAGCAGGACCGCAGCGGCACCGTCGACGACCGGGAGGCGCTCGGTCACGTCACCGACGACGGCCCCGACCCGCTCGTGGACACGGGCCGCCCGCCGGATCGCGACCGGCGAGAGGTCCAGGGCGACCCCCAGCCGGACGCGCGGCGCCGCGTCGGACGCGGCCACGGGCCTCCCGTCCGACGCGCGCAGCGCATGCGCGAGGTAGGTCCCGGGCCCGGACCCGACGTCGAGGACGATGCCGGGCGCGGTCGATGCTCCGACCACTGCGGCGATCGCGCGTTCGACGGGCGCGTAGTGCCCGCGACCCAGGAACCGGACACGGGCGTCGACCATCTCCGGGGTGTCGGCCGTCAGGGCTCGACGGCGGGCGGGGAGGAGCGTGAGGTGTCCCTGCTTGGCCTCGTCGAACCGGTGCCCGGCCGCGCAGCCCACCTGTCCGCCGACACGGCCGAGCGGCTCGGCGCAGACGGGGCAGGCGAGCACGGGGAGCAGGTCGTCGCGCACCATCCCAGCGTAGGGGCGTCGGTAGCCTGGCCGGATGTCGCTGCAGCAGCTCTTCGGACTCGACGGCCGCACCGCACTCGTGACCGGCGGGAGCTCCGGGATCGGACGCGCCATCGCCGAGGCCCTCGCCGGCGCGGGAGCACACGTCGTCGTCGCGGCGCGCACGCGGAGCACGATCGACGCGACGGTCGACGGCATCCGGAGCGGCGGCGGCTCGGCCGAGGGCGTGGTGGCGGACCTCGCGACGCGTGCGGGCGCCCACGGCCTCGCGGACGTCGTGGGCGACGTCGACGTCCTCGTGCACTCGGCGGGCATCAACCTCCGGCCGCCGATGGCGGAACTCGACGAGGACACCTGGGACGCGACGATGCGCGTCAACCTCGACGCCCCGTTCGTCCTCGGGCAGCGGCTCGCGCCCGGCATGGCGGCGCGCGGCCACGGCCGCATCATCGGTATCAGTTCGCAGCAGGCGCACCGCCCCTTCGCGGCCAGCGGCGCGTACGGGGTGTCGAAAGCCGGTCTGGAGGCGCTCGCCAGGTCCCAGGCGGAGGCCTGGTCCGCGCAGGGGGTCACCTCGAACGTCCTCGTGCCCGGTTTCGTGCAGACCGCGTTGAACCGCCGGCTCAGCGCCGACCCCGGCACCGTCGAGCGGCTCGCGGCCCGCACGCTCGTCGGCCGCAACGGGGTCGCCGCCGACTTCGCCGCGGCGGCGGTGTTCCTGGCCGGGCCGGGCGCAGGCTACGTCACGGGGCAGTCGATCGCGGTCGACGGCGGGTTCTCGGTGCACTGAGCACTGCTCGGTAGGTTCGGGGCATGGCCATCATCCACCGCGCGGAACTCCGACCGTCCAAGGCCGAGGCGCTCGGCGCCTGGCTGCCGACCCAGCCCTGGAGCGGTGTCACGCCGGGTGAGGGCATCGAGGTCGTCGGGCGCTTCCGGTTCGACGACCCGGACGGCGAGGTCGGCATCGAGACGATCGTCGTCCGGACCGCATCGGGGCGCCTGCTGCACACGCCGCTCACCTACCGGGGTGCTCCGCTCGACCGGGCCGACGCGTTCCTCGTGACCGAGATGGACCACTCGGTGCTCGGTCGACGGTGGGTGTACGACGCGACCGGCGACCCCGTCTACGCCGACGTGGTCCGTCGCACGATCGCGACCGGCGGCCACGAGGCCGAGCTCGAGCAGGCCGACGGATCGGGTTCGTGGGAGAAGGAGTGCACGGCGGTCGGCAGCGGTTCCGCTCCCTCGTCACCGACGGTGACCGCGGTCGGCACCCGCACCGAGGAGGGCGAGACGACGATCGACACCGGGCACGGCGAGCTCGTCGTCCTGCGGGTGGTGGGGTCACCCGTGCCGGCGGGCGAGACCCTGCGGGCGACCTGGCCGACCGGTTCCGGGGTGCTCGTGGTGCTCGCCGACTGAGCCGTCGTCGCCGACGCGCCACGGCTCGCCGCGGCAGGAGGGCGCTCGACGCGGCGCGTGCCCGGGGTACTGCCAGGGCCTGCCGCGCGTCCGTGCCCGCTGGCAGGATCGACGTCGTGAAGACACTGGAGTTGCCACAGACCGACCTCACCGCGTCCGACGTCGTCGTCGGTCTCATGAGGATCAACGACATGAGCGACGAGGACATCCGCTCGCTGTACGCGGCGTCGCGTGACGCGGGTGTGACCATGTTCGACCACGCCGCGGTCTACGGCGGCTGGCACGGCTGCGAGGAACGGTTCGGCTCGGCCGTCACGCTCTCCCCCACCGAGCGCGCCGAGATCGTGCTGCAGACGAAGGTCGGCATCCGCCCGACCGCGAACGGCGCGTACTTCGACTTCTCGTACGAGCACATCCTGTCGTCCGTCGACGAGTCGCTCGCCGCCCTCCGCACCGACCACATCGACGTCCTGCTGCTGCACCGCCCGGACGCGCTCGTCGAGCCGGAGGAGGTGGCGAAGGCGTTCGACGAGCTGCACGCCGCGGGCAAGGTCCACCACTTCGGCGTCTCGAACCACACGCCGGGACAGGTCGACCTGCTGCGTCGCTCGGTGGCCCAGCCACTGGCGTTCAACCAGGTGCAGCTCAGCATCACGCACGCGAACGTCATCGCGCAGGGCGTGGCGGCGAACATGGGCGGGCTCGACCAGTCCGTCGACCGGGACAACGACATCCTCAACCACTCGCGCCTGAACGACATCACGCTGCAGGCCTGGTCGCCGTTCCAGAAGGGCTTCTTCGACGGGGTCTTCCTCGGCGACCGCGAGCAGTACGCCGAGCTGAACGACGTGCTCGACGAGGTCGCGGCGGCGCACGGCGTCACCCCGACCGGCATCGCGGTGGCGTGGATCACCCGGCACCCGGCGCACTTCCAGGTGGTCCTCGGGACGACGAACCCGCAGCGCGTGCGGGAGTCGGCGGCGGGCTCGGACGTCATGCTCTCGCGCGAGGAGTGGTACCGCATCTTCACGGCGGCGGGGCACACCGTCCCCTGAACTCGGTCGGTCGGTCGCGCCTGCCGAGCTGCGCACAACCGAAGTCACCTCGAATCACGGTTCCGCCCGGTTCGGCGCGACTTCGGTCGTGCGGAACCGAAGCGCGCCACCGCGGGCGCGGCACCCGACGGCGCGCTGCCGCGTCAGTCGGACGTCGGCGGGGTGGGGACGGCGACGTCCACCGGCGACACGCGCGCCGGGTCGGACGACGCTCCTCCGACGACGTCGAACGAGATGCCGAGCTCGGCAGCCGTGTCCTCGTCGAGTTCGAGTCCGTCTTCCTTCACCTGGTCCTCGGGGATGGCTCGGCCACCGGAGGGGTCCCAGGAGTTCGCGATCGACATGCGGCCGAGCATGCCCGACGCGCTTGGCAATCCGCCAAGAGGCGCGTCAGAGGTCGTCCGGGTGGAGCCGGTCGCCTGCCTGCGGCCGTCGGAAGACCGGACCGCCGCCGGCCTCGTCCTCGTCGTGGTGGTCGACCGGCGAGACGCTCGGGTCGGCAGCGGCGGGACCGGCGTCCGGCCCGACGTCGGCGCCACGCTCCTCCTCCACCTCGAGCTCGGTGGCGTCGGAGCCGTCCACGGGGACGGACGCGACGGGCTGCTCCGGATCGAACGGTGTGCTCATCGACATGGGGCGAGCATGCTCCGCACGGGTGAACGGCGGGTCAACGCTGTCCGTCCGCCGCGACGAGCTCGAGCTGGGTCAGCGCGACGTCCGTCACCGCGGAGAACGTGAACGCCGATCCGGTGCCCTCCAGCCGGAAGACCCGCGTCTGCCCGGCCCAGGCGAACTCGGCGTCGTGCACCGACGCCTCCGTCGCGCCGAGGGCGACGTCCCACGAGTACCTCCCCGGCGCCTCGACCGTGACCGTGTACAGCGACACGGGCGCCGACGGGACCTCGAACGTCACGGACGCACCGGCGGCGAGCGCCGTCGCGGTCCGCCCCGTGTCGTCGACGAGCGGGTGCGTCCCTCCTGGCAGGAGGTCGACCGGGGTGTCCCGGAACCCGTGCACGGCGGACGCCGAGACCGGCCGCGTGTCCGATGCCCACCCGGTGGGTTCCGGGGACAGGGTGAACGCGATGCGCGACGCCGCGGCCACGACCTCGTGCGGGATGCTGACCGCTTCCCAGGGCGTCCCGTCGACGGAGACCGACGCGACGAAGCCGCCGACCGGTCCGGACTCGACCTCGATCACGGTCGGCGTCGCACTGCCGTCCGACGAGGCGGGACGCAGCACGGTCCGCCGCACCGACGGCGGCACGAGCACGTACGTCCCCGTCGACGGCGCGAGCGGGTACAAGCCGATCGATGCGAAGACGTACCAGGCGCTCATCTCGCCGTTGTCCTCGTCGCCCGGGTACCCCTGCCCGAGGTCCGAGCCGACGAACAGGCGGTCCAGGGCCGAGCGGACGATCCGGTGGGCGTCGTCGTGTCGCCCCGTGAACATCGGGAAGAACGGGATGTGGTGCGCCGGCTGGTTCGAGAGCCCGAGCATGCCCATCCGGACGTCGCGGGCCTCGGTCATCTCGTGGATCGGGAAGCCGTAGGAGCCGGAGCGCGCCGTCGCCCCGGTCTCGGGTGTGGCGAAGAACGTGTCGAGGGCGGCGTCGAACCGTGCGGGTCCGCCGTGCAGTTCGACGATGCCGGCGCCGTCGTGCGGCGCGGTGAACGCGGTGCCCCAGGCGTTCGTCTCGGTGTAGTCGTCGCCCCAGTCGCGCGGGTCGAACTCGGTGCCGACCCGCCAGGTGCCGTCCTGGTCGCGCCCGATGAAGAACCCGCGCTCGGCGTCGAACACGTTCCGGTACTGCAGCGAGCGACGGGCGAACCACTCGTGCTCGGCGAGCAGACGCTCCCGTTCGGCGTCGGTCGACGCTCGACGCGCGAGCAGGTCCGCCATGACGGCGAGGCCCCAGTCGTTGATCGCGGCGTCGAGGGTCCAGCTCATCCCCTCGTGGGTCGCCGTGTCGACGTGGCCGCGGAAGGCGCCCGGGAGGCTCCCCTTCCGTCCGACGCGCTCGTCACGCGGCGGGACGGTCGCGTTGCGGACCGCGCTCCGGTACGCCGCCGCGAGGTCGAAGCCGTCGATGCCCTTCGCGGCGAGGTCGGCGAACACGGTGTCGCTCGTGGTGCCGGTCATGCAGTCCTCGGCGCCCGGGGCACTCCACCGGGGCGTCCAACCGCCGTCGTGGTGGTGCTCGACGAAGCCCTGCGCGAGCTCGCCCGCCGTGTCCGGGGTGAGGAGTCCGAGGAGCGGCCACGCCGTCCGGTACGTGTCCCAGAACCCGTTCGTCGTGGTGAACAGCCCCTCGACGACCTCGGGGCCGGGCTCGTCGCGGATCGGTGACGCCTGCACCGCTCCGTACGGGGACCGGTGGCGCGGCACGCCGTCCCGGGCGGTCTCGCCGGCACGGTTCGGGTAGAGGAACAGCCGGTAGAGCCCCGAGTACAGCGCGGTCAGCTGGTCCGGGGTCGCTCCCTCGAACGACATCGTGGACAGCTCCGCGGTCCACCGCTCCTCGGCGTGCGCGCGCATCGCGTCGTGGTCCCCCGCGGCCTCGAGGTTCGCCCGGGCGTCCGCCATCGACACCGTCGAGATGCCGAGCAGCACGTCCACGTCCCCGTCGACCGTGAGCCAGCCGCGCAGCTCGTCCTGCCCGGTGCTCGTGTGGTCGGCGGTGACCCGCGGGATCCGTACGTGCACGTGGTGCGGCGGCGTGCCCGGCCGGTCGTCGAGCACGCACTCGACCACGGCCGTCCCGTCGGTGATGGTCACCGACACGTCGGAGACGCGGCCGTGGTGGTCGAGCACGACGCTGCGGGTGCCCGTGAACCGGAACCCGAGGGCGAACTCCCCCGCGACCACCTCGGCCGTGACGTCGTGGTCGAGGGTCACGCGGTAGCGGTGCGGGCCGTCCTGCTCGTCGTCGTGGTCGAACCCGAGTGCGCGGGCGGTCCGGTCGGGATCGGGGGTGTCGAGCGGGGACGGCATGACCTGGAACACGCCGCGGTCCCCCATCCACGGCGACGGGATGTGGCTCGTCGCGAAGGCCTGGATCGCCGGACGGACCCGGTCCCCCTCCACCCGGGAGTGCTCGTGGTGTGCGTACGGCCACCGGTTGCTCGACGCGTCGGTCATCGGCAGCCCGAAGACCCCACCGTGCGGCAGTCCGACGAGCGGGGCGTTGTTGCCGCGGGAGAACCGGGAGGACGCCTGCGTGCCCCGAGTCGTGCGGACGTGGTCGAGCGGCGTCTCCGGTGCGGGCCGTGCCGGGCCGAGCCGGACGTCGTCGAGCCAGCCGCGGAGCGCCGGACGCTCGCCGTCGCCGGAGGGGTGCGGCGTGGCGGAGCCGAGCCGTGCCTCCAGGCGGTCGACCACCCGTCCCGCGAGCGGCGCGAGGTCCACCGCCCGGCGGTTCCACTGGTCGACCCACTGCTTGCGGGCGGCGTCCTGCGCCTCCGGTGCCAGGGCGTCGCCGTACTGGTCGCGTGCCGTGTCGCTGAGCCGGGTGCCGTCGGTGCAGACGAGGTCGAGCCCGAAGGCGGTGGCGTCCCAGAAGTGCGGGAGCTCGGCTTCGGTCGGTTCGGTCAGGCCCTCGGGCAGGGTCCGCTCGGGGAACCACACCCACGACAGCTCGTCACCGGGCGCGATCGTGCGGCCGGCGAACCCGGGCACGATCCCCTCGGTCGGGTCGGCTCCCGACGGTCGTTCGACCAGCCAGGCCTCCGTCGACGTGTACCCGACACCGTTGCGTGCCGCGACGGCCGTCGTCGGCCCGCCGCTCCGTTGCAGCTCATCCACACGACGAGCCTATTTGCTCCATCGACTGGATGAAACCTACTTGTTGTGCCCGGGCGCGTTGCCCGAGTTGCCGGGGCCGGCCCCCGGTCCCGTACCGGGGCCGCTGCCGGTCGTCGTGTCGACGGCACCCTGGGGGTCCTCGACCGGGTTCGACGCCGGGCTCGACGGCTGGGGGACCTCGGACGGCACGGGGTCCTCCGAGGGCTCCTCGCTCGGTTCGGCGGGCTCACTCGGTTCCTGCTCGGGCTCGGAGGGTTGCTGCTCGGGCTCGCTCGGCTGCTGTTCCGGCTGGCTCGGCTGCTCCTCGGGCTGGCTCGGCTCGCTGCTCGGCTGCTGGTCGCCGGGGCTCGTCGTGCTCGATTCGGTCGGTGCCGGAGTCGACCCGGGGCCGAGGGCGATCACCGCGGCCACGATGCCGGCGATGACGAGCACGGCGATCACCACCGCGAGGACGATCGGGCCACGCCGCCGGCGACGCGGCTCGTCGGGGCGCTCACCGGACGGTGTGGCGGGCACGCGCGGTGGCGTCCCGCCGCGCGCGGCGCCTGCTCCGGCACCTGCTCCCCCGGCAGCTCCGAGGACGGTGGTCGCGACGTCGTCCGACCGGGAGGCAGGGGTCGCCGACATCACGCGGGTCGCGTCGTCCGGTCGGTCGGACGGGTGCATCGGCGCGGTCGCGTCCATCCGAGCGGTGGCGGCCTGCGCGGCGTCCGGATGTGCCGCAGCAGCGGCTGCCGCTGCCCCGGCGGCTCCGGCAGCTCCGGCGGCTCCGGCTCGGGTCATCGCGCCGGGCGCACCCGGCAGGAGCTGCGTCGCCGGTGCCACGTCGTCCCGCCCGAGGGCACGGAGTCGTTCGGCCGCCTCCGCCGCGGTGGGACGCTCGTCGGGATCGGTGGCGGTCATCACGTGCAGGAGGGTGCGCCACGCGGTCGGGAGGTGCTGGTCGATCTCCGGGCTGCGGGCGAGCCGGGCGGTCGCGGACTCCACCGCGCTGCCCGGGAACGGCCGCTTGCCGCTCAGCGTCTCGAGGAGCACCAAGCCGAGCGCGTACACGTCCGCCTTGCCCGTGATCGGCTGCCCCATCACCTGCTCCGGCGCGATGTACGCGGCGGTGCCCATCACCGTGCCGGTGCCGGTGACCCGGGCGGAGTCGCGGAGCAGGGCGATGCCGAAGTCGGCGAGCTTGACGTGCGTGCCGTCGGACTCGAGCAGGACGTTCGCGGGCTTCACGTCGCGGTGGACGACACCCTGCACGTGCGCCGCGGCGAGACCCTCGGCGATCTGCGCACCGACGCGCGCGGTCGTGACGGTGTCGAGGGGCCCCTCGCGGAGCCGCGTCGCGAGGTCGCTGCCCGGGACGAGCTCCATGATCAGGTAGGAGTCGCCGTCGACGTCGTCGAGCGCTGCGTCGTAGAGCGTCACGAGCGCCGGACTGCGGAGTGACGCGAGGACCTGGATCTCCGCCTCGGCACGGGCTCGCTCCCCGTGGTCGACCGGGCCGATGCGGAACACCTTGACCGCGACCTCGCGTCCGAGCATCTCGTCGACCGCCCGGTAGACGGACGCCATGCCGCCGTGCCCGAGCGTGCCCGTGACGCGGTACCTGCCGCCGAAGACCCGTTCCTCCATGTCCGGCAACCTACCGGGGCGACCTGACGGGCCGCGCACCGCGACGGAGCGCCGTCAGGTACAACCGGTGCGCCGTGACGACGATCGCGAGCCACGCCAGTCCGAGCGCCCACGCCGCGAGGACGTCGGTCAGCCAGTGGTGACCGAGGAACACGCGCGAAGCCCCGATCGACAGCACGAACGCCGTCCCGACGGCGATCGTCCACACCCGCACGACCAGCCGGGACTGCCGCAGGACGAGCAGGTAGACGATCGTGCCGACCACCACGGTGGCGTTCAGGGTGTGTCCGGACGGGAACGACGCGGAGTGCTCGTACGGGGGCACCGCATCGGCGAGCGGCGGACGGGCCCGGCCGATCAGGTCCTTGCCCGCGACGGTCATGAGGAGCGATCCGCCGCTCGCCGCGACGAGCAGCACCAACGGGGTCCATGCCCGGCGCTGGACGGTGAAGCCGATCAGGAACCCGACGGCGACGATGGGCATCCCGACGGTGCCGGCCACGTCGGTCCACCACGTGACGAGGGTGTCCGTGGTCGGTGACCGGAGCGTGAGCACCCAGTCGAGCACCGGCCGGTCGAGCACGGCGACGTCGTCCCCGGCGCGGACGGCGTCGTAGACCTCGGACGCCGCCCAGGTCGCCGTGACGGCCACCGCGATGCCGATCGTCAACGTGAGCACGAGGACGGGGAGCGCCCCGTAGCGGTGACCCAGCGCTGCCCAGGTGTCGGCGACCGTCCGACCCGCCCGGGTCCGCCACCGGGTGAGGTCGACGTCGCCGACGTGCTCGTCGGGGGCCTCGGCGTGGGTGTGGTCCATCGACCCACCCTGCCCGGTCGTGGCTGATCGCGGCCCGGTCAGTCCTTCGCGTCGGCGTACGAGTCGACCACCGCGACGCTCAGCGGGAACGTCACCGGGAAGTCGCGGAAGAGCAGTCGGCCGGCGTCGACCGCTGCCGCACGCACCTGGTCGGCGACCCACTCGGCGTGCTCGGCCGGCGCGTGCACCACGATCTCGTCGTGCACGAAGAACACCAGGTGCGGCCCTGCCGTCACCGGCCCCGGAAAGCGTGCGGCGAGGCGCGTCCGCAGCGAGCCCATCCACGCGAGCGCCCACTCGGCGGCGGTGCCCTGCACGACGAAGTTCCGGGTGAACCGTCCCCAGCTCCGGGCCCGCGACTCCACGGCCCGCTGCATCGCCGGGGTGCCCTCCACCGCGTACGCGCGGTTGCGCGCCTCGAACCAGGACGGATCCGGCACGGGCGACGTCCGACCGAGCAGGGTCGTGACGGGTTCGCCGCGCTCCCCAGCCCGGGCAGCGCGCTCCACGAGTGCCAGCGCCTGCGGGAACGCCCGGGCCAGTCGGGGCACGAGCCGGCCGCCCTCGCCCTGGGTGGCACCGTACATCGCGCCGAGCATCGCGCCCTTCGCCTGCTGCCGGGTCTCGACCGCCCCCGAGGCGACGACGCCGTCGTAGAGGTCGCGTCCGTCGCCCGCCGCCGCCATCGCCCGGTCCCCCGCCATCGCGGCGAGCACCCGGGGTTCCAGCTGGGCGGCGTCGGCGACGACGAGCTTCCAGCCGTCGTCGGCGACCACGGCGCTCCTGATGCCCTTCGGCAGCTGCATCGCCCCGCCGCCGTCCGCGGCCCACCGTCCGGTCACGACCCCGCCGACGACGTACTTCGGGTGGAACCGACCGTCGCGGACCCAGTCGTCGAGCCACGTCCACCCGTTCGCGGTGAGGAGCCGGGCGAGCCGCTTGTACTCGAGCAGGGGCTCGATGACCGGGTGGTCGAGTTCGCGGAGCTCCCACTTCCGGGTGCTCGTCACGGTGAGACCGGCGCGCCGGAGCGACCGGAGGACGTCGGCGGGCGAGTCCGGGTTGAGGACGGGGTCGTCGAGACGCTCCCGCATCACCGTCGCGATCTCCTCGAGGCGTCGCGGTCGGACGCCGTACGGCACACGCGGCCCGAGCTCCTGCTCGAGCAGCCGCTCGTGGACGTCGACGCGCCACGGGAGTCCGGCGTGCAGCATCTCGGCCGCGACGAGCGCCCCGGCCGACTCCGCGGTCAGGAGCAGCCGGAGCGCGCTCGGCGCGGTCGACGACGCGACGGCGTCGAGCTGCGCCCGGAACTCGGCGATCGGGTCCAGCGCGTCGTCCGGCACCGGCGCGGCGAACAGCGCGTCGTCGAAGAGCCGGGCCTGCGTCGGCTGGGCGACCCGTGCCTCCAGGGCGGGTGGCGCGTCGAGCGCGTCGGGCGGGGACGCCTGCAGCGCCGTCCCGCGCGCCGCGAGCGCGCCCCGCAGGACGCGGCGGCCGAGCCGGAGGTCGACGCAGCGCGCGACCCGTCCGCCGGCCGCGAGCACGTCCGGGTACCAGCGTGTGGTGTCGTCCCAGACCCAGCGCACGTCGGCGGCGTCCTGGTCCGCGACGAAGGCCGGGAGGCCCGGCTCGGCCACCCGGATCGGCTCGCCCCCGGCGGTCCCCGCGTCGGTCAGGGGCGTCGCGGAGACGCCGCCGTCGACGCGGTGGAGGACGTAGTGCACGGGACGATCATGCCGTGGACCACCGCCCTTGGCGTCCGGTCACTCCCCCGGACGGACCGCAGCGGTGTCGGCGACGTCGATCCGGACGTCACCGTCCGGCGCCTCGGACACCTCGACCCGGGGCTCGGCGTCGTGCTCGTCGGACCCGGACATGCGGCGCAGGGTGTCCTGCCGACGCTCTTCGAAGGACATGTCGACGCCGTCGTCGAGGTGGTCGCGGTCGGGGTGCTGGTGTCCGTCGTGCTCGGTCATGGGGCCGACCGTACGCGCGGACGGTGAACGTGACGATGGTTCGACGATTCTGCGTCTTCCGGACATTCGAGGATGATGGAGCGGTGCAACAGACCATCGATGACCACGAAGCGTGGCGGGAGGTGCCCGCTGACGAGGTCCCCGTGAACGCGACCGTGCGCTACGACGACCGCGGCGAGCGACTCGTCGGCACCGTGGTCGACGAGCTCGCCACCCCCGGGGCGACCGCCCTCGTCGTGCTCGACGCCGACGGTGCGCCGAGGGTGGTCCCCACCGAGGCCCGGCTCGAGATGCGGGTCAGCGAGGGCCGGGTCGACGAGGTCTGGGTCAGCACAGCGGGACGTTGACCGCCAGCCCGCCCATCGCGGTCTCCTTGTACTTCGTCGACATGTCCGCCCCGGTCTGCCGCATGGTCTCGACGACCTGGTCGAGGGACACGTGGTGGACGCCGTCGCCGCGCAGCGCCATCCGTGCGGCGTTGATCGCCTTGTTCGCCGCGATCGCGTTCCGCTCGATGCAGGGGATCTGCACGAGGCCGCCGATCGGGTCACAGGTCAGCCCGAGGTTGTGCTCCATGGCGATCTCGGCCGCGTTCTCGACCTGCTCGGGCGTCCCACCGAGGACCTCCGCGAGGCCGGCGGCCGCCATCGACGCCGCCGAACCGACCTCGCCCTGGCAGCCGACCTCGGCGCCGGAGATCGACGCCCGCTCCTTGTAGATCGAGCCGACGGCACCGGCGGTGAGCAGGAACCGGACCACGGCGTCGTCCCGGCGATCGGGGGTGATCTCGGGCACGTAGGTGAGCGCGTACGACAGGACCGCGGGGATGATCCCGGCGGCGCCGTTCGTCGGCGCGGTGACGACCCGGCCGCCGGTGGCGTTCTCCTCGTTCACGGCCATCGCGACGAGGTTCACCCACTCCATCGCGAAGAGCGGGTCGTGGTCGGGGTCGTCGCGGACGAGCTGCTCGTACCAGGTGGCCGATCGGCGCCGGACGTCGAGTCCGCCGGGGAGCGTGCCGGTCCGGCGCACCGAACGGTCGACGCACTGCTCCATGACGGCGTGGATCGCGAGCAGTCGCTCGCGGACGGCGGCCTCCGAGGTGTCGAGTGCGACCTCGTTCGCGAGCGCGATGCCGCTCACGGGCAGGCCGGAGCGCGCGCACTCCGCGAGGAGCTCGGCGCCGCTGGAGAACGGGTGGGGAACGTGGTCGTCGACGGGGATGGCCGCGCCCGCGACCTCCGCGGCGTCGGTGTCGCCGTCACGGGTGATGAACCCGCCGCCGATCGAGTAGTAGGTCTCGTCGGCGAGCACGCTCCCGTCGGCGTCGGTGGCCCGCAGCCGCATGCCGTTCGGGTGGCGCGGCAGCATCGTCAGCGGGTGGAGGACGATGTCCGCGAGCCGGAACGGCACGGTCGCTCCGTTCGCCAGCCGGAGCGTCCCCGTGCGTTCGAGGTCGGCCAGGTCGAGCGCCATCCGGTCGGGGTCGACCGTCTCCGGGTCGGCGCCCGTCAGCCCGGCCGCGACGGCGCCGAGCGTGCCGTGGCCGTGGCCGGTCGAGGCCAGCGACCCGTAGAGGTCCACCCGGACGCCGGCGACACCCGACACGGGCAGGGCAGCGGCGAACGCGGCTCCGGCGCGCATCGGCCCCACCGTGTGGGAGCTCGACGGGCCGACACCGATGCTGAACAGATCGAAGACGGAGACCGGCACGCCGCCACACTAGCCCGTCCGGACGGACGGGAGTCCAGCAGCGGTCAGCGGCGACGGACGCGGCGCAGTCGCTGCGAGCCCTCGCCCGGCATGAGGATCCACAGCACGACGTAGAGGACCCAGAGCGGGCCGGGGAACAGGCTCAGGATCACCCACACGACGCGGACGAGGGTACGGGACCAGCCGAGCCGGTCGGCGATGCCGGCGCAGACCCCGGCGAGCAGGCGGCCGGAACGGGGACGGAGGAAGGTGCTCATGCCGACAACGCTACGGACCGACGGGCACCCGAGGACATCCGGGTGCCCCACGAGCGACGGTGGGGACAACCCCCGGGGCGCTCTACGGGACGAGGACGATCTTGCCGCGCGTGTGCCGCTGCTCGAGCTCGGCGTAGGCGTCCTGCACCCGGTCGAGCGGGTACGTCGCCGCGATCGGGACCTCGATCGCACCGTCGGCGACCTGCAGCGCGAGCGCCCCGAGGATCTCCGGGTCGGCGGTGTCCGCACTCCCCGCGGCCTTCGCCCCGAGCTCCGAGGCGGCCTCGAACGCGATGATCGTCTCGATGCGGTCGACCGGGACCCCGAGCGCGACGCCGAGGTGGACGTACTCGGGGCCGTACGTGTCGATGAGTGCGTCGATGCCGTTCGTCGCGGCCTCGGCGATCCGCTCCTGCAGTCCGTCGCCGTACGCCACGGGTCGAGCGCCCTTCGACCGGAGCCAGTCGTGGTTCGCCTCGGAGGCGATCGCGATGACGTCGATGCCCTCGTTGGTGAGCAGCTGCGTCACGAAGCCGCCGACACCACCGGCGGCGCCGGAGACCACGACGGTCTCCCCCGGTCGCGGATCGACGGCGCGGACGGCAGCCGCCGCGGTGGTCGCCACGATGTCGAGCCCACCCGCGACCTCCCAGGGGAGCAGGTGCGGCTTCTGCACGACCTGACCGGCCGGCACCGACACGTACTCGGCCTGGCTCGACCGCTCCCACGACCAGCCGAGGACCTCCTCGCCCTCGTCGACGCCGTCCACACCCTCGCCGACGGCCACGACGATGCCCGCGAAGTCCGTGCCCTGCCCCGACGGCAGCTTCGACGGGTCCTCACCGTCGAACAGACCCTGACGGATCGCGGACTCCCCCGGGTTGATGCCGGCGGCGCGGACCCGGACGAGCACCCGGCCCGCCTCGACCCCGGGGACCGGGACCTCCTCGACGCGGAGGACGGTTCGGTCACCCCACTCGGAGAACCGGACGGCGCGCATGGTGTCGGGGAGCTCTGCCATGCCGTCGACGGTACCCCGGTCACCGGACCGTCGGACATGGACCGCTCCATCAGCGCCAGCATGGGAGACTGACGGCATGCCCATCCTCAACAAGGACATGCAGGTCTGCATGTCGCTGGCGGCCCGCCCGAGCAACATCGGCACCCGGTTCCACAACTTCCTGTACGACGAGCTCGGGCTGAACTTCCTCTACAAGGCGTTCACGACCACCGACCTCCCCGGCGCCGTCGCGGGCATCCGGGCGCTCGGCATCCGTGGCTGCTCGGTATCGATGCCCTTCAAGGAGGCGATCATCCCGCTCGTCGACGTCATCGAGGAGTCCGCGGCGGCCATCCAGTCCGTCAACACGGTCGTGAACGACGACGGCGTGCTCACCGCGTCGAACACCGACTACGAGGCCGTCGCGTCCCTGCTCGCGAGCCACGACGTCGACCGCTCGTCACGGGTGCTGCTGCGCGGATCCGGTGGCATGGCCAAGGCCGTCACGGCGGCGTTCCGCGGTGCCGGCTTCGAGCACCTCACGGTGGTCGCCCGCAACGACGAGACCGGTCCGGCCCTCGCCGCGCAGTACGGCTACGAGCGGGTCGCGGACGAGCGCGACGCCGGCGACGCCGACGTCCTCGTGAACGTCACGCCGCTCGGGATGCGCGGTGACGACGAGGACGCGCTCGCCTTCGAGGACGCCCGGATCGCCGCCGCGCACACCGTCTTCGACGTCGTCGCGTTCCCCTCCGAGACGCCGCTCGTCCGCGCCGGTCGCACGGCCGACAAGCACGTCATCACCGGGGCCGAGGTCATCGCCCTGCAGGCAGCGCGGCAGTTCGAGCGGTACACGGGCGTCGCCCTGACGGACGACCAGGTGCGTCGCGCGAGCGCGTTCAGTCGCGCGGAGTAGCGACGTCCGTCGCACCGGACGGGAGGCCCGTGGCGGCGCCGCCACGGGCCTCCCGTCCGATCTTCAGTCGCGCCCGGCGCGACCCGCGGCGACCCAGCCGAGCCGCCGCAGCGTCTCGTGGTTCCGCACCCAGATCGCGGGCTGCATGAGGAAGTCCGGCACGTACGAACCCGGTCCCGCGATCGCGTTCTCGACGATCGTGACCTTGCAGCCGCGCCGGTGCTCCTCGACCGTGAGCGCGACCCGGGCCTCCCCGATGGGCCAGCCCTTCGGCCGGATCGTCATCGCGTGCGGCGGATCCCAGACCTCGACGGTCGTGGTGTCGTCGATGACGATCGGCCACACGCCGAACGAGTGGTGGATCCGGGTGCCGACCGCTGGCCACCCTGGGTCCTGTCCACGCATCCGGGACGCACCGACCACCCAGGTCGTGAAGAGCCAGCCGTCGCGCAGGACGTCGAAGACGTCCTCCGGGCGGCAGTGCAGGATGCGGACGTTCTTCGCCATGGGTCAGTCCTCCGGTGCGAGATCGACGTCGACGGACAGGCCGAACGTGTGGCGCAGGGCGCTCCTCGCGGCGTGCCAGCCGGCCATGCCGTGCACGCCGGGACCCGGTGCGGCGCTCTGCGACGCGAGGTACATGCCGCCGCCCGTGCGCCACGGGTCCGACGACAGCACCGGGCGCTTGACGAGCTGCCAGAAGCTCGCTGCCCCCGCCGCGATGTCGCCGCCCTGGTAGTTCGGGTTGTACTCGGCCATCTGGACCGCCGTGCGACTCGAGGCGTGGAGCACGAGGTCGCGGAACCCCGGGGCGAACCGCTCGATCTGCCGGGTGACGGCCTCGGTCTGGTCGACGTCGGAGCCGGCCGGCACGTGCGCGTACGCCCAGAAGACGTGCTTCCCCTCCGGAGCCCGGCTCGGGTCGACCACGGTGGGCTCCGAACCGAGGACGTAGGGCCGCTCGGCGTGCTGCCCGCGGGCCACCGCCCCCTCGGCCGCGGCGATCTCGGCGCGCGTCCCGCCGATGTGCACCGTGCCCGCCTTCCGGAGCAGCTCGTTCTCCCACGGCACCGGCCCGGACAGCGCGAAGTCGACCTTGGCGGCGGCGTTGCCGAACCGGAAGCGCCGGAGTGCCCCGCGCTTCGGGGTCGGGATCTGCTTCCCCGCGATCCGGAGCATGCCGGGGACGCTCGTGTCGAAGAGCACCGCCTTTGCCGGCGTGAGGTCTCCGAGGCTCGTGACCTCGCGGCCGGTCTCGATCGTGCCGCCGTGCGCGACGAGGTCGGCCGCGAGGGCGTCGACGATCGCCTGGCTGCCGCCGATCGGGACGGGCCAGCCGCGGGCGTGGGCGTAGGAGCCGAGCGACAGCGCCGCGGCCGCGGTCGCGAGCGAGGGCACGTGCTGGATCGAGTGCGCGGCGACGCCCGTGACCATCGCGGGCGCGACGTCCTCACGGAACCGGGCGTTCCACGCGCGCGTGCCCTGCTCGAGCGCGCGGAGGCCGAACTTCGCGACGGTCACCGGGTGCCGTGGGACGTGCAGGAGCGCATCGGTCGCGAAGTCCGCGACCTGGTCGGAGTGCCGCGCCAGCGGGGCCATGAGCTGGTGGAACGCCGGGCCGTCGGCGCCGAGCCCCGCCGCGGTCTCGGCGATGTCCCGGTACGCGATGCCCGCGCGGCCGCCGTCGAGCGGGTGGCCGTACTGGACCTCCGGCAGGCGCAGCTCGATGCGGTCCTCCAGGCGGAACGCGCGGAAGAACTCGGACTGCAGGGCCATGGGGTGCACGGCGGAGCAGACGTCGTGCAGGAAGCCGGGCAGCGTGAGCTCGGCCGTGCGGGCTCCCCCGCCGATCGTGTCGTTCCGTTCGACGACCTCGACGCTCAGCCCGGCGCGCGCGAGCGTCACCGCTGCCGCGAGTCCGTTCGGCCCTGCTCCGACCACCACCGCGTCCACCATGGGTCCGAGCCTAGGGACCCGGGCGTCCGCGAGCGCTCAGGGCTGGTCGTCAGGCGCGGGCGGTGTCGGCGTCGGCCGGGTCGGACCCGTCCTCGTCACCGTCGACGTCGTCGGGCTCGTCGGCATCGGGAGCGGTGGACCCGACCGGGTGTTCGGCGAGCAGGGTCGCGAAGTCCTCGTCGAGCATCTGCTGCAGACGCTCGTCCCGGCCGACCTCGTAGTCGTCGGTCGGACGCTGCGCCCAGCCGAGTCGCCCGACCACCGTCGTGCCGATGTCGTCCCACGCTCGCGCCCGGGCCTGCAGCACGATGCCGTCGACGAACTTCTGGTCGTCGCGTCGGCGGTCGAGCAGGGCGGCGAGCTCCTCGTACGTGGCCTCGCGCGTGCGCAGCTTGTGGTCGTCGCCGCGGCGGTAGTCGTGCTGGTGCCGCGAGCGACCCTTCTGCTTGCTCGACGTCGCACGGATCTCGCGCATCCGGGCGGCGTCCCCGCGCTGCTCCTCGGCCATCCGGTGGAGTTCCTGACGCGCGGCGTCGGCGATGAGGGCGTGGTCGAAGTACCCCTGGTCGCGGAGGGCGTTCGTGATGATGCGGTTCGCGACCGCCACGACGATCGCGGCCTTGGCGATGAGGAACCCCTCGTCGACGGCGCGCTTGAGTTCGACCTGACTCACGGGTCGGTCGCGCACGTCGTTCTTGCTGCGTCGTCCGAACAGGGCCATGCCACGACGATACCGGCGACGGGCGACCGTCAACCGCTCGACGGACCCGGATCAGCGCCCGGACGGACGACGCGCCACCACGGCGTCCGTAGTGTCGGAGCCATGACCACGTACCCGACTGCTCCCCGTACCGGCCTCGGGACGGCCAGCCTCGTCCTCGGCATCTGCTCGCTGCTCGCGGGCTGGACCTTCTTCGCCCCGATCGTCGGGCTCTGCCTCGGCATCGCATCGCGGTCGCGGGAGCCGATGGCACGCGGCCGGGCCGGTTGGGGCATCCTGCTCAACCTCGTCGCGCTCGCGATCTGGGTGCTCGTCGGCGCCCTGCTCGTCATCGGCGGCTCCTTCGCCGTCTGGCACGGGGTGACCACCGGCCGCTGACCGCTCGGAGCCGTGGAGCGAGGAGTCCCGCCCATCGACGATGGGTTGCACTTGTAAGTGCAACCCTCGTAGTGTGAGTCCCGACAGTGCGGCCGATCGACAGGAGAGCACGATGGCACCCGTACGCACCCTGGCTTCGCACGACGTGACCCCGGACCCGATCGTGCGCGATGAGGCCGCGGACATCGTGGGGCGCGCACGGGACCGCGACGTCGTGGACGTGTCGGTCACCCTCGACGATGGGACGTGCATGACGATGCCCGCACACCTCGCCACTTTCGTGATGAACACGATCCGCGCGACCGCGAACGGCTCGGCGCTCGTCACAGTCTCCGTACCCGAAGAACTCACGACGACGACGGCGGCCAAGGAACTCGGGATCTCGCGCCCGACGCTCATGAAGCTGATCCGAGCGGGCGAGGTCGCCTCGACGAAGGTCGGGAGCCACACGAGACTCCGTCGCCGTGACGTCGTCGAGTTCCGGGAGCGCCGAGATGCCGAGCGTCGGGCAGCGGCTCGCGAGGTCCGGACGGCCGGCGAAGCGTTCGAGTGAAGTTGGAACATCACCGGTAGTGTTCCGAAATGGTCCAACGGGTCTTCGTCGACGCCAACGTCTTCTTCAGCAGGACACTGCGGGACTGGCTCTGCCTGCTCCGCGCCGAAGTACCGCGGATGTTCCAGCTCCACACGACCGAGGACGTCCTGGCCGAGGTGGTGGCACGGTTGCGCGCGACCCATCCCGACCGCGACGGTGGCGCGACGACGCAGCTCGTGCGAAGTATCAGGGGCGCCGTCGACGAACTCGTGGAGGACTTCGACGGTCTCGCTCACTGGCCCGGCAGCGACCGGAAGGACCGGCACGTCCATGCCGCGGCGCTCGCCTGCCGGGCCGATGTACTGCTGACGGAGGACCGTGGTTTCGATGACCTCGACGCGCTGCCGTACGAGGTGTACGGGTGCGACGACTTCTTCGTACTGATCGACGACGCCGTTCCGTGGCTCGTCCGCAACGTCGTCCTCGACCAGAACCGGTACTGGAACGGACGGCCGAACCGGAAGGGCCTCGCGGTCGCGCTGCGGGACGCCGGCTGCCCGGTGTTCGCCGAGCGGGTCGCCGCGCACCTCCGCGCAGCGAGCGGCGTCGGTGACACGAAGCGCGCGACTCGATAGCGCCGTCAGCACTGGCGCGTCGGAGCGCCCACCGCTCAGAGCACCAGTCCGTACACCGCCACGTCCACGCGCCGCGACCCCAGCGGCATCGCGCTCCGCAGCGTCCCCTCGTGCACGAACCCGAGCCGCTCGGCGAGCCGGCGGCTGCGCTCGTTGTCGACCGCCGTCCGGATCTCGACCCGCGCGCACCCCCGCGCCCGGGCCACGCCGACGAGGACGGTGGCCGCGCGGCGGACGATGCCCCGTCCCTCCTGGCCGGCGTCGATCCAGTAACCGAGCGACGCCTGCCCCAGGTACGGGTCGAAGGCCAGTGACGCAGCCCCGACGATGCGGTCGTCCGACCGGATGACGCACGGGAGCGACCGGTCCATGGCGTACTGGCCGAGCAGGTGCTCGGTGTGCACGGCGATCGTGTCGGCGCTCTGCACCTGCCACGCCCAGGGTTCGGCGGCCCGGAGCCGGTCGAGGTTCGCGACGACGAGGTCGTGCAGCGGCCCGACGGTCGTGAGGTCGCGCAGCGTCAGCGTGCACCCGTCCCCGATGTCCCGTCCGAACGCCGCCACGGACCCGACACTATGCACGTCACCGCCGCGGTGCCCACCGACGGCTACAGTCGGTGCATGCCCGAGCCACTGGGTCTGCGCGACCGGAAGCGCATCGAGACGCGACGACGCATCGCCGAGTCGGCCCGGTCGCTGGCGCTCGAACACGAGATCGACCACACCACGATCGAGCAGATCGCCGCGCGGGCGGACATCTCGCCCCGGACGTTCTTCAACTACTTCGACTCGAAGGAGGACGCCGTCCTCGGGCACACCGAGCTCGACCTGTCGGCGGAGGCGTTGGCCGCGCACCTCGAGGCGGTCGCGGGGGAGCCGGCGGCACAGGCGGTCGTCGACCTCGCGTTCCTGGTGTTCGGCGACACGTTCGCGGACGAGACCGAGCGGACGGCCCGCAAGGAGCTCGTCGTGCGGTTCCCGCAGCTCATGCGGCGGCAGGTCACGCGGATGACGACGGTGTCGGAGGCGATGGTCGGCGCGGTCCGGACCGTGCTGGCACGCGACCCGGCGTGGGGGCCGGAGGCCGCCACCGCCCAGGCCGCCGAGATGCTGCTCGGCATGTGCATGACCGCGCTGCGGAGCGCGGCGCGCCAGGAGGGCGAGAGCGCGGACGAGGTGCGCGCCGAGGTGGTCGCGTTGATCCGCGACACGGCGTCGCGGATCGCGACCGTCTGACACGCGGACTGGAGGCCCCTGGCGGGGTCGCCACGGGCCTCCAGTCCGTCTCCTGGTCGCGTCAGCCCTTGCTGATGAAGCTTTCCTTCGTCATCCAGTCGAAGGCGACGTCGGCGGATCTGCCGAATTGCCGCAGTCATGTGGTTCCGACATCATTTCTGGCTTGGGGTTGCCGACTCTGCGAATGTGTACGAGGGTGGTCGAGGGGGTCAGAACGGCCCTGCCGTACAATCACGAAGGGGAAAGTGATGAACACACGCAAGGGAATGTTCGGGATCATCGGCGCGGTCGTCGTCGCAGCGGGGCTCATGATTGCACCCGCGCCGGCGAGTGCCGCCAAGCTCCCGAAGATCGAATGCAAGTACAGCGGCGGCGTCACGACCTGCAACGTCGTCGCTCTCGGAGGATACTGCGGCTCGTCACGACGAGTCGGGGTCGGGATCACGACCGGTAAGCGCGGAGGGATCCTCATCCAAGACGGGGGATCGGGTGCGTTGCAGTGGAAAGCAGGGAAGGTCAAGGATCACGTCCTCCCTGTCGGCACAACGTACTTCGCGGTGACCACGCTCTACGGCAAGGCCACGTCCGCGGAGAAGCCGTACGTCAGCTGCTCGCTCTGATGAGGCCGGAAGCCTGCCGCCGGTCGATCCGGGGCAGGCTTCCGTCCCGAGCCAGGAACGACAAGGCGAGCCGGACGTCAGCGCCGCTCGACGAACCCCTCGTTGACCATCCAGTCGAGCGCCACGTCGGCGGGCTCCCGTCCTTCGACGTCCACCTGACGGTTGAGTTCCTGCAGGACAGCGTCGGTGAGCTTCGGCGATATCTGGTCGTAAACGTCTTGCAGTTGCGGGTACTTCTTGAGTGTCGTGCTGTTCAGCACGGGCGAAACGTTGTAGTTCGGGAAGAACTGCTCGTCGTCCTCGAGCACGGAGAGTCCGAGTGCCTTGATTCTTCCGTCGGTCGTGAACACCTCGCCGAAATTGCACTTCCCCCGGTCGGTCGCGGTGTAGACGGTGCCGGTGTCAAGGATACTCACATTGTCGCGAGGAATTCCGTCAGCACCATCGCCGAGTTGCAATCCGTACTTCTCGAGCATCGGCTTGAACCCGTCAGGCCGGGAGTAGAACTCCGACTCGACGCAGAACGTCCGCTCGGATTTCGGTAGGTCCTTCACCTGGGACAGCCGCGTGATGCCATCGAGTTCGTCGACCGCTTCGGACCGGACCGCGAATGCGTACGTGTTGTTCATCGGTGCAGGTCGCAGCCAGGTGAGCCCGTTCTGCTCGTCTTGGTCCCGGACAGCAACGTACTGGTCCTCCGCGTCGCGGATCGGATCGGAGTGGCCCATGAACGAGAGCCAGGCGGTTCCGGTGTACTCGTAGGTCATGTCCGCTCCCCCGTCGAGCATCAGCTGCCGCACCGCGACACTGCCGGGGACGTTGGTCTCGTCCGTGACCTCGAAGCCCGCTGCCTTGGCCGCGATGACGCCGATCTTGCCGAGGACGAGCTGCTCCGTGAAGTCCTTCGAGGTCACGGTGACGTGGGCCCCGGCTGGGAGGTCCTCGATCCGTTCGATCGACGCCGGCTCGACGCCGGGGACGTAGGCCGTGGACGGCTGAAGTCCGCAGCCCGCGAGGGAGATCACTGCGAGGGCACCGAGGGCGACCGCAACGGTCCGTGGCCGTCGTCGGCTCCTCCGAGGGTCGAGCACCGTGTTGTCGGAGCATATGCGCTTCATCGAAGTCCCTTCGGTCGGGCAACCGTCTCGACGACGCGGCCGAGCCAGTCGATGGCGAGGGCGAGCAGTGCGACCAGAACCGCGCCCGAGATGAGGACCGACGGGAGGAACAGCTTCACGCCTGTCGTGATGAGGAGTCCGAGACCGCCTGCACCGATGAAGGTGGCGAGCGTCGCGGTCCCGACGAGGAGCACCAGCGCAGTACGGATGCCCGCGAGCATGACCGGTACGGCGAGGGGGAGCTCCACCCGGACGAGGACCGCGGAGGCACTCATCCCCATCCCTCGGCCGGCTTCGACGAGTCGCTGGTCGACGCTCTCGATGCCGATGATCGTGTTGCGGAGCACCGGGAGGATCGCGTAGAGGACGAGGGCGACGACAGCAGACCAGCTGTTGAGGCCCAACCACGCCGCGAGCAGCACGATGAGGCCGACCGCTGGCGCGGCCTGCCCGAAGTTTGCGACGGCCAGGACCACCCCGCTCGCCCTCCGGAGCCAGCCTCGGGTCAGCACGATCCCGAGCGGGATCCCCAGCACGAGGACGATCGCCGTCGCCTCGGCGGTGAGCGTCAGGTGCTGCCAGGTCAGGTCGAGGATGTCCGCCGGGTTGAGGGTGCTGCGCTCGGTGGCGGTCAGCTCGGCCGTGTTCAGCCAAACGGCGAACACGATCAGTGCCACGAGTATGACCACCGGCTGCACGACGAGGGAGCGCCGTGCGCTGCGTGCGGAACGATCGATCCCGGTCGCGACGACGTCAGCCATCGGCGCGCTCCGGGTCGGCGACCGGTGCCGCGGTGGGCGCCGGTGCGGACGGCATCGTCTCGATCGGGTTCGTGTTCGTGCCGACCGGGGTGTACGCCTGCTCCTCGGCCGCGGCGGCGCGCGACTTCGTGATGGCGTCCATGACGGTCTCGACGGTGATCACCCCGCGGAAGGCGTCACGACGTCCGGTGACGAGCGCGGCGCCGGCGCTCGACACGAGCATGGTGTCGAGCGCGTCGTTCAGGGTCGCGGCCTCGCCGACGACGGGCAGGTCGGGGTCGATGCCCTCCGGGATGCGGTCGAGCCGCTCGATCTGGCGGCGGGTCGGCCAACCGATCGGCCGCTGGCGACGGTCCACCACGACGGCGTGCCCGTGTCCACCGGCCTCGCGCATGCGCTGGAGGACGGCCTTCGCCTCCTCGCCGGGGGAGCAGGTCACGGCCGACTCGACCTCGACGTCCCGCACCCGGTTCAGCGTGAGCTGCTTGAGCCCGGCGCCCGACCCGATGAAGTTCTCCACGAACTCGTTCGCGGGCTCGGCGAGGATGCGCTCCGGGGTGTCGTACTGCACGATGTGGGCACCCTCGGAGAACACGACGATCCAGTCGCCGAGCTTCACGGCCTCGTCGAAGTCGTGCGTGACGATGACGATCGTCTTGTGCAGCTCCTCCTGGATGCGGAGCAGCTCGTCCTGCAGCCGCTGCCGGGTGATCGGGTCGACCGCGCCGAACGGTTCGTCCATCAGCAGGACGGGCGGGTCCGCGGCGAGCGCCCGGGCCACACCGACGCGCTGCTGCTGGCCGCCGGAGAGCTCACGGGGGTACCGGTCACGGTAGGTGTCCGGGTCGAGCGAGACCAGGTCGAGGAGCTCGTCGACGCGGGCGGCGATCTTGTCCTTCGACCAGCCGAGCATCTTCGGCACGATCGCGATGTTCGCCGCGACGGTCATGTGCGGGAAGAGGCCGCCGGCCTGGATCACGTAGCCCATGCGCCGACGGAGCTCGTCGCCGTCGATGTTCGTGACGTCGTCCTCGCCCACGACGATGCGGCCCTCGGTGGGCTCGATCAGGCGGTTGATCATCTTGAGCGTGGTGGTCTTGCCGCAGCCGGACGGGCCGACGAGCATGACGACCTTGCCGGCCGGGATCTCGAGCGTGATGCCGTCGACCGCGGGCTTCGCCTGGCCGGGGTAGCGCTTCGTGACCTCGTCGAGCAGGATCCCGCGCCCGGTGACGGACGGGTCGGCGGTGGCGGTGCCGGTGTGGGCAGCGCTGGCTTGGTCGGTGCTGCTGCGTTCAGTGCTGCTGCGTTCAGTGCTGGACACGGATACCTCGCGAGATGGTCAGACGGCCGAGGCCGAGGAGCAGAAGGTCGAGGACCAGGGCGAGGAGGACCACGCCCACGGTGCCGACGACCACGGAGTTGAGGGCGTTCGCGCCGCCGAGTCGGGACAGCCCGGAGAAGATGAAGCCACCGAGCCCCGGGCCGAGCGCGTACGCGGCGACCGCGGCGACGCCCATCACCATCTGCGCGGAGACCCGCACGCCGGTGAGGATGATCGGCCACGCCATCGGCAGCTCGACCTGCACGAGGGTGCGGAAGCGGCTCATGCCGATGCCACGGGCGGACTCGACGATGGTGTCCGGGATCTCACCGAGCCCGACGACCGCGTTCCGGAGGATCGGCAGGGCGGCGAAGAACGTCACGGTCACCACGGACGGGACGACACCGAAGCCGAGCGGGACGAGCAGCAGGCCGATCACGGCGAACGACGGCAGGGTCAACCCGACGGTCGACACCTCGTTCGCGGCGGCCCGGAGTCCGGGGATGCGGTAGACGAGTGCGGCGAGCACCACGGCGATGAGGGTGGCGAGGACGACGCACTGGACCACCAGCGAGAAGTGCTGCCACGAGGAGAACCAGATCTGGTCCCATCGCTCCACGACGTACTGGAACACGGGTGGGCGCTCCTTCCTGGTCGGTCGAAGTGCCCACAGATCGGGGCACGAACGCGGACCAAGCTACGCAGCGCGTCGCTTCTTGTACATCTGCAAATGTTCGGATCGACGGGTCAGGGCCGAGCAGGTGCGATGAAAACGCCTGGTCACCCGTGGTGCCGCACGTCCTCCCTGGGAGAACGGTAACGATACCGAGCGGGGGTCGGCTATGCGCGCAGGTCGCGGAGCCCGGCCCGCTCGGCGACGTCGACGAGGTGCTCGCGCCACGCGACCCAGTCGGTGGCGCTCTTCTCGGCGAGGTTGCCGTCCCCGTCGCCCGCGGTGCCGTCGAGCATCTCGCGGACGATGTCGGCGTGGCCGGCGTGCCGGGCGACCTCGTACCCGAGGTGCACGAGGACCTGGTGGAGGGTGACCTCGCGGCGCTCCTCGGGCCACCACGGGACGGCGCCGCGGGCGTCGAGGTCGAGCGCCTCGATCGTGGCGTCGGCGTGCGCGGCGGACCGGTGGTGGAACGCGATCACGTCGGCCATGGTCTCGTCGAGGGACGCGTACATGTCGTCGCCCTCCCACGACTCGAGCCAGGCGGGGGAGTCGGGCAGCGGGCGACCGAAGACCTCGCCGAGGTACCCGACCTGCACGCCCGCGACGTGCTTGACGAGCCCGAGCAGGTTGGTGCCCGTCGGGGTCAACGGCCAGCGCGCCTGCCGCTCGGCCAGCCCCTCGACCTTGGCGAGCAGTGCCGCCCGGTGCTTCTTGAGGTAGCGGTGCAGCGTCTCCTTCTCGGAGCCGGTCACCGCACGGTCGGCGACGGCCGTCCCCGGGGCCGCGGGGCGGACCTCGGGGACGTCGTCGTCGGGGACCTCGTCGTTCATGCTCCCGATCGTGCCAGGCCGTGGTCGCGGACGGTCGCCTGGACGCGCGCCGACTCGTGCACGGCGACGCGCTCGGCCGTCAGGAGCAGCCCGGCGACCTCCGCCGAGGTCCGGGAGGCCCGGTCGTTCCAGCTCGTCAGGTCGCGGACGCGCGCCATCCGCACGTCGGGCGCCGGGCACCAGAGCACGGGGGAGCCCTCCTCAACCGCGAGCGCGTTCCACACGAGGTCGAGGGCGCGCTGGACCCGCTGCGAGTGGACGGCCGTCGGACCGCCGGCCGCGTAGACGACCGAACCGACGAGGCAGGCGCCGACGAGCGGTCGGCCCTGCACGCCGACCGCGGAGGCGCTCGAGGCCTTGCGCACGCGGCCGTGGTCGTCGAGGTACGCGAACCAGGCGTGCTGGATCCAACCGCGCTCGATGACCGCGCGTGCGCTGGAGAGCAGCGCCTCGAGCTCGTGCAGCTCCTCGACGCGGGCTGTGGCACGGCGGGTCCGGACGGCCGCGCGGTGGACGGCGTACCGGTCGAGCAGGCCGCGGATCCCTCGGCGTGCGGGCGGACTGGGGACGGGTGAGGCGTCGGTGGCGACGTCGTGCTGGACGCGGAACTCGAGGGTCATCAGGCCCCTCCGATCTTCACGTGCACGGATGTGTGGGGGTCAGGGTAACCCCGGGTCCGTGCGCCGCAACAGCCCTCGGTCGTCGAGGAGGGCGTCGATCGCACGTCGGCCGACCGCGCGGAACGCGGGGTCGGAGGTGGTGTGCAGGGCCGAGGCGATCGAGACGGCCCAGCCGCGGGCCCGCTCCCACGTCTCGTCGTCGACGGCCAGCGCTGTCCGGAAGCCGCAGCGGGCCTCCCGGTCGAGCGTCAGCCAGGCGGTCGCGAGGTCGACGGCGCGGTCCCCCGAGGTCACGTCGCCGAAGTCGACGACCGCCGTCAGGCGGCCGCCGTCGGCGTCCGGCTCGACGAGCAGGTTGAAGGGGTGCAGGTCGCCGTGGACCCAGACGGGAGGCTCGGTGGACGCCGGCAGGGCGGCGGCGGTCCGCCAGACCGCGGCCAGCTCCAGGGCGCGGGGCACGTCCGCGGTCGCCAACCGGTGGAGCACCGCGTCGGAGCGCTGCGCGAGGGGGACGGCCCGGACCGGGTTCACGGGCGCGTCCGCGGGGGCGGGCACGTGCAGGAGGTCGAGGAAGGCGGCGAGCGCCGCACCGACCCGGCTGCCGCCGACCCGTTCGCCCGCGGCGACGCCCGGCAGCCACGGCACGACGCTCCACGCCCACGGGTAGCCGTCGGTCGGCACGCCGGTCCGCACGGGCGCGGGGACCGGGACCACCGGCGCGACCCGACGGGCGATCTCCGGCAACCAACGCTGCTCGTGCTCGATCAGCCGCGCGGCCGCCGCCCGTCGGGGGAGTCGGACCGCCAGGTCGTCGCCGAGCCGGACGAGCACGTTGTCCCAGCCGTTCGCGGCGACCTCGAGCGGCCGGTCGGCGAGGTCGGGGTGCTGGGCACGGAGGAGCGCCCGCACGAGCGGGACGTCGACGTGCACCTCGGCGGCGGGGGTGGGCACGGCTCGAGGCTACCGCCGTCGGCACCCGTGAACGGGGGCCGGAACGGGAACGTACCGGTTGGTATCCTCGTGCTGAGGTGACGTGGGTGTCCCTGGGGGGACCCGCGTCACCGAACCGGTCGTCCCTCGGCGTCGGGGGCGATGATCGCGACCAGGCGCGGGATCTCCGGCCGCGTCCGTTCCGTCACGAACGCGGCGAGGAGCACGGTCCAGAGCTCCCGGAGCCGCTCGAACAGGTCCGCCCGGTCCGCGAGGACGTCCGAGACCGCCTGCACGCCGGTGTACGCGGGGCTGACGACCCGGCCGATGAGCGCCGGGTCCCAGCGGTCGTCGACCTCGCCGGCAGCGATGGCCTCGCGGAAGATGTCGGCCGTCACGCGCATCCAGTCGGTGTAGGGGTCCTGGCGGGCGATCCCGTTGCCGGCGGGCTCGGTCGAGAGCCGGATCCCCGCGCTGACGACGACCTCGGTGGTCATCTGGACCGCGAGTCCCTGCGACATCCACATCATCGACTCGAGCGGCGTCCGACCCCGGGCGTGCGCGACCTCGGCGTAGGCGCGGGACACCTCGTGCTGGCGGGCGACGACGGCCCCGGCGAGGTCGGCCTTGGACGCGAAGTGGAAGTACAGCGCACCCTTCGTCACCCCGGCCCGTTCGGCGACCCCGTCCATCGACGCACCGACGTACCCGCGCTCGTCGAACTCCCTCGCGGCACCCTCGATGATCGCCGCCCGGGTCGCGACGGCCCGCCGCTGCCGGGAGGGTCCGTCCTCTGCCATGCACGACCTCCGGAGTGGATGCTACCGAGGTCCGGCGTCCGGCCGGGTCACAGCCCACCACCGGGCGTCGTCCAGCCCTCGTGCCCTACGGTCGTCGGCATGCAGGCGTGGACGAACCCGGCGCTCCTGGCCCGGACGGGTCGGTGGCTGCTGCTGCCCGTGGCGGTGCTCGACTGGTTCGCGCTCGCGCCGCAGGCCGTGGTCGTGACGGCGTTCCTCGTCGCCGTGGCCGGACTCGTCGCCATGGCGGCCGCCCTGGTCGTCCGCATGCTGCGGCGCTCCCGCGGCGCGATGGCCGGTGTCGGCATCGCGCTCCTGCTCGGCGGGCTCGTGGTGTTCGCGCTCGATCCGTTCCCGCCCACGGTCCCCGTCATCGACGCGTGGTGGCCGGACGCGATCACGCAGCCGCAGGTCGTCGGCAGCGCCTACTGGAAGGTCGCCGGCCTCGGTCTCGTGCTCGCGGGCGTCGGCATGCTCGCGACGCTGCTCGTGGTCGCCCTGACCGGGCCCACCGCACGCCCCCGGCAGCGCTGAGGGGTCAGTCCCGGCAGACGGTCGTGACGGTCGCCGCGAGCGTCGGTGCCGCGGCGTCGATCAGCGCCCGGACGGCTTCGTCCCCTCCGGCGGCGGTCCGTGCGAGGTCGGTCGGGCCGTCCACTCCGGGGAGCGCGAGCGCGCCGTCGGACGCGAGCACGAGGACGTCCCCGGACCCGAGGTCGACCGGGACCGGCGTCCGGTCGGAGCCCTGCGGCCGCAGACCGACCGGCAGACTCGCGCTCCGGAGTTCCTCGACCGGTCCGTCCGCGCGGACGACGGCCGCCAGGCCGTGCCCGAGGTCCACGACGTCCACGTGACCGGTCCGCGGGTCGACCCGCGCGTGCACCAGCGTGGCGACCGCTCCGGCGAGGGACAGGTCGGGGGCGAGCTGTGCCTCCAGGCCGGCCACCGCACGCTCGAGCGGGACGTCCGTCCGGGCGGCGACCGCCCCGCGGACCGCGGAGGCGAGGAGCGCCGACGCCCGACCGGCGGCCACGGTGCCGACCGTCAGGTGCAGGGCGCCGTCCGCTGCCACCCGCTGGTCCACGACGTCGCCACCGCCGCCGTCCGGCTGCGCCGAGGCCGTCGTGACCGTGTGCCCCGGGACCTCGACCGGCGCCGGCGCGAGGCCCTCGAGCACCCGACGGACCCGCCGCCGGTCGATCGCGTGCCCGAGTTCACGCTCCGCCCACCGCGCGAGGTCGCGGAGCAGGGCGACGTCCTCCGCACCGAACTCGCGCGGCTGGGCGTCCATGATGCAGAGCGTCCCGACGCGGGTGCCGTCCAGCATCGACAGCGGAGCGCCGGCGTAGAAGCGGATCCCGTGCTCGGCGACCGCTGCCGTGGTGGCGAAGCGGACGTCGAGCGTCGTGTCGGGGATCACCATCGGCTCGGGCGTCAGGACCGTCGTCGCGCAGAACTGCTCCGACGCGGGCACGCTCGAGCCCTGCTGCCACCCGAAGGTCGACTGCGTGGTGACGACGTCGTGGTGCACGAGGTTGAGGAACGTCAGCGGGACCCCGAAGGCCTCCTGCGTCATCCGGGTGATCCGGTCGAAGCGCTCCTCGGGACCGCTGCCGAGCACGCCGAGGGCCTCGACGACGGCGGTACGCCGTGCCGCGGGGTCGAGCGGGAGGGCGGTGGAGGACTGCGTCACACGCCCTGTCTACCCGCACCCTCCGCGGTGAACCAGTCCCGAGGGTGGGGGTCAGCCGTCAGCTCGCGGCGCTCGGACACCGGCGCGGCCCAGCGCGCGGCGTTCGCGAGGACCCGCTGCACGTCCGGGTGGTGGTACACCGGGTACTCCTGGTCGCCAGGGGAGAAGTAGAAGACCCGACCGAGGCCACGACGGTACGCGACGCCCGAACGGAACACCTCGCCGCCGGAGAACGTGGAGAGGAAGACCTCCTCGTCGGGGCGCGGGATGTCGAAGAACTCGCCGTACATCTCCTGCTGGTCGATGACGATCGGGTGCGGGACGCCCTCGGCGATGGGGTGGTCCGGGGCGATCGTCCAGACGAGCTCGCGGTCCTGCCCGTCGTTGCGCCACTTCAGCGAGCACGTGGTGCCCATCAGGCGCGTGAACGGCTTCGAGTAGTGGCCGGAGTGCAGGACCACGAGGCCCATGCCGGCGTGCACGGCGTCGACCACGCGCTGGACGACCTCGTCCGAGACCTCGTCGTGGGCGGCGTGGCCCCACCAGAACAGCACGTCCGTCTGCGCCAGGCGTTCGGCGGTGAGGCCGTGCTCGGGCTCCTGGAGCGTCGCGGTGGACACGTCGGCGCCCGGCACGAGCTCGCGGAGCGCGGCAGCGATCACCGCGTGCATGCCGTCGGGGTAGTGCCCGATGACCGTGGCGTCGCCGCGGCTCTCGTGCACGTTCTCGTTCCAGACGACGATCCTGGGTGCGTCCTTGCTCATGCGGCGACCTCCATCTCTCGACCCGCAGCAGCGGACGCGTAGATCGCGTCGACGACACGGCTGCGGTGCAGTGCGAACTCCCCGTGGTGCCCCTCGTGGGCCCCGGAGCGGATCGTGTCCAGGAACTCCTCGATGACGCGCTGGTGGTGCCCCGACGGGACGCGCACGCCCGGTCGGGTGACCGTCGGCACGCCCTGCTCGTCGGAGTACAGCGTCACGGTGCCCTCGGTGGCGTAGTCGCGGACGAACAGCCGGGCGCCGCCGGTCGAGCCGAGCAGCTCGACCTCGATGTCCTCGACGTCCTTCGAGTAGCTGGCCCAGCTCGCCTGGAGCTGCAGGCTCGACCCGTCCTCGAACCGGAGCAGGGCGCTCGCGAAGTCCTCGACGTCGAACGGCCGACCCGTGGCCGCGGACACCGGGTCCCGGTCGCTGCCGCCCCGACCGGCGCTGCCGAGCTCGTTGTACGCCACCGCGCTCGCGGTCACGACGCGCGGTTCGCCGAGCAGGTGCAGGGCGATGTCGAGCACGTGCGAGCCGAGGTCGATGAGCGGACCACCACCCGCGGTCTCCTTGTTCGCGAACCAGCTCCTGATGCCCGGGATCCCCGCTCGCCGCAGCCAGGAGGCGCGTGCGTGGTATACGTGTCCGAGCGGCCCGTTGCCGTCGGCGTCGCGCTGCGCGAGGTGGCCGCTGAGGAACTGCACGTCGGCACGCCGGCGGTGGTTGTAGGCGACCTCGAGCACGCGGTCGTTCCGCACGGCGGCGTCGACCATCTCCTGCGCCTGGTCGCCGGTCGTCGCGAGCGGCTTCTCGCAGAACACGTGCTTGCCGGACTCGAGCGCCGCCACGGCGATGGGGTGGTGCAGGGCGTTGGGGACGCCGATCGACACGATGTCGAGGTCGTCGCGGGCGACGAGGTCCTGCCAGTCCTCGTACCGGTGCGGCACGCCTCGGGAGTCGGCGAGCTCGTGCAGCCGGTCGGTCTCCTGGCCGGCGAGGGCGACCACCTCGACCCCGGGGACCGCGGTGTAGGCGTCGAGGTGCGTGGTGCCGGCGAAGCCGAGTCCGATCACCCCCACGCGCAGGGGTGGGGCGGTGTCCGTCGTGGCGGTCGTTGTCCTCGTCGACATGACGACAACGCTAGTCGGGGCGCGGGTCGAATCGATACGACCAGCGGCGTGTCGGGCTGTCGGTGTCGGGGTTCTGTCGGGAGGGGTACGCGACGATGTCCGCATGACTCCCCGATCCCTGTTCCGTGCGGCCGCGGTCGCCGAACTCGTGACCTGGACCCTGCTCATCGCCGGGATGGTGCTGAAGTACGGCTTCGACGCCGGCGACTGGGGCGTGCGCATCGGCGGCGGGGTGCACGGCTTCGTGTTCCTCGCCTACCTCGTCGTCACGACGGTCGTCGCCGTGAACCAGCGCTGGTCGTTCGGCGCGCTCGTGCTCGGGTGGGCGAGCGCCGTCGTGCCGTACGCGACGGTGCCGTTCGAGGTCGCGGTGGCCCGGCGCGGGATGCTCGACGGCCCGTGGCGGCGGTCGGCTGAGGGGCGGTCTGGCTTCTGGGACCGCCTGCTGTTCTTCGTGGTGCGGCGTCCGGTGCTCTCGGTCGCGATCGGTGTCGTGGCGGTGGCGCTCGTGTTCTCGGGCCTGCTCGTCGTCGGCCCGCCGGTGCCCGCGCGCAGCTGACGGCCGGGGCGCGTGCGCGCACTGGTCGCCGAGCCGAGTGGTCACGACACCCCGCTCAGGATCGTCGAACGGTCACGGAACGTCGTCCATCGGCGCCCGTTGCGACACCTTGCGACCACCGGACGCTGCAACCCCGCGTGTCGCCGGCCCGGGAGGCCGGCGCGCACCCCCGGCGCCGCCGCGCCCCGAGACGGACGGGAGGCCCGGTGCCAGCCGGCACCGGGCCTCCCGTCCGTCAGGGGGTCGCGCCTACAGCGCGGCCAGGATCCCGTTGAGCGTCGCGGACGGGCGCATCACCGCGCCGGTCTTGGCGTCGTCGGGACGGTAGTACCCGCCGATGTCCGCCGGGTGTCCCTGCACGCCGTTCAGCTCGTCGACGATCGTCTGCTCGTCCGCCCCGAGCGACTTCGCCACGTCCGCGAAGGCCGCCGCGAGCTCCGCGTCGTCGGTCTGTGCCGCGAGCTCCTCCGCCCAGTACTTCGCGAGGTAGTAGTGGCTGCCCCGGTTGTCGATCGAGCCGAGCTTGCGACCCGGCGACTTGTTCTCGTCGAGGAAGGTCCCGGTGGCACGATCGAGCGTCTCGCCGAGGACCTTCGCGCGCTGGTTGCCGGTCACGCCCGCGAGGTGCTCGAACGACACCGCGAGCGCGAGGAACTCGCCGAGCGAGTCCCACCGCAGGTAGTTCTGCTCGACGAGCTGCTGCACGTGCTTCGGGGCGGAGCCACCGGCACCGGTCTCGAACAGGCCGCCGCCGCCGAGGAGCGGGACGACGGAGAGCATCTTCGCCGAGGTGCCGAGCTCCATGATCGGGAACAGGTCGGTGAGGTAGTCGCGGAGCACGTTGCCCGTGACCGAGATGGTGTCCTCGCCGCGACGGATGCGCTCGAGCGAGAAGGCCATGGCGTCCTCGGGCGACATGATCTCGATCTGCAGGCCGTCGGTGTCGTGCTCGGCGAGGTAGGTCTCCACGAGGCCGATGAGGTTCGCGTCGTGCGCACGCGTCTCGTCGAGCCAGAACACGGCCGGGGTCGCCGAGGCCCGGGCGCGCGTCACGGCGAGCTTCACCCAGTCGCGGATCGCCACGTCCTTGGTCTGGCAGGCACGCCAGATGTCCCCGGCCTCGACCTCGTGCTCGATGACGGTCTCGCCGCCGCTCGTCACGACGCGCACACGACCGGCCGCCGGGACCTCAAAGGTCTTGTCGTGCGAGCCGTACTCCTCGGCCTTCTGCGCCATCAGGCCGACGTTCGGCACGGAGCCCATCGTCGCCGGGTCGAAGGCACCGTTCGCGCGGCAGTCCTCGATGACGGTCTGGTAGATGCCCGCGTAGCTCGAGTCCGGGATGACCGCGAGGGTGTCGTGCTCGTCGCCGTCCGGGCCCCACATGTGGCCGGACGTGCGGATCATCGCGGGCATCGAGGCGTCGACGATGACGTCGCTCGGGACGTGCAGGTTCGTGATGCCCTTGTCCGAGTCGACCATCGCGAGCTCGGGGCCGGCGTCGAGCCCCTCGTCGAACGCCTGCTTGATCGCTGCACCGTTCGGGACGGAGTCGAGCCCGGCGAGGATCGAACCGAGGCCGTCGTTCGGGTTCAGGCCGGCGGCCGCGAGGTCGGCGCCGAAGCGCTCGAACACGGTCGGGAAGAACGCGCGGATGACGTGGCCGAAGATGATCGGGTCGGAGACCTTCATCATCGTGGCCTTGAGGTGCACGGAGAACAGCACGCCCTGCTCCTGCGCGGCGGTGATCTGGTCCCGCAGGAAGGCCTCGAGCGCACGGACGTGCAGGACGGTGCCGTCGACGACCTCGCCGGCGAGGACCGGGATCGACTGCTTGAGCACGGTGCTCTCGCCGTCCGCACCCACGAACTCGATGGTCAGGGTGTCGTCTGCGGGGGCGATCCAGGACTGCTCGTTCGAGCGGAAGTCGTCCTTGCCCATGGTCACGACGTTCGTCTTCGAGTCGTGGCTCCAGGCGCCCATGCGGTGCGGGTGCTTCCTGGCGTAGTTCTTCACCGAGAGCGGCGCACGGCGGTCGGAGTTGCCCTCGCGCAGCACCGGGTTCACGGCGCTGCCCTTGGTGCGGTCGTAGCGGGCGCGGACGTCGCGCTCCTCGTCCGTGGCGGGCTCGTCCGGGTACGCCGGGAGGTCGTAGCCCTGCGACTGCAGTTCCTTGATCGCCGCCTTGAGCTGCGGGATCGACGCCGAGATGTTCGGCAGCTTGATGATGTTCGCTTCCGGGGTCCCCGCGAGCTCCCCGAGCTCGGTCAGGGCGTCGTCCAGGCGCTGCTCGTCGGTGAGCCGCTCCGGGAACTGCGCGATGATCCGGCCGGAGAGCGAGATGTCGCGGGTCTCCACGTCGACGCCGGCGGTGCCGGCGAAGGCCTGGATGATCGGGAGGAAGGAGTGGGTCGCCAGGAACGGCGCCTCGTCCGTGAGCGTGTAGATGATCTTGGCCATGCTGGCGGGTACTCCCTTGTTCATGCCGTCGGTACGCCCCACGCTACTCGCAGGCGCGGGATGTCTCGATGTCAAGATACCTGGTCGGGTCACCTCCCAGCGAACTTCCGCCCGACGCCCGGGAGGCACATGGCCGACGCATGGGGACCACGCGTGGACTGGTCTCCCGCGGCTCCCACGCCGCGGTGGGAGGAGCAGACCGTGACGACGACACGACGACGGACACCCGAGGACTTCGGGTGGACAGCCGAGGACCTCCGCTCCGCCTACGCGGTGGACGGCAGCGGTCCGTACCGGTACGCCCCGGACGGATCGGGCCCCTTCTCGTACGACGTCGACGGCTCGGGCCCGTGGCTCGTCGGACCGGAACCGGCGCGGGGGATCGCCCGGTTCGCACCCCGGCAGCGCGGGACCGGCTCGCGGCTGCGCCGGATCGGGACGGCGTGTGCTGCCGGGGCGCTCGCGCTCGTGCTCGCCGTGGGGAGCGTGGCGGCCGTCGCGCACACCGTCCCTGCACAGCACCGGGTGGACGCCTCCGCCGTCCACAGCACGGACCAGACCGGCGACTGACGGGGCGTTCGGTGCCACCCTGGGTGCGTGACCGAACTCCTCGTCGTGGGCGTCATCGCCCTGCTCGCCATCGCCGGTGCGGCCGTGCTCGGCCCGCGCATCGGCGTCGCGGCACCGCTCGTGCTCGTCGCGGTCGGCATCGCGGCGAGCCTCGTGCCGTGGGTGCCGGACGTCCGGATCGGCCCCGAGTGGATCCTCGCGGGGGTGCTCCCGCCGCTGCTGTACTCGTCAGCGGTGTCGATGCCGTCGATGAACTTCCGGCGCGAGTTCGGCGCGATCAGCGGTCTGTCGGTGCTGCTCGTCGTCGCGAGCTCGGTCGTCCTCGGGCTGTTCTTCGCGTGGGTGGTCCCGGGCATCGGGATCTGGTGGGGCATCGCGCTCGGGGCGATCGTGAGCCCCACCGACGCGGTGGCGACGTCGATCGTGAAGCAGACCTCGGTGTCGCGCCGCGTCGTGTCGATCCTCGACGGCGAGTCCCTGCTCAACGACGCGACCGCACTGGTGCTGCTCCGCACGGCGATCGCGGCCGCTGCGGCGTCGTTCTCGTTCTGGGGCGCGCTCGGCGACTTCGCGTGGGCCGTCGCACTCGCGGCGGTCGTCGGCTGGCTCGTCGGCTGGTCGAACGTGGCGGTGCGGCGACGCGTGTCGAGTCCGGCGATCAACACGGCGCTCTCGTTCGCCGTACCGTTCGTCGCGGCGGTCCCGACGGAGCACCTCGGCGGGTCCGGGCTCGTCGCGGCCGTCGTGGCGGGGTTGTTCACGGGCATCGTCGGTCCGCGGAGGCTCCCGCCCTCGCACCGGCTGTCCGACGCGCAGAACTGGCGGACGATCGAGCTCGTGCTCGAGGGCGCGGTCTTCCTGACGATGGGACTGCAGCTCTCCGGGATCCTCCGTGACGTGCGGGTCGAGCACGTCGGCATCGGTCCCGCGGTCCTCATCGCGGTCGGCGCCCTCGTCCTGACGCTCGTCGTCCGCGCGGCGTACGTGGTCCCGCTGCTCGCCGCACTGTCGGCGAGCGCACGTCGTGGCGCCCGGATGGAGGAACGCGTCGGCGAGATGGGCCGCACCGAGGACCGTGACGCCATCAGCGAGATGATCCGCGAGCACCGACCGGGCAACCGGCAGCCGTCGGAACGCGAGCTCGACCGCTTCACCGTGCGGCTCCGGCGACTGCTGGCCGACATCGCCTACTACCGTCGCGCCCCGCTCGGCTGGCGGGAGGGCACCACGGTCGTCTGGGCCGGCATGCGCGGCGCGGTGACCGTCGCGGCCGCGCAGACGCTCGAACCCGAGACCACGCCGCAGCACGCACTCCTCGTCCTCATCGCGTTCGCCGTCGCGGTGCTGTCGCTCGTCCTCCAGGGCGGCACCATCGGGCCACTCCTCCGGCGGATCGCGGAGCCGTCCCCGGACACGAGCGCCTCCGACGCCGCGGAACGACGACGGCTGATCGAGCTCATGCGCGCGGCGTCCGAGTCCGTCGAGTCGGTGCGTGAGGAGCCTCCGGCCCGGCGAGAGGAACTCGAGGCAGCGGACCCGACCGAACTCCGCGCGTGGATGGGTCGCGAGAAGGCCCGACGGCTCGCGGTGCTCGAGGCCCAGCGGCGTGCGATCCTCGACGCCCGCGACGACGGGACGTTCGACGCCGAGGTCCTCGAGGCGATGCTGCAGAACCTCGACGCCGAGCAGATCGCGCTCGAGCTCCGCGGAGCGCCGGCGTCCTAGTGTCCTAGCGTCCCGGCGTCCTAGTGCCCGATGGTGATCCGGAACACCCGGACACCGGAGGTCTTCAGCGCCGCGAGACCGAGACGCATCCGAAGGTTCCGGAACGGGCGGTTCCGTCCCGTCGGCGCGGCCGCGGCTCCGATCTGGTGGAGCACCTCGGACGTCAGCGTGCGCTCGATCTTCGGCGCGAGACGGGTCACGCCCGACACCGTCACGACGATGCGCACCGCGTTCGGCGCGAGCAGGGGGTCGATGAGCTCCGCGGCCTCGTGCGCCCGGTGGAACGCGGGGTCGTCGCCGGGTCGGCGGATCGCGATCACGGCGAGTTCGGCGTCCCCCGACTCGCTCGGGTCCGGGAGGTCATCGACGCCGACGACCCGCATCCTCGTGGCGTCGACCCCGGCCCGGACCGCGGCGGCACGCAGCACGGGCAGGAGCTCCTGGGTGCCGGCGAGGACGACCTCGGCGGAGCGCAGGTCGACGGGTCCGTGACGCTCGCGCGGCGTTCGGGCCATGGGCTTCGGTCCTTCCGGTCGCTCTCCTCGGACAGTACCGATCGACACGGAGGACCGTGCCGTCGGGGCGCGTCCGGTAACGGAATGATCACATTGGGGTCTGTACAAACGAACAGAGTCGTGCAGAATGGTAGGCGGCCATGACGACTGCACCCCACCCAGACCAGCACCCGGAGACCCCGGTCGTGCACCTGTCGCGCCGCGCAGCCCTCGAGGCCGAGCGCGCCGCGTCCCGCAAGCAACCCCGGCGGACCGGTCGCACGGCCGCCACCGCGGGGGCCACGACGGAGCACGCCAGTGCCGCGCACACCGAGACCCGCATCCGCCGCGTCGACCGCGACGTGACCGGGCCGACCACCGCCCGCCCGGCCGCCGTCGCGACGACCCCGCAGGGACGACGCCCGCTGCGCACCCGGGTCAACCCGCTGCGCCCGGCGAACCGCGCCAGCCGCGTGACGCTCACCAGCGCCCTCGCGGCCTTCGTGCTCTTCGCCGCCTCCGCGACCCCCGCGCACGCCGCGTCCGGCACCGCGGTCGCCACCGCGACCCTCGCCCCGAGCGTCGCCGGTCAGGACTACTCGGTCACGCAGCTCGCCGCCCTCGCCGACCCCGCGCGCGACGGCTTCACGATCGGCGGCGGCTCGACCACGAAGGAACAGGCCACCGCGAGCGGTTCCGTCTCCTTCGGGGGCGAGGTCCGCTCGCCGTTCCCGGGCCCGGTGCAGATGAGCTCCGGCTTCGGGTACCGCTCGGCACCGTGCGGGGCGTGCTCGTCGCTGCACGAGGGCCTCGACTTCACCCCTGGGCTCGGCACCCCGATCGGCGCGATCGCGAAGGGCACGGTCCGCGTCGCCGGCACGTACTTCAACTACGGCACGGCCGTGGTGATCGACCACGTCATCGACGGTCGCAAGGTCGCCACGCTGTACGGCCACATGATCCCCGGCTCCACGCCCCTGAAGGTCGGCGACACCGTCGAGGCGGGCGAGTTCATCGGCCAGGTGGGCAACTCGGGCGTCTCGACGGGCGCACACCTGCACCTCGAGGTCCTGCTCGACGGGGTCACCCCGATCGACCCCGCCGCGTGGCTCGAAGCTCGCACCGGACGCCCGATCACCGCCTAGGCAGCCGATCCACAGCACCCCCGCAGTCACCGCGGGGCACCTTCCCAGAACCCCTGTGCAGGCTCACAGGCATGGACGACTGTCACAGGCCCAGCGCCCGAACGCGACCGGTTCCGCCCCGACCTGAGCGGACCACCCGCTGATGGGCGCCGACACCTGGATCGCCTTCGGGCTCGTCATCCTCTTCGTGCTCGTCGGTGGCGTGTTCGCCGCCGCCGAGATCGCCCTCGTCTCCCTCCGCGAGTCGCAGCTCCAGCAGCTCGAACGCAAGGGGCCGCGCGGCGCACGGGTCGCCCAGCTCAGCCGTGACCCGAACCGCTTCCTCTCCGCGGTGCAGATCGGCGTCACGGTCGCCGGGTTCTTCTCGGCCGCGTACGGCGCCTCGTCGATCGCACCCGACATCGCGCCGCTGCTGCAGGGCCTCGGCCTCGACCGCGGCGCCGCCGAGGCCGTCGCCCTCGTGCTGCTCACCCTCGTCATCGCGTACCTGTCGCTCGTGTTCGGCGAGCTCGTCCCGAAGCGCCTCGCCCTCCAGCGCGCCGAGGGCTTCTCGATGCTCGTGGCCCCGCCGCTCGATCGGTTCGCTACGCTCATGCGTCCGGTCATCTGGGTGCTGTCCACCACGACGAACGCGATCGTGCGGTTGCTCGGCGGTGACCCGAACGCCCGCAGCGAGTCGATGAGCACCGAGGAACTCCGCGACCTCGTGGCCGAGCACGACGCCATCGACGCCCAGGGCCGGCAGATCGCCCGGAGCGCCCTCGACGCCGGTGACCGCACCCTCCGGGAGTCGATGCGCCCCTGGTACGACGTGTCCACGATGGACGCCGACCTCACCATCCGCCAGGCCACCGACCACGCGCTCGACGCGGGACACTCGCGCTACCTGGTGACCTCGGGCTCCCGCGACGCCGTCACGGGCTTCGTGCACCTCCGCGACCTCCTCCGCCCCGTCGATCCGGAGGCGCCGCTCGCGACCCTCGTCCGGCCGGTCCTCGCGATGCCGGAGACGAAGTCGCTCTCGAGCGCGATCGCCCAGATGCGCACGGACGGCCACCAGATCGCGCTCGTCGTGGACGAGTACGGCGGCAGTGCGGGCATGGTGACGCTCGAGGCCCTGCTCGAGGACCTCGTCGGCCGGATCAAGGACGAGTGGGACACCGCCGAGTCCGACACCGCGTCCGCCGCCGCCGAGGGGGTCGACGGATCGCTCGTGCTCGAGGACCTCGCGGCCGACGGCGGTCCGGTCCTGCCCGACGGCGACTACGAGACCGTCGGCGGCCTCGTGCAGGTGCACCTCGACCGCATCCCCGTCGTCGGCGACGTGGTCGAGCTCGACGACTGGTCGCTCGAGGTGACCGAGATGGACGGACACCGCGTGGCGCGGGTGCGCCTGGTCGCGCGGGAACGCGCGCTGTAGCGGCGACCTCCAGCGGACGGGAGGCCCGTGGCGGCGCCGCCACGGGCCTCCCGTCCGATCCGCGTGGACCCGGTACCGAGGCAGGCCCTCCCGGTACCTGTCCCGGTACCGGTCTCGCCACGTAGCCTTGCCGACATGGGTATCGACGTGCGCAAGGAGATCCAGGACTTCCTGTCCTCGAGACGGGCACGGCTCACCCCGGACCAGGTCGGCATGCCGACGTTCGGCGGGGGAGTCCGACGGGTCCCGGGTCTCCGCCGGCACGAGGTGGCGATGCTCGCCGGGGTGAGCGTCGACTACTACACGCGGCTCGAGCGGGGCACCCTCAAGGGCGTCTCGGACAGCGTGCTCGACGGCCTCGCGGCGGCGCTCCGGCTCGACGAGGACGAGCGCACGCACCTGTGGGACCTCGCGCGGCTGGCGAACGCCGGCGTGAAGACCATGCACCGCAACGTCCCGACCCGGGTGCGACCGGGGGTGCAGCAGCTCCTCGACGCGATCACCGGAGCGCCCGCGTGGGTGCGGAACGAGCGCGGCGACGTCGTCGCGACGAACGAGCTCGGTCGGGCGCTCTACTCGCCGATGTTCGCGGGACCAGGTCGTCCGGTGAACACCGCACGGTTCACGTTCCTCGACCCGGCCGCCCGCGAGTTCTTCCCCGACTGGGCCCAGACCGCGCGGGACGCCGTGGCGATCCTCCGTGCCGCGGCCGTCGCGAACCCGTGCGAACCCGGACTCGTGACGCTCGTCGGGGAGCTCTCGACCCGCAGCGAGGAGTTCCGCACGTGGTGGGCGGCGCACGACGTCCGGTCGCACCGAACCGGTCGGAAGCGCATCGAGCACCCGGTCGTCGGGCGGCTCGAGCTGACCTACGAGGCGCTCGACCTCGTCGCGGACCCCGGCCTGACGATGTTCACGTACGGGGCCGAGCCCGGCAGCGAGTCGGAGCGGAACCTGGCGCTGCTCGGGACCTGGGCGGCGACGGAGCGCTCGGAGCGGTCCGCCGCGGTGTAGCCCGCGGCGGGGGGGGGCGGCTTCGGCCACGAAACGCGCGCGTTTCGACGCCGCGCGCGTCGTTCGACGGGTGCAACGTCGAAACGCGCGCGTTTCGTGGACCTCGACCCCGGACTCCGGACCCCGAACCGGCTACGCCGCGGGCGGCCCCGGCTCGTCGTCGTCGAGTCCGTCGAACAGGTCGGCGTTCTGCAGCCGCAGCCGCTCGATGCGCAGCTCCCGCTCGACCGCGGAGAGCCGCAGCACCCGGATCCCCGCGAAGGCGAGCACGATGAGCGCGACACCCAGCACGAGTGCGGCGAGCACGACGAGCAGGTACACGACGGTCACGACGGCGAATCCCCCGGAGAACATCCGGCGAGCGTAGCAGCGGCGGTCCGTAGGCTGGAGCGGTGACGAGGACCTCGGACGGATCCGCCGGCGACGCCGACTACGCCGTGATCGGCCAGGAGTACCGCCGCTGGCGCCGCCCGGAGCCGTCGTTCGCCCGAGCGATCACCAAGGCGCTCGGCGACGCCCGGACCGTGCTGAACGTCGGGGCAGGCGCGGGCTCGTACGAGCCGACCGACCGCGAGGTCACCGCGGTCGAGCCCTCGGCCGCCATGCGCGCGCAGCGCCCCGACACCCTCGCGACGGCGATCGACGCGACCGCGGAGGACCTGCCGTTCGCGGACGACACGTTCGACGCCGCGATGACCACGTTCTCGGTGCACCAGTGGGGTGACCTCGAGCGCGGGCTGGCCGAGGTGCGACGCGTGACCCGAGGCCCCGTCGTCGTCCTGACGTGCGACCCCGACCGCGTGCAGGACTACTGGCTCGCCGAGTACGCCCCCGAGGTGATGGCGACCGAGGCACGCCGCTACCCCGCCCTCGACCGCATCGCGGCGGCTCTCGGCGGCGAGGTCGAGACCACCCGCCTGCCGATCCCCTTCACGTGCGTCGACGGCTTCTCGGAGGCGTACTACGCCCGACCCGAGCGGCTCCTCGACCCCGGGGCACGACTGGCGAACTCTGCGTGGTCGTTCGTGGACGAGGTCACGGCCCGGCGATCGGTCGCGGCGCTCCGGGACGCGCTCGACTCCGGCGAGTGGGACCGCCGCCACGGCTCGCTCCGGGTGCGGCCGTCCTACGACGGGTCCCTCGTGCTGCTGCAGGCGACACCGGCCTGACCGACGATCGCGACACGCCCGGCTTGACACGTCGTCGTAGGCTGGTCGGGTGAGCTTCCAGGAGGTGGTCGGCGCGCAGAGCGCCGGCATCAGGGCGTGACGCCCCCGGTCGCACCGTGCGGTGCGGCCGCCGTCACCGACCCCTGACCACCTCCGCCCGGTGCGGCGCGCATCCGCGTGCCCCGGGCCCCCGTCGAGAGCGACACACCATGCTGCCCATCAGCGAGAAGACCATCCGCACGTCCTTCGTCAACGCCTCCCGCAAGGAGACGGCCGACATCACCCTCCCCGACGCCTTCGAGGCGACCGACTGGGACGTGCTCGACTACCTCGGCTGGCGTGACCCGAAGATCGGCCGCCGTGCCTACGCCGTCGTCCCCACCCTCGAGGGCGACCTCGTCGGGATCCTGTTCCGGCAGGCCGAGGCGTCGCCCCGCAGCCGGGCGCAGTGCTCGTGGTGCCAGGACGTGAAGCTGCCGAACGACGTCGTGTTCTACAGCGCCAAGCGGTCCGGGAAGGCCGGTCGGAACGGCAACACCGTGGGGACGCTCGTCTGCCAGGACTTCGAGTGTTCACGGAACGTCCGGAAGCTGCCGCCGCCCGCCTACGAGGGCTACGACGTCGAGGCTGCGCGACTGCAGCGCATCGAGGACCTGCAGCTCCGCGCGGCCGCGTTCGCCGCGGAGGTCTAGTCCCAGCGCGACCACCGGACGGACGGGAGGCCCGTGGCGAGCGTGCCACGGGCCTCCAGGCCGTCAGGTGGTCACGTCAGGGACGCGCCCGTCGCGTCAGGGACGCGCGTCGCTCGCGTCAGCGACCGATCGAGGACATGTCGGGGTAGCGGTCACCCGTGGGCACGGGCAGCGACGAGAGCCGCGTGAGCTGGTCCGCCGAGAGCGTGATCGACGTCGCACCGACGTTCTCCTCGAGCCGGCTGACCCGCTTCGTCCCCGGGATCGGCACGACGTCGTCGCCCTGCGCGAGGAGCCAGGCCAGCGCGACCTGGGCCGGGGTCCCGCCGACCTCGTCGGCGATCTCCTTGACCGAGTCGACGATGCGCATGTTCTGTGCGAAGGCCTCCTCGGCGAAGCGCGGGTTCGCGCGGCGGAAGTCGTCGTCGTCCAGGTCGGACGGGCTCGTGATGGCACCCGTCAGGAAGCCGCGGCCGAGCGGGGAGTACGGCACGAGGCCGATGCCGAGTTCGCGGAGGGTGTCGAGGACCTCGCCCTCGGGGTCGCGCGTCCACAGCGAGTACTCGCTCTGCAGGGCGGTGATCGGGTGCACGGCGTGGGCCTTGCGGATCGTCGCCGCCGACGCCTCGGAGAGTCCGATGTGGCGGATCTTGCCCTCCTGGACGAAGCCGGCGAGCTGGCCGACGACGTCCTCGATCGGGACCGCCGGGTCGACGCGGTGCTGGTAGTAGAGGTCGATGTGGTCGGTGCCGAGTCGGCGGAGGGAACCCTCGAGCGCCTCGCGGACGGACTCGGGGGCGGAGCTGATGCCGCGCTCGGTCGCCGGGGTGGCCTCGCCCGCGGTGTGCGTGATCAAGCCGAACTTCGTGGCGATGACGACGTCGTCGCGGCGGTCGGCGAGTGCGCGGCGGAGGAGCTCCTCGTTCGTGTACGGGCCGTACGCCTCGGCGGTGTCGAACAGGGTGACGCCCAGGTCGATCGCGCGGTGGATCGTGCGGATCGACTCGTCGTCGTCGGAGCCGGCGCCGGAGTAGAAGGCGCTCATGCCCATGGTGCCGAGGCCGACCGGACCGACCTCGAGGTCTGCGAGCTTGCGTGTCTGCATGCGTCCGGTCTACTCGCCGATCCGCGATTGGAGGGAGGCTCTGACGGTGCCCGCCCAGGTGGGAATGCGATCGTGCGGTTCCTCCAACGCGCTCGCCGGGTGCACAGTGCAACTGGTGTGATCGATCCGTGAACCTGTACTTCCGGCTGCTCCTCCTGACCCTGCGCACCCGACTGGCCGCGACGCGTCGAGGCAGCGGCACCTCGCTGTGGGACGAGACGAGCACGCCGTTCCGGGTCACGCTCACCGACCTCGACCCGCTGCAGCACGTGAACAACGGCAAGTACCTGTCGCTGCTCGACCTCGGCCGGTACGACCTGCTCACCCGCTCCGGCTTCTGGCAGGCGGCGTCCGAGCGTGGGTGGTACGCCGTCGTCGCCGCGCAGACGATCACGTACAAGCGGTCGCTGACGCTCGGGCAGCGGTTCGTCCTGCGCACGCGGGTGCTCGGGATGGACGAGCGCTCGGTGTACATGGAGCAGACCTTCGTGCGGCGGGACGCCGTCATCGCCCGGGCGGTCGTGCAGGCCCGGTTCCTGCACCGGGACGGCGGGCACGTGTCGCCCACCGAGCTGCTCGCGGTCACCGGACCCGCGCCGCGGGACCTCACGGTGCCCGCGTGGGTGCACGAGTGGGCCGACGCTGTGCGGATCAGCAGCACCGCCCGCTGACTCCGGCCTCGTCGAGCGGTCGAGCATGGCGTAGACAGGAGCGATGCACCCCGACTCCACCGACCGCGCGTTCCACCGGACGAGCCGACGCGCGCTGATCGGGGGCGGCGTGGGCATCGGGCTCGCGGGTCTCCTCGCGGCGTGCTCCGGCTCGGCGCCGAAACCGGGTCGGTCGCCGTCGGGCCCGGCCTCCGCGACGGGTGCAGCGCCGGACCGGACGCCGACCTCGTCCCCGGCGCCGGGCGGCCCCGACTCGTGGGAAGCCCTCGCCGCAGCGGTGTCGGGACGGCTCCTGCGTTCCGGCTCACAGGGTTGGGACGACGCCCGGGTGCTCGAGAACCCGCGGTACGACGACGCCGACCCGCAGGGCATCCTGCTCGCCACGAGCGAGGCGGACGTGCAGGCCGGCCTCGCCTTCGCGCGGAACACGCACACACCGGTCGCCCTCCGCGCCGGCGGCCACTCGTACACGGGGTGGTCGGCCGGCGGCGCCCCCGGCACCGAGGTCCCGCGTTCGCTCGTCATCAGCACGAAGGAGCTCGACGGCATCGAGGTGCACGCCGACGGCACCGCGACGATCGGCCCCGGCGCGCAGCTCGCGAACGTGTACGCGACGCTGGCTGCCCAGGGCCGCGCGATCGGCGCCGGTTCCTGCCCGACGGTCGGCACCGGCGGCCTGACGCTCGGTGGCGGTGTCGGCGTGCTCACCCGCTCCTTCGGTCTGACCTGCGACCAGCTCACGGCCGTGCGACTCGTCACACCCGACGGCGCCGTGCACGACGTGTCGGAGCAGGCGGAGCCCGACCTCTTCTGGGCGTGCCGCGGCGGCGGGGGCGGGACCGTGGGCGTCGTGACCGCACTGACCTTCCGGACCCGCGCCGCGCCTGGCGTCCTGCTCTTCGAGCTCGCGTTCCCGGCGTCGGCCGCAGCCGACGTCGTGCGCGCGTGGCAGAACTGGGCCCCGACCGCCGACGACGAGCTGTGGTCGACGCTCAAGCTCCTCGGCGGCTCGCGGCACTCCTCGCTGTCGGTCACCGTGACCGGCGTGTGGACCGGCTCGAAGACCGGCGCCGACGCGTCCGTCGACGGCTTCATCGCGGCGACCGGAGTGAAGCCCACGCGTCACACGGCCGAGCAGCTGTCGTACGGCGCCGCGATGTCCGCGCTCGCCGGCAAGCCGCAGCGCGTGTCCGAGGCGGCGACGTCGTCGATCGGCGGGACGAAGCTCACGGACGCGCAGATCGACGTCCTCGTGCAGCACGCGGAAGCCGCCGGGGACGTGTCCGGGAACCTCGAGGGCGGTGTCTCGCTCGACGCCCTCGGCGGGGCGGTCGCGCGGGTCGGGCGGACGGACTCGGCGTTCCCGTGGCGGTCGGCGCTCATGACGGTGCAGTACACGGCGGTCTTCGCGGACGGAACGGACCCGGCGCCGTTCGACGCGTACGTGCGGTCGTTCCGGAAGGCGATGACGCCGGCGTGGGGGAGCGCTGCGTACGCGAACTACTGTGACGCGGCGATCACGGACCCGTCGGCCTACTTCGGCGTGAACACCTCGCGGCTGCACCGGATCGCCGAACAGGTCGACCCGGACGGGCTGCTGTCGCAGCCGCACTGGGTGTGAGCGGTCGGGTCGGGTTCCGGCGATCCGGCGATCCGGCCTGGAGGCACGGTGCGGGTCCGCCACGATCGTCGCCTCGTCGGCGGTGCGGCCTAGCATCGGCGGCATGGACCCCGAGGACCTGGTGCTCCCCGACGCCGCGGCCTGGCGCGCTTGGCTCGATGCGCACGAGGACGACCCCGACGGCGTATGGCTCGTCCTCGCCAAGAAGGGCACGACCGCGCCGACGTCCCTGACCTACGACCAGGCGCTCGACGAGGCGCTGTGCTCGGGGTGGATCGACGGGCAGAAGCGCGGGCGTGACGCCGCCACGTTCCGGCAGCGCTTCACGCCCCGGCGCCGGGCGTCCCTGTGGTCGCAGCGGAACATCGGCCTCGTCGCGGAACTCGTGGCCACCGGCCGGATGCGCGACCGGGGGCAGGCCGAGGTCGACCGCGCGAAGGACGACGGCCGGTGGGACCGTGCCTACGCGGGTGCCGCGACCGCCACGGTCCCGGACGACCTGCGGGCAGCGCTCGACGCCGCGCCGGCCGCCGCCGCACTGTTCGCCGAACTCGACGGCACGAACCGGTACGCGGTGTTGCACCGGGTGACCACGGCCCCGAGCGCGATGGCGCGGGCGAACCGGATCGCGAAGCTCGTCGGCGGACTCGAGCGCGGCGAGACCCCGTACCCGCGCAAGCCCACGGCCTGACCAGCGCGGGGGACGACCGCTCAGGGACGCGACACACGCGCGGCGTACAACGGCGTGCATGACCACTGGTACCGACACCACCCGTCCCGCAGCGTCCTCCGGCACCTTCCGCATCGGTGGCGACCTCGAGGTCCACCGCCTCGGCTACGGCACGATGCAGCTCACCGGCCCCGGCGTCTGGGGACCGCCGAAGGACCACGACGAGGCCGTCCGCGTCCTCAAGCGCGCCGTCGAGCTCGGCGTCGACTTCTTCGACACCGCCGACTCGTACGGCCCGTACGTCGCCGAGGACCTGCTCCGCGAGGCCCTGCACCCCTACGGCGACGACGTCGTCATCGCGACCAAGGCCGGGCTCACCCGCACCGGTCCGAACGAGTGGCCGCCGGTCGGCCGCCCGGAGTACCTGCGCCAGGAGTGCGAGATGAGCCTGCGCCGTCTCGGCCTCGAGCGCATCGACCTGTTCCAGCTGCACCGCATCGACCCGAAGGTGCCGCTCGAGGACCAGGTCGGGGAGCTGAAGAAGCTCCAGGACGAGGGCAAGATCCGCCACATCGGACTGTCCGAGGTCTCGGTCGACGACGTGAAGGCCGCCCAGGAGCACGCCACGATCGTCACCGTCCAGAACCTCTACAACCTGCAGAAGCGGGACGCCGAGGAGCTCCTCGACTGGTCCGAGGAGCAGGGCATCGGCTTCATCCCGTGGTTCCCGCTCGCGACCGGTGGACTCACCGGCGAGGACTCGCCGCTCACGGCGATCGCCGAGCGGAAGGGTGCGACGCCGGCGCAGCTCGCCCTGGCGTGGCTCCTGAAGCGCTCGCCCGTGATGCTCCCGATCCCCGGCACGTCGAGCGTCGACCACCTCGAGGACAACCTGCAGGGCGCCGTCGTCGAGCTCACCGACGAGGAGTTCGAGGAGCTCTCCGGCCTCGGCCGCTGAGCTCAGCCCGCACGCAGTTCCGCGAGCACGGCCCGGTGGTCGCTGCCGTTCGACGGCAGGACGCTGGTGGCCACCGTGCCGAGCCCGCGGACGAACACGTGGTCGAGCCGCACGACCGGCATCTGCGCCGGCCAGGTGAACCCGAACCCGCCGCCCTCGGACAGCTCGTCCCGCAGCGGCGCCATGAGCGGGTCCGACGCACCGCCGTTGAAGTCGCCGGCGACGACGAGCCGCTCGGCGGGGTCGTCGCGGACCTCCGAGGTGAGGGACCGGAGCATCGTCGGCCGCGCGTCCTCCGTCTCCAGTCGCAACGAGTCCACGTGCACCACGTAGAGCCGCACGTCGCCGATCGCGGTGTCGACCGTCACCCGGAGTGACCGCGCCCACCCGAGCCCGAGGGTCAGGGGCTGCCCGTCGCTGAGCGTCGTCCGGCTCCACACCCCGACGGAGCCGACGCGGTAGTGGTGCGGGTAGGCATCGGCGAGCGCCGACTGCACGGCCTCGCCGGAGTCGCCGGTGAGTTCCTCGAGGGCGATGACGTCGGGGTGCCGTGCGGCGATCGCCTCCGCGGTCGCGGTCGGGTCCTCGTTGGTGGCCTCGACGTTCTGCGTGACGACCGTGAGCTGGGGCTCGCCGGTCGCCGCAGGGGTGAGCACCCCGGGGAGCACCGCGACCGACCAGGCGGCAGCGTAGGCGACCGAGAGGACGGCGAGCCGCTTCGACCGGGTCCCGAGTGCGAGTCCGGCGACGGGGACGAGCAGGACGCCCATCCACGGCAGCAGTGACCCGATGGCGGACCCGGGCGTCCCGAGCACGTCGAGCACGCGCGGGGCGAGCAGGACGACGACCCCGACGACGAGCGCGGCGCCGACGACGGCGACGACGACCGTGCGACCGGGGTTCCGGCTGCGGGAACGGAGGGGCACGGTCCGAGGGTAGGGAGCCGGTCTGACAGCGGCCGGGGCGTCCCGTGCACGTTCGGTCCGTGACCACTGGGGGGGTCCGGGGCGTCGTGCTCTTGCGGATGCATACCGGGTATGGGCATACTCGGTATGCCCGACGACGGGCCGGACGAGGGGGAGTGTCATGAGCGTACGGATGGGCGTACTCGCGCTGCTGGTAGACGGACCCGGGTACGGGTACCAGCTCCGGGGGGAGTTCGAGCACCGCACCGGCGGGAGCTGGCCGGTGAACATCGGCCAGGTCTACACGACCCTCGACCGGCTCGAGCGCGACGGGCTCGTCGAGCGAGGCGACGCCGACGAGGACGGTCACGTCGTGTACACCGCCACTGCGGCCGGCCGGGACGCCGTGGTGCGGTGGTTCAGCGAGCCGGTCCCGGCGAAGCGCGGTCGCGACGAACTCGCGATCAAGTTCGCGCTCGCCGTCACGGTGGCGGGTGTCGACGTCGAGCGGCTCGTGCAGGTCCAGCGCGGCGCGGCCGTCCGGAACCTGCAGGACCTGACGCGGCTGAAGCGCACGGCGGACCCGGCCACGGACCTCGCGTGGTCGCTCGTGCTCGAGTCGATGGTGTTCCAGGCCGAGGCCGAGGTCCGCTGGCTCGACCACGTCGAGTCGAGCGTCTCCCGGTACCGACCGGACGACCGCGCCTCGGCCGCGTCCACGTCCACGTCCACGTCCACGCCCACGCCCTCCGACGAGACCGTCCGGAGCGCCCGGTGAACGCCGAGGCTCCGCTCCTCGAGCTCGACGCCGTGAGCGTGCAGTACGGCTCCGGTTCGAAGGCCGTGACCGCCCTGGCCGGTGTCGACCTGACCATCCGCCGCGGGGAGATGGTCGCCGTCATGGGCACCTCGGGGTCGGGGAAGTCGACGCTCCTGGCCTGTGCCGGCACGCTGCTGCCCCCGACGAGCGGTGAGGTCCGCATCGACGGAGAGTGGGTCGCCGACCGTCCGGCGAAGGAACTCGCGGCCCTCCGTCGACGTCTCGTCGGCTTCGTGTTCCAGGACTTCAACCTCATCCCCTCCCTGACCGCGATCGAGAACGTCGCGCTGCCGCTCGAGCTCGACGGCTGGAAGACCAGCCGTGCCCGTCGGGCCGCGCAGTTGGCACTCGACAACGTCGAGCTCGGGCACCGGGGCGACGCGTTCCCGGACGACCTGTCGGGCGGGCAGCAGCAGCGCGTGGCGATCGCACGCGGGGTCGTCGGCGAGCGCCGGCTGGTCCTGGCCGACGAGCCGACCGGTGCCCTCGACTCGCAGACCGGTGAGGTCGTGCTCCGGATGCTCCGTCGGCACGTCGACGCGGGCGCCGGGGCGCTCCTCGTCACCCACGACGCCCGACACGCTGCCTGGGCGGACCGCATCGTGTTCCTCCGGGACGGCCGGGTCGTCGACGAGACGGTGTACTCCGGCGTCGAGATGGCGCTCGCGGACCGGACCCGCTCGTGATCCGGCTCCGGCCGGCGCTCCGGCTGGGCAGACGGATGGCGTTCGCGAAGCCCGGACGCGCGGCGCTGATCGTCGCGCTGATCGGTCTGCCGACGTTGGGCTTCGCGGGGGTCTCGGTGCTGTTCGCCTCGACGCAGCCCACGACCGCCGAGCAGCTCCGGTACGACCTCGGGCACGCCCAGGCGCAGATGACGACCCAGCAGCCCGATGCCCGCGGCATGCGGCAGGACCCGGTGCAGTGGACCGCCACCGACACCGAGACGAACAGTCCCGCGGCGAAGGCCGACGACGACACCCCCTTCGCGGACGTCACGGAGTACGTGCCGAAGGGTGCGCTCGCGATCCCGGTGACGACCACCGACGTCGTGCTGCGCGGTGCGCACGGCCCGGTCGGCACCACGGCGACCCTCGGTGACACGTGGGATCCGGTGCTCGACGGGCACTGGCACGTCCTCGACGGCACGGCTCCGACGGCACGCGACCAGGCGATGATGACGCCGGCGATGCTCGCGAAGACCGGGCTCCACATCGGTGACACGGTCGACGTGACCGACCCGGTGACGAAGCGGTTCACCATCACGGGGACGATGCGCGACCTCGGGCAGGACCCGGACGAGACGGCGGTCTACCTGCCATGGGGGAGCATCGCCGCGGACGCCGCCCCGATCTCGACGGGCCGGTCCGATGCGGGCGCGGTCACGGTCTACCTGCCGACGGACGCCCCGACGTGGTCGGAGATCAAGCGGTTGAACGACCACGGCATCGTCGTGCAGTCGCGTCCGGTCGTGCTCGACCCGCCGGACGAACGGGTCGACGGCTCCTCGGGTCCGCAGAGCCTCGGGTGGTACATCGCCGGACTCGGACTCGTCGGGGTGTTCGCCCTGTTCGAGGTCGGCCTGCTCGCCGGTGCAGCGTTCCTCGTCGGCACCCGCGCCGACGCCCGCTCGTACGCGATCCTGACGAGCGTCGGCGCGGAGCGGGGAGTCGTGCGGTCGGTCGTCGCCGGGTCCGGACTCGTGCTCGGGACGGCCGGGGCGGTCCTCGGGACGGCGATCGGCGTGGGGATCGGCGCGCTCGCGTTCCACCTGCTCGACAACGGCAACGTGAACTCCTTCCCCGGGCTGCACGTCCCCGCGGTGATGCTCCTCTGCATCGCGGTCGCCGGGGTCCTCGCCGGTGTCCTGTCCTCCCTCGCCGCAGCCCGTGCCGCCACCCGGGTGAACGTGCTGGCCGGTCTCCGCGGGTCGCTCCGCCCGGAGACCCCGAGCCGGGCGGCGACCCGCCGTCGTCGTACGTGGGGACCGCTCCTCATCGTCGTCGGCGCCGTCATGACCCTCGCGTGCGGCATCGGTGTCCTGGTCCTGAACGACCGGCCGGAGCAGAGCGGGCAGCGGGACCACTGGGCGTGGGTGGTCGGTGCCGGTGTGGCGATCGGGCCGTGCCTCGTGCAGCTCGGGGTCGCGATCTGCTCGCCGTGGGTGCTCGACCTCGTCGCGCGCGTGTCGAGCCGGTTCGGTCTCGCCGCGCGGATGGCCGGACGCGATGCCCGCCGGAACCCGGTGCGGACGGTCCCGGTGCTCGCCAGTGTGATGAGCGTCGTGTTCGTCGCGTCCGTGGTGATCACGTGGAACGCGTCGCAGCACGCCCAGTACGTCCGCGACTACCAGTACAGCACCGCGGTCGGGGTGGCCACGGCAGACGTCCAGCGGCTCGACGGGCGCTCCTTCCCGCAGGGACACGACGCTGCGGTGACGGCACGGGCGGCCGAGGTCAGCGCGCGCGTGTTCGACCACGACCGCATCCGGGTGCTCGGGATCCTCGACGAACAGGCGACCGAGGACCCCAGCACCCTGACCCAGCTCCACCTCTGGGAGCGGCCCGAGGACTGCGGCGCCGCATTCTGCAGCTCTTGGCTCGAGCCCGGCGGCGGGAGCTCACACGTCCTCACCGGCACCGTCGACGACTACGCCGTGCTCACCGGGCACCGGCCGTCCGCGGCCGTCCGCGACGCCCTGGCGAACGGGAGGGCCGTCTCGCTCTGGCCCGAGTACGTGCACGACGACGCGGTCCGGCTCGACACCTTCCACGACCGCAGCTGGAAGGACGCGACGTCGCCCGACCCGGACCACCCCGACGCGACGACGAGCATCCCGGCGGTCCTCGACGAGCAGGACCCGCCGATCCAGGTCGGCGTCTTCATGACGAAGGCGACGGCCGAACTGTACCGGGTCCCCGCGGTGGACGGCCTCCTGGTCACGCGGCTCGACGGCGAGGTCTCGCCCGAGCAGTTCGGCGAGCTGGCCTCGGCGTGGCGGAGCTACGGGGGCTCGGCGCGTGCGGAGGCGTCAGCACCGAGCTTCTCCTACGAGGCCGGCCCGGTCGACGCCAGTGCACCGGTCCGGGCGCTGGCACTCGCCCTCGCTGCGGCCGTGACCATCGGCGCCACCGCGGTCGCGATCGGGCTCGCCCGTGCCGACGGCCGTCGGGACGACGAGGTGCTCGACGCGATCGGGGCCGCGCCACGCCTGCGTCGACGCTCCACGGCGTGGCAAGCCGCCATCCTCACCTCCGTCGGCGCGGTGATCGGCACCGTGCTCGGTCTCCTGCCGATCCGTGCGCTGACCCTGCGCTTCGGGGAGACACCGCCGGGGGTGAGTCACATGCCGTTCGTGGCGGACTGGCCCGTGCTGGGTCTGCTCGCGATCGGGCTGCCCGTCCTCGTGACCACGGCCACGTGGCTCACGTCCGGACGTGGTCGACGTCTGGCGGTACGCCGTGCACACTGAGGCGCTCCCAGCGACGGGTGCGAGAAGCCACAGTCACCGCGACGATTCCCCAGGTCTGGGGTCTGGTTCTCGCGGCGGATCCGAGGGATACCTGTAGTCGTGTCCCGCACCAGCCACCTCGTGGTCCTCATGAGCATCATCGCCTCCGCCGCCCTCGTCGGCACCGGCGCCGTCGTCATCGCCACCGCGCACACCGCGGCAGCCGACGGAGCCGTCGCCGCCCAGCAGGAGACGGTCATCCGGAAGGACGCCGTCCTCCGGCGGGACGCCGCGCTCCGACGGACGCCGGACCAGGTGGTCCGGGGCGCGCTCGACACGGCGCACGCCACGGACGCCGTCACCTTCGCGTACGCCGGGGACTCCATCACGGCGCGGCCCGACTCGTGGCTGCACCAGCTCGAGGGTGACCCAGACCTCCACGCGGTGGGCGGCTACGCGCACAGCGGGTACCGCTCCGACCAGGTCCTGCACGAGATCGGACCGGTCCCGGACGCCGACGTGCTCGTCGTCGAACTCGGGACGAACGACGTCAACCAGGCCGTCCCCGTCGGACGGATCACCGCGAACGTCGACGCCGTCGTCCACAAGGTCGACGCGCACCACGTGCTGATCGTCGCCGGGCCGCCGTCGGATCGCACGACGAGCCTGTGGGGCGCCGACCGACGGGCGGGCCAGCTCGTCCTCAGTCGGGAGCTCCGCGCCGAGGCCCAGGAGCACGGGTGGTCCTACGTCGACCCGTTCACGGCCATCCGGACGTCCGACGGCGCGTACGAGCCGGGGACGACGCCCGACGGGATCCACCCCACGGCCGCCGCGAACGTCCGGGTCGCCCAGGACATGGCAGACGCGATCGAGGCAGCCGCGCGCTGACCCGGGCCCGGGCCGGACCCAGCAGTGTTCACCGGCCGACGCAGCTCCCGGGGAACGGCTCACTCGGGCAGCGGCTCCGCGTAGGTGCGGAACTCCCCGCGCTCGGTGTGCATCGTCCACAGGCGATCGGCGACCGCTGCGCCCGAGTGGTCCTCCTGCCCGTCGTCGATCCCGAAGGGGATGATGAGCTGCCCGACGTGCACGTTCTCCTCGGCGACGGCGTCGTGCAGCAGTTGTGCGTAGGCGCTCTCGCCGGCGAACGCCACCGACGTCCCGGTCACCCGAGCACCGGGCCGGACCGCGCTGCCGCCGTTGACGAACAGGATGGTCCCCTTCCCGAGGGCCCGCATGCCGGGGAGCACCTGGCGGACGGCGTTCACGGAGCCGTACACGGAGAACTCGATCGGTCCGACGAGGTCCTCCGCGGTCGTCTCGAGCACGGGCCGCATGTACTCCTTGGCGGGCAGCGGGCTGTACTGCAGCACCTCGATCGGCCCGAGCTGCTCGGTCGCCCGCTCGAGGGCGGCACGGAGGGAGTCCCCGTCGCGGACGTTCGCGGCGAAGCCGGCGGCCGTGTGGCCCTGCTCGCGGAGCTGTGCGGCGAGGGAGTCGAGTCGGTCCTGGTTGCGCGAGATCAGCGCGACCGAGAACCCCTCGCGGGCGAAGCGGGCGGCGGTCTCGACGCCGAGGCCCTTGCCGGCACCGACGATGGCGATGGTGGTCATGGTGTGGTCCTTCCGGGACGACGGTGTCCGGGCTGCGGCCCGTCTGCGGGACCGTCCGGTCCCGCAGACGTCCACTGAACCAGCGGGCGCTCGGTGGAGGCGGGTCCTGTCGTACCCCCTCTCGGACGGGAGGCGCGGGGCGGCGCCGCCACGCGCCTCCCGGCAGACACGTGGCGGCACTGAGTGCCCGTACAGGCTCCTCACGACCGGAGCGTGTGCAATCGGGACACGACCCCGGGAGGCACACCGTGCACACGACCACCCGCCGCGCCTGGAGCGCCATCGGCGCGGCCGCCGCCACGGCCCTCGTCCTGTCGGCCTGCACCGGCGGCGGTGCACGGACGGCACCGGACACCGTCACGTCGAGTCCGGCGCCCTCGTCGACGGCGACCGTCGCGTCACTCGTGCCGGACGGGGAGCCCGCCGACGTCGTGACCGGCCTCGACGCACCGTGGTCGGTCGTCCGCACCGGCGACGGTCCCGAGGCACTCATCAGCGAACGCGACTCGGCGAAGGTGCTCGAACTCGCGGCGGACGGCAGCACGCGGGAGGTCGGCACGGTCCCTGGCGTCCGGTCCGGCGGCGAGGGCGGACTGCTCGGGCTCGCGCTCCACGACGGCGACCTGTACGTGTACTCGACCGCCGAGGACGGCAACCGCATCCAACGCTTCGCGCTCGCCGGCGACACGGGCTCGTACCGTCTCGGCGACGCCACCACGATCCTCGACGGGCTGCCGTCGAGCGGCATCCACAACGGTGGACGCATCGCGTTCGGTCCGGACGGCATGCTCTACGCGAGCGTGGGGGACGCCGGCAACGGGCCCGATGCGCAGGACCGCGACTCCCTCGCGGGGAAGATCCTGCGGATGACGGCCGACGGGGACGTCCCGGCCGCGAACCCGTTCCCTGACTCGTACGTGTGGAGCCTCGGACACCGCAACGTGCAGGGCATGGGCTGGGCCGAGGACGGCACGATGTTCGCCGCCGAGTTCGGGCAGAACACCTGGGACGAGCTCAACCTCGTCGAGAAGGGCTCGAACTACGGCTGGCCGGAGTTCGAGGGGAAGGGCGGGACGGACGAGGGGTTCGTCGACCCCGTGCAGCAGTGGGCCACGAGCGACGCCTCCCCGAGCGGCCTCGCGGTGATCGGTGACACGGTCTTCGTGGCGAACCTGCAGGGCGAGTCGGTCCGGGCGGTCCCCGTGTCCGACCCGTCGCAGTCGACCGAGTGGTTCGGCGGCGACTTCGGGCGCGTCCGCACCGTGCTGGAGGGCCCCGAGGGTGTGCTCTGGTTCGTGACGAACAACACCGACGGACGGGGTGACCCCCAGGACGACGACGACCGCATCGTCGCCGTCCCGCTGTCCCGGGGCTGAACAGGGGTTCCGGCAGCACCCCGCACGCCGCGCGGCCGCGGAAGTACGGTGACGGCATGGACCACCGTGACGAAGCCCGCGACTTCCTCTCGAGCCGCCGCGCCCGGATCACCCCCGAGCAGGCCGGCGTCGAGACCTTCGGCGGGCGCCGGCGCGTGTCGGGGCTCCGGCGGGAAGAGGTCGCACGGCTCGCGGGCGTGAGCATCGACTACTACACCCGACTCGAGCGGGGGAACCTCCAGGGCGTCTCGGACAGCGTGCTCGACGCGATCGCCGGGGCGCTGCAGCTCGACGGGGCCGAGCACGAACACCTCCGGGACCTCGCGAAGCACCAGAACGACTCCCCGAGGCGGGCCGGTCGGACCACCCCGGTCGCGGCGGTGCGCCCGGAGCTGCAGTACCTGCTCGACGTCATCACGGACGCGCCGGCGATGATCCTCAACAACCGGCAGGACATCGTCGCGGCGAACGACCTCGGGTACGCGATGCACTCCGTCCAGGTCGACTCCCCGGACCGGCCGATGAACTTCTCGCGCTTCATCTTCCTGCACCCCGTCGCCCGGGAGTTCTACCCGGACTGGCAACGGGCCGCGCACACGAACGTCGCGATCCTCCGCCGTGAGGCCGGACGGAACCCGCACGACAGGGACCTCGCGGCGCTCATCGGGGAGCTGTCGATGCGGAGCGACGGGTTCCGCGAACTCTGGGCCTCGCACGACGTCCGCCGGCACTACGCGGGCGTGAAGTCCTTCCGGCACCCGGTCGTCGGCCCCCTCGAGCTGCACTTCCAGACGCTGGAGCTCGCCGAGGACCCGGGGCTGTCCCTGACGATCTACCCGGCGACCCCGGGCAGCCCCACCGCCGACGCCCTCCGGGTGCTCGCCTCGTGGGCCGCGACGGAGCGCATCGGGGAGCGGGCCCGCGCGCTCGTTTGACGTGTGACGGAGGCCCTGCCGTGAGGGGTGTCGGCAGCCCCTGTCTCGGCCGTCGCGTCGGTCCTAGCGTGGAGGGACCCGAACCCGATCCGGAAGGACGCACGATGACCGACACCTCGTCCATCGAGACCCCCGCCGCGGCCTCCGGCACGACGTCGTCCTGGGGACGGCTGCGGTTCCGCTGGCAGGCCGAGCAGGAGCTCCACGAGCTGACCCGCGACCGTGCCCGGGAGGACCGGGTGCGCGCCGAGGCCGCCGTCCGGCTCGCTCCGAGCGCGGCCGCCTTCGCCGAGCTCTTCCGCCGGTGACCGACCATGGCCGAGCCGGGATGACGCCGGGCCGCACGCTGCTGTTCGCCGTCGCGGGCGGCGCGGCCGTCGGCAACCTCTACTGGGCGCAGCCCCTGCTCGACGACATCGCGTCGTCGCTCGGCACGTCCGCCGCGCTGGCCGGACTGCTCGTCACCCTCACCCAGGTCGGGTACGCCCTCGGCATCCTGCTCGTGGTGCCGCTCGGCGACGTCCTCGACCGCAAGCGGCTGATCCCCGGTGTGTTGATCGCCTCGGCCGCCGCGCTCCTGTTCGCCACCGTGGCCCCCTCGTTCGCGGTCCTGCTCGTCGCCCTCGCATTCGTGGGGCTCACGACGGTCGCCGGGCAGCTGCTCATCCCGCTCGCCGGCGACCTCGCCGATCCGGCGTCGCGGGGCCGGGTCGTCGGCACGATCGCCTCGGGTGTGCTCACGGGCATCCTCGTGTCCCGCACGGTGAGCGGACTCGTCGCGGAGGCCTTCGGGTGGCGCGCGATCTACGTCGTCGCCGCGGCCGCCGCGCTCGTCTTCGCCGTGCTGCTGCGCCGTGCGGTCCCCCAGCTCGACCGCCGCGAGCGGGTGCCGTACCCGACGCTCATCGTCTCGGTCTTCCGGGCCGTCGCCGCACACCGCTCCGTCCGCGTCACGCTCGTGATCAGCGCGACGGTGTTCGCGGTGTTCACGATGTTCTGGACGGCCCTGACGTTCCTGCTGAGCGGCGAGCCCTACGGGTACTCGACCTCGGCGATCGGCCTCGTCGGGCTGGCCGGACTCGCCGGTGCCGTGGCGGCCCAGCGCGTCGGACGACTCCACGACCGGGGCCTCTCCGTCCCGGTCACCGGTGGAGCGCTCGTCCTCGTGCTCCTGTCACTCGTGGTCGCCGGGCTCGGCGCCCGGTCGATCGTCGTCGTGCTCGTCGCGGTCGTGTTGCTCGACGTCGGGGTGCAGGCGGCGAACGTGCTCAACCAGACGCGGCTGTTCGCGATCGACCCGGCCGCGAGGAGCCGGCTCAACACGGCGTTCGTGACCGGGAACTTCGTCGGCGGTGCGATCGGTTCGACCGTGGCCTCGGTGCTGTGGAACGTCGGCGGGTGGACGGCGGTGACGGTCGGTGGCGCGGTGCTGCTCGGCTTCGCACTCACCGTGTGGGCGGTGCACCGGCGCCGCGGACTCGTCGTCACCGCCGGTCACTGACCCGGTCACACGACGAGCGGCCGCGCCACCTCGACCTCGCCGTTGTCGACGAGCCACCGCACCGCGTCGAGCACGGTCGCCTCGGCCGTGTACGCCGGCTCGTACCCGAGCACCCGCCGGGTCTCGTCGAGGCTGAAGACCTGCGACCGTGACAGGTGCTGCCAGCTGGCGTCGGCGTCGTCGGGAGCCGTGGTCTCCCGGAACCGGTCCCACGAGACGGACTCGAGCCGCGCCTCCTGGCCGAACCACGACGCGACGAGGTGGGCGTACCCACGGACGGTGAGCGCCGTCGGGGCCGTCACGAAGCAGGCCTCGCCGACGGCGGTGTGCCGGTGCTCGACGGCGAGCTGGAACGCCTGCGCGACGTCGTCCGCGTGGACGTGCGCCATCGACTCGGCACCGAGGCCGGGGACCTCGACCGGCTCGCCCGCGGAGAGGCGTGTGATGACCGAGGTGTCGAGGTTGCCCAGCGGACCGATCGGCACCCAGCCCGGCCCGCTGATGTGGCCCGGGTGCAGCGTCGTCGTCGCGACACCGCCTGACACGGTTTCCTCCTTGTACAGTCGGGCGATCGCGTCCTTCTGCTCGCCGTACTCGCCGAACGGCGGCGTCGCGTTCTGCTCGGTGATGGGCAGCACGTGCGAGACGCCCGCCCGCCAGATCGAGCCGCAGTGCACGAGGTGCGTGTCCGACCCGCGGAGCGCGTCGAGCATCGCCCGGGCGCTGTCGACGGTGAAGCACACGAGGTCGATCACCACGTCGGCGTGCAGTGCGGCGATGCGGGAGCCGAAGGTACCGTCGCGGTCCTCCTGCTCACGGTCGGCGGTGACCCGCTCGACCTGCTCCCACTCCGGGGCGTCGACGTAGGCGGAACGGGTCCCGCGGGTGACGATCACCACCTCGTGGCCGGACCGGACGAGACGCGGGACGAGGAAGGTGCCGATGTGGCCGGTGGCTCCGATGACGACGATGCGCATGCCGGCCACGCTAGGCCTGGTGTCCTGCGGACCGGAATGTTCCAGCGCGGAACGGACTTGCTGCCCGCATGGCTGCACGATCCGGTGGTGTGGGCCTGCGCTCCGAGCGCGGGCCGATCCTGCTCTCCCTCATGCTCGCGACCGCGCTGGTCGCCCTCGACTCGACGATCATCGCCACTGCGTCGACGTCGATCGCCCGGGACCTCGGGCACTTCCAGCAGCTCCCGTGGCTGTTCTCCGTGTACCTGCTCGCCCAAGCGGTGTCGGTGCCGATCTACGGCAGGCTCGCGGACGTCCTGGGCCGGAAGCGCCTGCTCCTCGTCGGGATCGGGCTGTTCCTGCTCGGGTCGGTTCTGTGCGGCGCCGCCTGGTCGATGCCGGCGCTCATCGCGGGCCGGGTCGTGCAGGGTCTCGGCGCCGGTGCCGTGCTGCCGGTCTCGATGACCATCACGAGCGACATCTACACGCTCGAGGAGCGGGCGAAGACCCAGGGGTACCTCGCGTCGGTGTGGGGCATCTCGTCCGTGGTCGGCCCGACGCTGGGCGGGGTGTTCAGCGAGCTCGGCGCCTGGCGGTGGATCTTCTGGATCAACGTCCCGCTGGCGGTCGTCGCGGGGTTCATGCTCGTCCGGGCATACACCGAGCAGCGCTCCACCGACGGGCCCCGCCAGCGCATCGACTACCCGGGTGCCGTGCTGCTGACGCTCGGGACGACCGCCCTGTTGCTCGGGCTGCTCGAGGGCGGGACGGCATGGGCGTGGGACTCGGGTGCCTCCATCGGCATCTTCGCCGCCGCGGTCGTCTTCCTTGCGGTGTTCATCGTCGTGGAGCTCCGGACCGCGCACCCGATCTTCTCGCTCGCACTCCTGCAGCGTCGGGTCGTGGCGGCCTCGACGATCGCGTCCCTCGTCATCGGTGTGATCGTGATGGGGCTCTCGACCTACGTCCCGATCTACGCGCAGGACGTCCTCGGCACGTCGGCGCTGATCGCCGGGTTCGCCCTCGCCGCCCTGACCCTCGGCTGGCCGATCTCCGCCTCGCAGGCCGGGCGGTTCTACCTGCGGTGGGGCTTCCGTGTGACGGCGCTCATCGGGTCGTCGCTGGTGCTGCTCGGCGCTGCGGCCACGATCGCGCTGGGGTCGTCCTCGTCGGTGTGGCTCGTCGCGGTGTCCTGCTTCGTCGTCGGTGCCGGCATGGGCCTCACGGCGGTCCCGACCCTGATCGCGGCGCAGTCGTCGGCAGCCCACGACGAGCGCGGAGCGGTGACGGGGACGAACATGTTCGCGCGGTCGATGGGGTCGGCGATCGGCGTCGCGGTGTTCGGCGCGGTCGTGAACGCTCATGTGCGGCTGGACGCGGCAGGTGCTCCCGAGGGACCCGGGCTCATGACGGCGATGCACGTCGTGTTCGTGTCGATCGCGGTCATCGCGCTGGTGCTGCTCGTGGCGGTGTCGTTCATGCCGGGGCACCGCCTGCGCGCGGAGGCGACCGCTCCCGCGGAGCCCGCAACCGCCTGAGGTGGTCACCACCCACCGGCCGGGAGGCGCGGTGCGGGCCCGCCCCGTGCCTCCCGGCCGACCGGTGGTCGCGCCCAGTGCGCCAAGACTCGGCTCCGCGGACACGTTCGTGGTGCGCACACCGCGGATCGGTCCGCCGAGCCGAGTCTCGGGGTCGCGGCGCACGCAGCGCGCAGCACGCAGTGCGGCGCGCGTCAGTCGGCGGTGACGGCCTTCACGGAACCGGCGATCACGGCGGCGTCCTCGGCGAGCGCCACCACGGGGTCCGGCAGGTGCGTGACGCCGCCGACGGCCTTCCGCGCCGCCCAGCCGACGAAGCTGCCGACGATCGCACCGACGCCGCCGAGGATCGCACCCTCGACCGCGAGGTTGCGGCGACCCGTCGTGCCGAGCGCCGCACCCGCGAGCGCACCCGATGCGACCCGGCCGAGGATCGCCGGGAAGCCGATCCGGCTCGGCGTCGCCGGGAGCTTGTCGCCGATGAGCTCGCCGACCGCACCCGCGACGAGCAGTCCGCGACCGAGCGGCGTCGCGAAGACCTTCCAGTCCTGCCACGCGCCGGAGAGCTTCTTGTTGCCGTGGTTCAGCGCGAGCACGGCAAGGGGTGTGGCGCTGCGGCCGCCGCTCAGGACGCCCAGCGCGAGGGTCCGGACGAGGGTTCGCTGTTCGTGGTCGGTGCTCATCGGTGTCTCCTCCTGGCTGACGCGTCGTGGTCCGCTCGTGACGGTACGCACCCCGTGCTGTGAGGGGTCGCCTCTCCACAGCCGACGCCCACCCCTACCGCGGGCGCCGCGGTGCTCCTACGATCGGCGCATGAGCACGATCACGGTCGAGCGGCGGGAGCACGTCGATGCCGCGCCCGCCGCCGTCCTGCCGCACCTGGCGGACCTCACCCGGTGGCAGGCGTGGTCCCCGTGGGAAGGTGCCGACCCGGACCTCCACCGCGAGTACACCGGCGAGCCGGGGACGGTCGGTGCGACGTACGCGTGGTCGGGCAACCGGAAGGCCGGAGCGGGCAGCATGCGGGTCACCGAGGTCACGCCCGACGGGGTCGTCGTCGCGCTGGAGTTCACGAAGCCGTTCCGGTCGAGCAGCGTCTCCCGGTTCGTGCTCGTCCCGACGGGCGACGGCACCGACGTCACCTGGCGGATGGAGAGTCCGCGGACGTTCATGACCCGGGTGTTCCCGCTCGACAAGCTCGTCGGACCGGACTTCGAGAAGGGACTGCGCCAGCTCCGCGCCGTCGTGGAGCGCGGCTGAGTCGCACGGAGGCCCGCCGGGTACCGTCCGGGTGATGAGCAACGTCATCCTCTTCGGCGGTCACGGGAAGGTCGCGCTCCTCGCGACGAAGATCCTCAGCGACCGCGGCCACACCGTCACGTCCGTCATCCGCGACGCCGACCAGTCCGACGAGGTCCGGGCGCACGGGGGCGAGCCCCGCGTCGCGGACATCCAGGAGCAGACCCTCGAGTCGTTCACGGACCTCGTGCGCGGGCACGACGCCGTCGTGTGGTCGGCGGGCGCCGGTGGCGGGTCCGCGGACCGGACCTACGCGATCGACCGTGACGCCGCGGTGCTGACCGTCCAGGCGGCCGCCCGTGCCGGTGTCGAGCGCTACGTGATGGTGTCGTGGTCCGGATCGGTCCTCGACCACGGGGTGCCCCAGGACGACGACTTCTTCGCGTACGCGCAGTCGAAGTACGTCGCCGACGCGGTGCTCCGCGACTCCGGGCTCGCGTGGACCGTGGTCGCGCCGAGCACCCTCACCGACGACGAGCCCACCGGCAGCGTCGACTGGGACGGCTCGTCGTCGGAGGTGCCCCGCGGTGACGTCGCGCACGTGGTCGCCGACGTCGTCGAGGCCCCCTCCACCGCCGGGCGCACGATCCGCTTCAACGGTGGGTCCACGGCGATCGCGACGTTCCTGCGGGCAGCGGCCGACTGAACAGGTTGACGACGGTGCCGTCGGGATCGCGGAACAGCGTCGAGCGGTTCCCCCACGGCATCGTCGTCGGTTCGAGGACGACGTCGTCGAGCAGGTCGCGCAGCCGCGCGAACTCGGCGTCCACGTCAGCGACCTCGAACTCCACGAGCACCGAGTCGTTCCTGCCGGGCTGCGGCGCGCGGTCGCCGAGCATCGCGACGGTGGCGGTGGAGCCGATCGCGAGCACGGGACCGTGGTCGCCCCGGAACTCCGCGAAGACGGGTGCCGGTCGGTGGGCCGTGGTCCCGGTGACCTGTTCGTAGAAGGCGACGAGTCGGTCGAGGTCGTCGGTGATGATGCGGATCGATGCGAATGCCATGTCGGCAGTGTGGGGGTGCTCCGCGACACCGTCCTGTCGGTGATTCCCGACGGCGCGACGGGCAGCGCGGTCAGTCCTCGACCGCGTGCCGGGTGACACCGTGCGGGATGTCGAGCTCGTCGGCGCGGAACGGTCGCAGGGGCGCGTGCTCGCCGGTGGGCTCGAGCGATTCGATCCTGCCGGCACGGAAGGCACGGACGGCCCGCCGCAGACGGCACCAGGCGACGAGGTACCAGACGCCGTCGCGGACGACGTACCCGAGGGGCTCGACCTCGCGGTCGCTCGGCTCGCCGTCCCGGTCACGGTACCGGAGCCGGAGGACCGCGCCGTCGCGCAGCGCTGCGGTCACGACGTCGCCGACCGGGGTGTCGTCGTCAGGTTCGAGGAACGCGATCCGCCGCGCGACGGCCAGTGACTCCGCGAGCCGCTCGTCCCGTGTCGCGGCGTGCACCTTCCCGAGGGCGCTCGCGGCGGCGGCTCGGAACGGCCCGGTCGTGAGGGCACCGAGGCCGACGGTGACGGCGAGCGCCTCGTCCACCGTCAGGCCGAGCGGCGCGAGGGTGTGCTCGCGGTCGAGGCAGTAGCCGCCGGTCCGGCCCGGCTCGGCCCAGATCGGCACACCCGACTGCTGCAGGGCGGAGAGGTCGCGCTCGACCGTGCGGACGCTCACCTCGAACCGTTCCGCGAGGCGGCGGGCACTCAGCGGTCGCGGCGCGACCGCGCGGAGTGCCTCCACCAGCGCGTAGAGCCGGTCGGTGCGGTTCACTGGGTGACCGGGAGGCGGACGGGAGGCACGGTGCGGCCCGGCCACGGGCCTCCCGGTCGACGGGCGGAGACCGCGGAGGGATCGCTGCGGCGGTCGGTCATCCCCCGATCGTAGGACGGTCCCCGGGCTGGACCACGCGCCGGTCGGAAGCCGCCCACCGGAGCAGTGATCCGCCCGCGAGCGCGCCGACGAAGTCGGCCGCCAGGTCGCCGATCGTGTCGTCGTAGCTCACGAAGATCGACGCGTCCAGGGAGGTGTGCCCCACCCACTCGCCGATCTCCCACACACCGCCGATCGCGAGGCCGGCCGCTCCGCAGACCACGACGAGGGCGGCGACCGACAGCGTCCGCACGTCCTGCAGCACGCCGAGGTCGGACGCGATCAGGCACAGCAGGATGCCGAGCAGGCCGACCAGCACGACGTGCACGGCCTTGTCCCACCCGTACACGGTCGTGTACCAGTCGAGCGTGCTGCTCCACGCGGCGACGGACGACAGCACCCCGACGGCGAGGTCGAACGCCGGCCGCAGCCCGAGCATCCGTGGGACGACCGCTCCGAGGAGCGCGAGCAGAGCGACGGCGAGGTCGATCGCGCCCCAGCCGATCGCCGCGACCGGGACGCTCAGCGCCACGAGGACGCGGACGACGTCGGCAGCCCACTCCGTACCGCGCGGCGGCCGGAGGAACGTCGGACCGAGCGTCCGGAGCAGGGCGCGGGTGCTCACACGGCCTCCCACCGGAGAACGGCCGAGACGGCGGCGTGGTCGGAGAACGCGGGGTCGCCGGGTGCGCCCGTGGTGATCGTCGCGGACCGCACCCGGGCACGGGTGCCGTGGCCCGGCCGCACCAGGACGCGGTCGAGGCGTGCGCCGCCGGGCTTCGGTGGCCGGTGGTTCGTGTACGTGCCCACCGCGGTGGATTCGGGCGCCTCCGCGAGGTCCCACGTGTCGAGGAGCCCTGCCGCGCCGAGCACCCGGGCGACCCCTGACCGTTCCGATGCGTTCCAGTCCGCCATGGCCACGACGGGCGTCCCGGCGTCCCGCGCGAGGGCACCGACGAGCCGGGCGCCGTTCCGGAGCGCGAGCGGCGAGAACGGGTCGAGGTGGGTCGCGATCGCGGTGAAGCGCACCCCGGTGGCCAGGTCGTCGAGGACCGCACTCACGGCGATCCGCGGGAAGAGGCTGCCCCAGGACCGGGAGCCGATCCGGTCCGGTCGTCGTGACAGCGCCATCGTGCGACGGTCGACCACGCGCAGCCGCTCAGCGTCGACGAAGAGTCCGACGTGCTCGGCGTCGCGGGCTCGGCTGCGGGGCGCGACGACGGCTCGCCAGCGGGTGCCGAGGGCTGCCCGGACGGTGTCGAGCTGGGCGGGGACGGCCTCCTGGACGGCCAGCACCGTCGGACGTTCGGCGTCGAGGAACGCGGCGAGCGCCCCACGGCGGTTGCGCCAGGCGTCCGGGTGGTCGCGCCGCAGGTGCGGGACGGGCCGCCGCACGTTGAGGGTCGTGCAGTGCAGGTCGGGGGCGTCGGTCACGCGGAGACCCCGGCGGCGGACTCCGGGGTCGAGGAGACCTCGGTGCCCCGTCGGGTTCGCGCAGGGCCGGTCGGTACCGGGAGAGTCCCGTCCCGGAAGCGTCGCAGCAGTCGCCCGGGCGGCACCGCGCGGAGCCCCGAGGCCGTGAAGGTGTGCTCGGCCTTGAGCGTCCGCCGGAGCAGACCCCGGGGATCCTGCACGGGGCCGCCCGACACGGTGACGACGAGCGTCCGGTCGAGAACGGTCCGCCATCGCGGGTCGAACTGCAGCGACAGGTCGACGTCGTCGTGCACGTTCGGGTCGGTGCGGTGCACGCGGTGCCGCACGGCTCGCCAGGCCGATCGACGGAACAGCGCGTTCGAGCCGTACAGCGGCGGCCGGCCGAGCGCGGCGGTCATCGTCACGAAGTAGGCGCGCATGTACATCGTCCGCCAGAACGCCGAGGCGATCGGCCCGAGGTCGCGGAACGCACCGGGGCCCGTGACCGCGGTGACGAGCGGGTCGTCGAACCACGGGAGCGCCCGCTCGAGCCAGTCGTCCGGGACGATCGTGTCCGCGTCGATCCGGGCGACCACGTCCCCGGTGCCGGCGTCGTACCCGGCGCTCGCGGCCGAGGCGATGCCGCGCAGGGGTTCGTGCACCACCCGGGCGCCGGCGGCGAGCGCGACCCGGACGCTGTCGTCGGTGCTGCCGTTGTCGACGACCACGACCTCGTCGGCCGGTCGGGTCTGCCTGGAGACGGCGGCGAGGCAGGCGCGGAGGTGCTCGGCGTCGTCGAGCACGGGGACGACGACCGTGACGGACGGGGGCGCTGCCATGGTCCCAACCAACCAGGAGCCGTCTGGGCGGTCGTGGCACTCCGCCGGCGAACGCGGCGGAGTGCGACCGCCGGTTCAGTACTTCGCCGCGATGCCCGTCATGTCCCCGAACCCGAGCGTGCGGCTCCCGAGGGCGCAGGGCCCCTCGGCCGCCTCCATCACCTGGCCGGTGCCGCTCGCGACGTGGCCGAGCCCGTAGAGGTGCCCCCACTCGTGCGTCGCGACGGCCTGCACGTCGAAGCGGTTCCCGGAGCACGACGCCGTGGACGACCACGCGTACTTCGTGGAGTACCGCTGGTCGGCCTCCTTCACGACGCCGTCCTGGTCGTACCAGACGCAGGTCACGCCGAGGGTCCCCGCCGGGAGCGCGCCCCAGCCGGTGACGCTGTACCCGCTGCTCGCCGAGCAGCCGCCCTTGGCGGTGACGTTCGGGGCCTGCGCGGCGGCGCGCACGTAAGTGTTCGCCGCGGTCGAGGTCACGGTCTTCCCGCACGACGAGATCTTGCCCGTCCAGGCGTTCGCGGCCTTCTGCAGGGCTGACTGCGCGTAGGTCCCCTTCGAGCCGGTGCCGTTGTAGTACCACTGCACCGTGCTCGACCACCGGTAGTCGTTCTGCTTGTTCGCGGTGCTCGTGCACTTCGTCGAGGCGGGGGCCTTCGTACCCGTCGTCGCGGCGCTGCCCGTCGCGCTGGCCGCGCTCTGTTGCTGCCGGACCGCGGTGGGTGCACCCTGCCAGGCGTCACCGACCCGCACCGCGACCCCGGCACGGCCGGTGTTCGCGACGACGACCTCGGGCGGCGCGGCTGCTCCCGGGGCGGCGACGCTCAGCGCGACGACGGACACACCGCGGGCCGGGATCGCGAAGGTGCGCCCGTCGGACAACCGGATGGTCCCGTCCGATGTCGTGCAGCCGGACCGGAGCGTCGAGAGGCTCAGCGTGCCGGACGGACACGAGGTCCCGGAAGCGTTCGCGGGCGCGGCGCTCGCAGGCGCGGCGTCTGCGGGCGCGGCGGTCCCGGCCGGCGCAGCGACGGCGATGAGCGCGGCGACGGCGGCGGATGCTCCGACCGCGGCGGTGCGCGGCGTGGTCCGGACGGACATGGTGGTTCCTCCCCGGGCGGAGGCCCTGTCCTCCGCCGTCCCTGATCGGCGCCCATGGTAAGCACGGGCACCCGCGTCCGTCAGGCCCTCGTTCGGGACCTGCGCGCTACGACTCGGGCACCGACACGATGCGGTTCTGGTACGCCCAGACCACGGCCTGCAACCGCGACTGGACCCCGAGCTTCGGGAGCATCCGCGCCAGGTGCGACTTCACCGTCGAGACCTCGACGACGAGGGCGGCCGCGATGTCCTCGTTGGACATCCCCTGCGCCAGGAGAAGCAGCACGTCGCGCTCCCGGGCGGTGAGCAACCCGTCGGCCCGGTCGCCCGTCACCGGCTGGAGGCTCCGGCGTGACACGAACTCGCGGAGCACCCGGCGGGTGAGCGCCTGGTCGAGCGTGCCGTTCCCCGCCGCAACCTGCCGGACCGCCCCGGTGATGACGTCGGGCTCGGCGTCCTTGAGCAGGAACCCGGACGCGCCGGCCTCGAGGGCGCCGAAGACGTAGTCGTCGAGGTCGAAGGTCGTGAGCATCAGCACCGCGACCTCCGGGTCGGCGCCGGGAGCGCAGAGCTCCCGCGCGACCTCGATGCCGTTCCGCACCGGCATCCGGATGTCGAGGCACGCGACGTCCGGACGGGTCCGTCGGGCGAGGTCGAGCGCTTCGCCGCCGTCGGCGGCGACCGCGACCACCTCGAGGTCGGGTTCCGCGTCCAGCAGTGCCGAGACGCCGGCGCGGACGAGCGGCTGGTCGTCCGCCACCAGGACCCGGATCACGGCTGCACCTCCGTGGCGGGCGGGAGCGGTGCCTCCCGGCCGAGCGTCAGCTCCACGAGCCATCCGCCTCCGTCCTGCGGACCAGCCTGGAGGCGCGCCCCGACCAGGTCCGCCCGCTCGCGCATGCCGCGGAGTCCGTTGCCGCCGGCGGCGGCCCCACCCCCGGTCGACGGCGTCGGGGCGTCGTTCGCGATGCGGACGACGAGCTGCTCCGCAGCGCGGTCGTCGAGGGTCACCGTGCACCGCGCACCCGGAGCGTGCAGCACCGCGTTCGCGAGCGACTCCTGCACCGCGCGGTAGGCGGCGAGCTGCGCGAGGGGTCCGATGCCGTCCGCGAGGGGGTGCTCGTCGGACGCGAGCACCTCGAGCTCGACCGGCATCCGCACGCGGGACCGTTCGACCAGGTCGACGATGCCCGCGATCGTCTCGACCGCGCGTTCGGCGGGGCCGTCCTCGCGGAGGAGCCCGACGAGGCGGCGGAGGTCCTCGAGGACGGCGGTGCTCTGCTCCCGGACCTGGCGGACACCCTCGTGGGCGCGGACCGGGTCGGTGTCGATCTGCCGGTCGATCGCCGCCGACATCAGGGCGATGCCGGACAGGTGGTGCGCGGCGATGTCGTGGAGTTCCCGGGCCATCGCGGCACGCTCCCGGCCGATCGCCGCCTCGACGCGGGCGTCCTGCTCCCGGTCGACGGCGGTCGCCTCGGCCGTGCGGGCGGCCCGGACGTCCCGCCGGGAGCGGACGAGCAGGGCGACCAGGAGCGGGAGGCCGACGGCACCGACGGCCTGCAGGGCACCGGCGCCTCCGGAGCTGGCCACGCCGTCGAGCGCGCCGGACCGGGTGGACCCGGACAGGACCGCGTCGTTGATCGCCGTGCCCGCCGCGACGAGCACCGCGGTGCCGACGAGGACCGGCCAGGTGCGGGCGAGGGGCTCACGGGAGCCGAGGAGGACGACCGCGACCGCCACGGGCAGCAGGACGAGGCTGTACGCGCCGCTCGGGGTCGATGCCGCAGCGGCCGCGATGATCGCGGTGCCGAGCGCGGTCGTCCGGGGCGCACGGCGCGCGAACAGCAGGAGCGCGGACGCGACGAGCAGGGAGATCAACAGGCTCACCCAGGCGGCGCTGCCGACCGGCGGCGTCCCCGAGGCGACCGCCGCCGACGACCCGAGCGACCCGGTCTCGTCGAGGCGGTCGAGGGCGTCGAGGCTCGGCAGGCCGCTGAGGAGCCCGACCGACACGAGCGCCGTCCCGGCCGCGACGACGAGGTCGGTGCGGGCGTCAGCGCGTGCCATCGTTCGATCCTACGAGGGTGCGGGCGGACGGCGTCGGCAGGCCGGTCGCTGCCGGTCGGACGTACCCGAGCCGACCGCGCGTCGCGACGAGCAGCACCGCGGCGGCCACGGTCGAGATCACGGTGAGTCCGAGCATCATCGTCCCGGCGGTCATGCCCGGGTACATGTCGGCCCAGAGCGTCGAGATCGTGTTGTTCACGCCGACGTGCAGGAGCAGGACCAGGGGCAGGCTCTCGCCCGTGCGGTTGAACGCCCAGATCATCACCACGTTGAACGTGATCGTGAAGGCGGCGAACACGAGCGGCTCGGTCCAGTGCGCGTCCGGCCAGCCGCCCCAGTCGCTGAGGTACAGCGGCATGTGCCAGAGCGCCCACAGCGGTCCGAGGATCCCGGCAGCGCCGAGCGGTCCGAAGCGGTCCTGCAGTCGGGGGAGGGCGAAGTCGCGCCAGCCGGGCTCTTCCGACAGCCCCGTCGTGAAGACCTGCACGACGAGCCCGGGGACGAGCATGAGCAGCGCCGCGGCACTCGGTGCCTGCACCTGTCCGCCGGACAGCGGCAGCCCGGACACCACGATGATCGCGGGGACCCCGACGAGCGCCAGGGCGTACCAGCGCCACGACACCCGCCAACGCCAGAGCCGGCCGACCCAGCGCCGGAGGCCCGGGCGGCCGTCCGTGACCGCGGTGACGAGGAACGCGCTGCCGAGCGGCCCCAGGAGTGCCCCGGGCAGGACGCCCGTGAACTGCGCGGTGCCGAGGAACTCGGGGAAGTGCACGTCCCACACCCCGAGGCCGTGCGGCGACAGGATGTAGGGCACCCACGCGACCCAGCTCAGGCCGAGGGCGAGCACGAAGAACGCGCGGAGGGGGTTCCGGGCGATGGTGCCCCGGATGCCCGGCCGGTCCGCGCCGGAGTGGATGTGGTTCGTCATGCCTCCGACGCTAGGAACGCGCCGCGCTCCGGACGACCGGCGGAGGGACGCACCTCCCGGACTTGCATCCTTCGGTGGAGGCCGCTGCGTGCAGCCGACCGTCCGTATGCTCGTGGACGACCCACCGCGGCGAGGGGCGCCCGGCGGGGACCACAGGGGGAACACACCATGACGCTGTCCAGGACGACCACCTCCGTCGCCGCGCTCGTCGTCGGCGCACTCGCGCTGACCGGGTGCAGCACCACCGACACCGACGCGGGCGACGCTGCGGGAGCCCCGCGCACGGCCGCACCGAGCCCGACGTCGACGCCCACACCGACGGCCGACGCCTCGGACGGGGTCGGCGGCACCGCTGCGGGAGCGCAGCCGGAGGACCTGACCTTCGAGGACGGCGCGGAGCTCTCGTCGACCCGCCTGCCCGCGTTCGGCGTCTCCGTGTCGTCACTGGATGAGTGGCAGCTCACCCGCTCCGACCCGAGCACCGGCTCGACCGAGTACACCCGGTCGGACGGCGCCGTGGCGACGGTCACGCAGCAGCGGGTCACCGGCCTCGATCCGACGATGGGCGACCGTGCCGCGACCGAACAGCTCTTCCGGGCGTCCGGCGCTCCGGTCGAGGGGCTCGAGGAGCAACTCCTGCCCACGGCCGGCGGCGGCACGGCGCAGTTCCTGTCGATCGCGGGACAGGCCGACGGCACCTGGACCGCGACGGTCGCCCGTGCGTTCGCTCGGCCCGGGGTCGCCCTGACCGTGCAGATCGACGTGCCGTCCCGCGAGGTGCTGCGCGACGACCTCCACGAGATCCTCGTCAACGCGCAGGTCGTCATCACCTGATCCGGAGCGGGCGCGCACCGGCCTGGAGGCACGTGGCGGCGCCGCCACGGGCCTCCAGGCCGTCAGACGGGGAGCGGCGCGACACCCCACCAGCCGACCCCGGCACGGTCGACGACCAGGTGGTCCGCCCTCGTTCCCAGCGGCTCTGCGACCGCGAAGTCGGCGATCTCCCACCCGAACTGCTCGGCGGTGGGCTCGCCACCGGCGAAGGGCTCCGAGTACGCACCGTCGATCCAGAGCGGTGCGTCGCGACTGCCCGCGAGGGCGGCCCGGAGGCCGACCGGTCCGAGTCCCGGCCAGGAGTAGACGACACAGAAGCCCTCCGCGTCCTGCAGGGGCCAGGCGTCGTGCACGGTGATCGACCGCCATTCGGTCGGGCCGCCGTCGCGCAGCTTGCGGAGGCAGGCCAGCACGGCACGTTCGCTCCACGTGGGGGAGACCACGGCCTCGGCGGCGGCGATCAGGACGTCGTGGTGGGGTCCGGACACCTGGTCATCGTGTCACGGGGTGCTCCGGAGCGAGGTCCTGGAGGCCCGTGACGCGGAGCAGGTCGAGCTTCGCGTCGTCGTCGGAACCCGGGACGGTCGTGTAGACGACGACGCGGAGGTCACCGCCGGGGACGGTGAGCACGTCGCAGTCGACCTCGATCGACCCGACCGGCGTGTGCACGCGCTTCCGGCTCGCCCGGTGCTCGGCGACCCGACCGGTGTCCCAACGCCGCTCGAACTCCGGCGAATCCCGACGCAACCGCGCCACGAGGGCGGCGAGGTCGCGGTCGGCAGGGTAACGACCGGTCGCGGCACGGAGGTCGGCCACGAGGTCGCTGGAGAACTCCTCCTGGTGCTCGTCGTCCCAGTCGGTGCCGTCGTGCCCGTGCATGAAGTGCCGCCACACGAGGTTGCCCTCGAGACCCGTCCAGTGACCGGGGTCGCCGTTCACCGCGGCCCAGAGGTCGTTCCACAGCACGATGTCGTGCGCGGCCGTGAACACCGCGAGCGGCACGTCCCCGAGCCGGTCGACCATCCGCTGGACGCCCGGTGTGACGTGCCGCGGCACCACCTGTCGCGACGGCGGTGCGACCCCGGCGATCCGGAAGAGGTGGTCGCGCTCGGCCGTCGAGAGCCGGAGTGCGGTCGCGAGCGCGCCGAGGAGCTGCGCGGAGGGGTTCCTCGCCCGCCCCTGTTCCAGCCGCACGACGTAGTCGACGCTGACCCCGGCGAGCGCTGCGAGCTCCTCGCGTCGGAGGCCGGGCGTCCGCCGTCCCGGACCGGCCGGCAGGCCGACCTCCTCGGGACGCACCCGGTCACGCCAGGAACGCAGCACACTCGCGAACTCGCTCATGCCCACCATCCTCGCCCCGCGCCTCCCGTCCGTCCTGGTACTGGCGGTCCCACCGTCACCCGGTGCCTGGGAGTCGCCACGTGCCGGGCGCACGCTGGTTGCATGACCACGACACTCATCACCGGAGCCAACCGCAGCCTCGGACTCGAGACCACCCGCCGCCTCGTCGAGGCCGGCCACACCGTGTACGCCGGCATGCGCGACCCGTCCCGCGGGGACGACGCCCGAGCGCTCGGCGCCCGCGTCGTGCAGCTCGACGTCACCGACCAGGCGTCCGTCGACCGCGCGGTCGCGGAGCTGCCGGAGCTCGACGTCCTCGTCAACAACGCCGGGGTCCTCGGGACGTCGTTCGGCGTCGACGACCTCGACGCCGCCGCGATGGCCTCCGTCCTCGACACCAACGTCACCGGCGTCGTCCGCGTGACCCAGGCCGCGCTGCCGAAGCTCCGGGCGTCTGCGAACCCGGTCATCGTGAACGTCGCCTCGGGCGTCGGCTTCCCGCGGTGGCTGACCACGCCCGGCCGCGATGAGTACCCCGTGCCGGCCGTGCCGTACGCCGCGTCGAAGGCGGCGCTCATCGCGTTGACCGTGCAGTACGCGAAGAACCTGCCGACGTTCCGGGTGAACGCGAGCGACCCGGGCTACACGGCGACCGAGTTCAACGGCTTCGGCGGCCACCAGACCGTGACCGAGGGGACGGACGCGACCGTCGCGCTGGCCCTGCTCGGACCGGACGGGCCGACGGGGGAGTTCCACGACCGGAACGGGCGGATCGAGTACTGACACGGGGGCCTGACCGAGCTGGTGCCCCGTCTGCCGCTGGTCAGCCGACGCGGGCGGACCGGGCGATCTCGGTCGCGGCGGCCACGAGCTGGGCGTTCGACGTCACCGCACTCCCGTCCTCGAGCGCGGTGGTGTCCTCGAGGCCCGTGCGCATGCCGTGTCCGCGCGCCGCGGCCCGCCGCATGATCGTCCACGACGCAGCGCCGACCCCGTGGTGGAGTTCCGGCAGCCCGACGTCCTCGGCCGCCAGCGCCTCCTCCATCTCCACCGCGAGCGCCACGGCGTCCTCGGGTCCGGGCTCGAGCGGCTCGACGACCAGTCGGGCGAACCGCGACCACCCGCCCCTGCGGAGGAACGTGTGGACGTCGTCCACGCTCAACACGCACGCCTCGATGCCGACGCCCCGACGGGCGAGCAACTCGCTCACGTCGTCGATCCCGTCCTCGCCCTGGTTCGCTGCCACGAGGTCGGGCAGGTCCGTCCACGAGTCGATGAGCCGGAGACGCTCAGCGGGGTCCGGCACGATCGCGGCGAAGGTCGTCAGGTTGACCGGGATGCCGGGACAGGCGGCACGGACCGCCCGCAGGAGTCGTGCGACCGGCGCCGGAGCGAGTGTCTCGACGCCGTCGTCGTCGAACGCGTGGAGGTGCAGCAGCGTCGCACCCGCCCGGACACAGGCAGCGGCATCGCGCGCGATCTCGTCCGGTGTCCTCGGCATCGCGGGGTGGTCGACGTCGCCGTTCGGTGCTGCCTGGAGGTGCGTGACCATGCCCCGAACGTACGCAGTGCACCCCCGACCCGCGCGGGTCACGATGCGGTGACGGTCCTGCTCTGGACCGTGCGGACCTGTCAGGCTGCGGGCATGGGGGAACGGCGGATCGTGGCGACGGTGTTCGGGATGCTGCTCGCGGTGGGCCTGGTGACGGGCTGCGCGGTGGGGGACGAGGGCGCACGGACGGCAGCGCACACGGCGACCTCCACCGCCCCGGGTGCCGGTCCCACCGCGGACCCGGGTCCCACCGGTGCCGCCGGGACGTACGCACCCTCGGGCGACGGAGCCGGACCCGGCGCGGACAGTCCGCCGCAGTACTCGCTCAACAAGCGGCACCACGAGCGCACGGAGCTCGGGGAGCAGGCGGCCGCCGAGCTGGCCGCTGTGCGTGCCGAAGCCCTCAGCGGGATCGCCGGGCTCCCCGCCCCGGTGACGCTCGCCGACGTCACGGAGGTCCTGCGTACCGTCGGAGCGGCCGACCCCTGGATCGTCGAGTACGACGGCCGCGTCGAGTTCGAGACACAGGTCGAGATGAGCGGGTGCCTGGTCGGGACGGTCCAGCGCGACGGCACTGCTGAGGTGTCGGCCGCCGGCTGGGTGCTCGACGGCGGGTGCCACGCCATCGACGGGCACTGATCCCGCCCGCGTCCGCGGAGCGGCCTATCCTTGGCGGATGCTCTCGCGACGTGAGGCCGCCGTCCGACTCGACATCCCCCTGGAGATGGCGACCCGTCACGGCATCCCGGCCCGGATGAGCGAGGACGACCTCGCCGCGATCGAGCAGGACCCGCCCGCCTGGCTCGTGCAGTCCCGGGCGAACCGCACCGGGAAGAAGCAGGTGTGGCAGCGCCTCGAGTGCGTCGTCTGCGGGTACTCGGAGGATGCACGTCCGAAGAAGTGGTGGCCGGACTGGGACCACCTCATGTGCGACTACCACGCCCCGTACCAGGCTCCCGAGGCCCCGGCCGGCTTCACCCGCCACGAGGTCGAGGGGATCGGCAGCCGGTTCGTCGCCCTCGTCGACGAGCGGCCCCAGCGGCCCTAGCCCGGTTGCGCGGCGGGCTCGACCGTCCTCGTCACGACCCACCGGTGCTTCCCGATCATCCGGTCGCGCGTGAACCCGGCCCGCTCGAACGTCGACAGCGCCCCGTGGAACAGGAACCCGGCCGGCACCGTGCCGGCGGGCTCCGGGTAGCCCTCGACCCGTCCGCCACCCGCAGCAGCGATGAGGTCGAGCGCACCCTCCAGCGCCGTCGTCGCGACGCCCTGACGCCGGTGCCCGGCCCGGGCGTGGGTGCAGCCGATGCGCCAGTCCGGCAACGGGCCGTCCTGCGTCTGGTCGTACCGGCGGCGGTTCTTGATGTGCACGATCTCGGACGCGGGGCCGTACTGGCACCAGCCGACGCACAGCGCTCCCTCGAAGACGAGTGCCGCGTGCGTCGTGCCCGCGAGGACCCGCGTCCGCTTGCGCTCCCGGTTGGCTGCGGCGTCACGGGTGAGGCCCTCGGCGTGCATGCCGTTGCACCAGCACCCGCTCGGGTACCCGGCGCTCGACGAACAGAGTTCCTCGAAGGCATCCCAGGTCGACTCGTCGAGTGGGCGCACCGTGTACGCGGCGGCGGTCGTGCGGAGCTCGTTGGCCATGCGTACCTCCCGCCCGCAACCTACCGCCGCCACGGACCACTCAGTCGTGCTCGGGGTCTTCCTCCGGGTTGAAGTGCGAGTCGGTCTCGGAGAACCCGGCAGCGACGCCGTCCGGGTGGTTCGGGATGGTGGCGTCGTCGCCGAGGCCGCCGGACTTGGCCGTGCCGTCCTCGTCGTTCGTGGGGACGGCGGTGTCCTCGGGGTTGCTGTTGCTGGTGTCCGACATGGCTGCTCCTTCGCGGTCGTCTGTCCGTGCGCTCATCCTGCGCGGCGGTCCTGGGGAGGCGCCCCGCAGGGCGCGAAGCGGCCATCCGCGTGCGCTGGGCGGTCGCGGCGGTCGCGACCACCCGCCGGACGGGAGGCCCGTGGCGACGCCGCCACGAGCCTCCCGTCCGATCGCCGGACACCTGCGGATCCGGCGCATCCGGGCGGGCCGGCGCAGGATGGGTGGTGTGGCACGCTTCCTGATCACCGGTTCCACCGACGGACTCGGGCGGGCGACCGCCGAGACGCTCCTCGACGACGGGCACGACGTCGTCGTGCACGCCCGCTCCGCCCCTCGCGCCGATGCCGTGGCGGACCTGACCGGACGGGGAGCGGACCTCGTCGTCGTGGACCTCGCCGACCGTGAGGCGGTCCTCGCAGCCGCACGCGGGCTCGACGCGGGTCCGCCGATCGACGGTGTCGTGCACAACGCCGGCGTCCTCTCCGGCCCCGCGGTGATCCCCGTGAACGTCGTCGCGCCCTACCTGTTCACGGCCCTCCTCGGCAGCCCGACCCGCCACGTCTACCTCAGCAGCGGCATGCACCGGGGCGGCTCGGCCCGACTGGCCGGCGTCGACTGGTCCGGCACGTCGGCGACGAACAGCTACTCGGACAGCAAGCTGTTCGTCACGACGCTCGCGGCGGCCGTCGCGGCTCGCTGGCCAGGGGTGCAGGCGAACGCGGTCGATCCGGGGTGGGTGCCGACGAAGATGGGCGGGGCGGGCGCGTCGGACGACCTCGAACTCGGGCACCGCACGCAGGAACGCCTGATCAGCGACCCGGCGGCGACGAGCAGCGGCGGGTACTGGTTCCACGACCGGCAGCGGGACCCGCACCCGGCCGTCCTCGACGCCGGCTTCCAGGACGAGCTGCTGCGTGCACTCGAGGACGCGACGGGGGTGGCGTTGCCGGTCAGGCCTCCGCGCGGCCGGTGAGCCACCGAACCGCATCGGACGCCGACCGGCCGCCGACGCAGTTCACGACGCTCGAGGAGCACCACCAGGTGCGGCTGGCTGCCGATTCCTGAGCCAGTCCCTGACGGCGCGCTCGTCCTCGTCGGTGATGCCGTGCCCGACGCCGAGGGTCACGTGCTCGACGCCGGCCCCGGCCCTACGCAACCGTTCGGCCGTCCGCGCGCCGTCCTCTGTGGAGCGCCGTGCGTCAAGCCGGCCGTCGATGACGAGCACGGGCAGTGCGAGCTCCGAGCGGCGTGGCGACGAGCGGAAGGGCGCCTGGGGCCGGAGCAGGACACCGCCGGTGAACAGCTCGGGGCGCCGCTCGAGGAGTGCGGCCGCCATGACGGCACCGTTCGAGAACCCGAGGACGGTGGTGTGCCGGGCTCGCCCGACGGTCTGCTGGCCCAGTTCGATCGCGTCCACGAGCGGAGCGATCCGTGCCGACACCGCGTCGTCGTCGAAGGTCCGGTCGGGTCGTCGGTCGAAGAAGGCATGCCCCAGCTCCGTCCTGACAGCACCCCGTAACGCGATGCACGCTCCTGCGGGGTCGACTCGGGCCGCGAACGGCAGGAGGTCCGTCTCACGACCGTCGGAGCCGTGCAGCACGACCAACGTCGAGTCGCCGGGTGTCGCCCCCGGCACCACCGTCAAGGTGAGTCCGAGCGGTGCGGTCATCGTCCGCGTCCGGTCCGCCATCACTCGATCATGTCCCCGGTGACGCGCTCACGAACGCTCCCCGGGGCTGGATCCGTGAGGAGCCGGTGCACGGAACGACCGAACGGCAGCGCTACTGCGGCATGTCGACGAACCGCGAGAACATCCCGTGGAACGCCACCGTGATCGTGTCCGTGGGGCCGTTGCGGTGCTTCGCCACGATGAGGTCGGCCTCGCCCTGACGCGGGTTGTCCTTCTCGTACGCCGACTCACGGTGCAGCAGGATCACCATGTCGGCGTCCTGCTCGATGGACCCCGACTCACGCAGGTCGGAGATCATCGGCTTCTTGTCGGCACGCTGCTCCGGACCACGGTTCAGCTGCGACAGCGCGATGACCGGCACGCCGAGCTCCTTCGCCATGAGCTTGAGGGCACGCGAGAACTCGGAGACCTCTTGCTGGCGGGACTCGACGCGCTTGCCCGAGGTCATCAGCTGCAGGTAGTCGATGACGACGAGCTTGAGGTTGTGCTGCTGCTTCAGACGGCGGCACTTCGCGCGGATCTCGACGAGCGTCATGTTGGGGGAGTCGTCGATGAAGAACGGGGCGTCGTTGATCCGCCCGCGGGTCTGCGCGATGGTCGTCCAGTCGCGGGAGTCGACGGTGCCCTTGCGCATGTTCTGCAGCGGCACGCTCGACTCGGCGGACAGCAGACGCATGGCGATCTCGGCCCGCCCCATCTCGAGCGAGAAGAACGCGGCGGTCTGGTTGTGCTTGAGCGCGGCCGCCCGGCACAGGTCGAGCGCGAGGGTGGACTTGCCGAGTGCGGGTCGGGCGGCGACGATGATGAGCTGTCCGGGGTGGAAGCCGTTGGTCAGCCCGTCGAGCCCGCTGAACCCGGTCGGCACGCCGGTCATCTGGCCGTCTCGGCCCTTCGCGGCCTCGATCTCGTCGATGGCGGCGCCGATGGCGTCGGTGAGCGGCACGTAGTCCTCGGTCTGGACGCCGCCCGCGACGTTGTAGACCTCGGCCTGCGCGCTGTTGACGAGGTCGGTGACCTCACCCTCGGACGCGTAGCCCATCTGCACGATGCGGGTGCCGGCATCGACCAGGCGGCGGAGCACGGCCTTCTCGGCGACGATCGCGGCGTAGTACCCGGCGTTGGCAGCGGTCGGCACCATGCTCGTCACGCTGTGCAGGTACTCGGCACCGCCGGCACGCGAGAGCAGCCCGGTCTTCGTGAGTTCGTCGGTGACGGCGATGACGTCCGTCGGCTCGCCGTGGGAGTACAGCGAGAGGATCGCGTCGAAGATGACCTCGTGCTTGGGGATGTAGAAGTCGACCCCGCGCGCGGTCTCGATGACGTCGGCGACGGCGTCCTTCGACAGGAGCATGCCGCCGATGGTCGACTGCTCGGCGAGGAGGTCGTGCGGCGGCGTCCGCTCCATGCCTCCGCGGTCGGCGACGTCGCGGGGGGACGGATCGAGATGCGCGATCGACACACGGACTCCTGTCGTTGGTACGGCCCGGGCCCCTGCCCGCACCGAAGTTCTACCCCGGACGACCGACATCGCCAGGTCGCCGGGCCACGCTAAGGGCCTCGGAGTTATCCCCACAAATGTGCCCTGTGGATAACTCTGTGGAGAGGCTGCGGAACACGCCGGAGTGCCGTGTGGACAACTGTGGAGAGATGTGTGGACAACCTGCTTCTAGAACACAGTTTCGACCGCTTGATCTGGGGTTTTCCGTTCCACACCGTGTGTGGAAAAGTGGGGTTCAAGTTCCCATTGAAGGTTGACGAACCGGCCGTTTCGGGTGTGTAAAACCAGTTGACAAACCGAAACCTGAGGACAACTTTCTCACGCTGCTTCCAGGTTCGGAGCGCTCACCTGAACGGTAACCAGCCAGGCGCGAACCGCCGCCTGCGAGAACGACGACGGGCGGGCCTCCCGAAGGAGACCCGCCCGTCGTGAGCGGTGTTCGCAGCCTTACTTGGCGGCGACGACCTTGAGCGAGATCACCGCGGTGATGTCCTCGCGCAGACGCACGGTGGCCTCGTGGTCACCGACGGTCTTGATGGTCGCGGGGACCTCGACCTTGCGCTTGTCGAGCGAGCCGACGCCCTGCGCCTCGACCGCAGCGGCAACGTCCGCCGGGCGGACCGAGCCGAACAGACGGCCGTCCTTGCCGGCCTTGACCGACAGCTGGATGGTGGCGTTCTCGAGCTTCATCTTGAGGTCCTGGGCCTCTTCGATGGTGGCGAGCTCGCGAGCGGTACGCGCGGCACGGATCGACTCGACCTGCTTCTCGCCGCCCTTGGACCACGCGACAGCGAAGCCCTGGGGGATGAGGTAGTTGCGGGCGTAGCCGTTCTTGACGTCGACGACGTCACCGGCGGAACCGAGGCCGGAGACCTCGTGGGTGAGGATGAGCTTCGACATGGGAGATCCTCCGATCAGCGGCCGGAGCCGGCGTAGGGGAGGAGCGCCATCTCACGGGCGTTCTTCACGGCACGGGCGATGAGGCGCTGCTCCTGGACGGAGACGCCGGTGATGCGACGGGCGCGGATCTTGCCACGCTCGGAGATGAACTTGCGAAGGGTCGCGACGTCCTTGTAGTCGATGACGCCGACCTTGATCGACTTCGCGGGAGCGGCGTTCTTGCCACCCTTGCCGCGAGGCTTCCGGCGGTCGCCGGTGCTCTTTCCAGCCATTGTTTTTCCTTAGAGATGAAGAAGTTGTGTCCGGTGGACCGGAGGGATCAGAACGGGGTCTCGTCGTCGTACGAGCCGCCGGGCGTCGACCACACGTCGTTCGACTGTGCGTTGCCGCCACCCTGCTGGCCACCCTGGGGGGACCAGGGCGCGTCCGACTGACCGCCGCCGTTGTTCCAGTTGCCGCCGCCGTTGCCGCCAGCGTTCGCGCCGCCGACCTGGCCACGACCGCCGCCGTTGCCACCCGAGGCACGGGTGACCTGCGCGGTCGCGTAGCGGAGCGAGGGGCCGATCTCGTCGACCTCGAGCTCGATGCTCGTGCGCTGCTGGCCCTCACGGTCCTGGTACGAGCGCTGACGCAGACGACCCTGCGCGATCACGCGCGAGCCCTTCGTCAGCGAGCCCGCCACGTGCTCGGCGAACTCGCGCCACACGCTCGCCCGGAGGAACAGCGCGTCGCCGTCCTTCCACTCGTTCGCCTGACGGTCGAACGTGCGAGGGGTGGAGGCGATGGTGAAGTTCGCCACCGCGAGCCCGTTCTGCGTGTAACGCAGCTCGGGGTCCGCGGTGAGGTTGCCCACCACCGTGATGACGGTTTCGCCGGCCATGACTTACTCGGCGCTCGCGGTCGCGTTCGCGGCCTTGCGGGCCGCGCGGGCCTCGTCGCGCTGCTTCTGGGCGGCGACCTGAGCGATCGCCTCCTCGGCGCGGAGGACCTTCGTGCGGAGGACGGCCTCGGAGAGACCGAGCTGACGGTCGAGCTCCTTGGCGGCTTCGGGGGAGGACGTGAAGTCGACGACGGCGTAGATGCCCTCGGACTTCTTCGCGATCTCGTAGGCGAGACGACGACGGCCCCAGACGTCCACGTTGTCGACGGTGCCACCGTCGTTGCGGATCACGGCCAGGAACTTGTCCAGGCTGGGAGCGACGGTGCGCTCGTCGATCTCGGGGTCGAGGATCGCCATCAGTTCGTACTGGTGCATGCGGAACCCACCTCCTTTGGTCTCGGCGGCTCCGGGCGGTTCCCGGAGCAGGAGGGTTGATGCATGTGTCAGCGCGCAGACGCGCGGAGACAACCTGAACAGCCTACCGGACCGCCTGGAGGCGCGCCACCACCTGTGGAAGCCGCCCCGGGCCTCTCCCCACCGGCACGGCCGGCCCGCCGCTGGCGCGTCGGGCCGGAACCGGCGGTGTGGGCCCAGGCCGTCGCGTCGGGCGCGGGGCGCACTCGTGGCGCGGCCGCTCAGTCGGCGTCGCGCGCCGCCCACCAGGCGCGCAGGCGCGCCTCGGCTTCCTCGTGCCCGAGCGGGCCCTCGTCCATCCGGGTCTCGAGCAGGAAGCGGTAGGCCTCACCGACGGCTCGTCCGGGCGCGATGTCGAGGATGCGCATGATGTCGTCGCCGGTGAGGTCGGGACGGATCGAGTCGAGTTCCTCCTGCTCGGCGAGGGTCGCGATGCGTGCCTCGAGGTCGTCGTACGCGAACCCGAGGCGGTCGGCCTTCCGGCGGTTCCGCGTCGTCACGTCGGAGCGGGTGAGCTCGTGGAGCCGCTCGAGCTCCGGACCGGCGTCGCGGACGTAGCGACGGACGGCGGAGTCCGTCCATGCACCGTCGGTGTAGCCGAAGAATCGGAGGTGCAGCTCGATGAGACGGGCCACGGAGCCGATCGTGTCGTTGTCGAACCGCAGGGCACGGAGCCGCTTCTTCGCGAGCTTCGACCCGACGAGGTCGTGGTGGTGGAAGGTCACCGCACCGCCGGGCTCGAGCTTCCGGGTCGCGGGCTTGCCGATGTCGTGCAGGAGCGCCGCGAGCCGGAGCACGGTGTCCGGGGCCTCGCCGGGGTGGCGCTCGGCCTCGTACCCGATGGCCTGCGTCAGCACCGTGAGCGAGTGCTCGTAGACGTCCTTGTGGTGGTGGTGCTCGTCGATCTCGAGCTTCATCGCGGGCAGCTCCGGCAGGAAGCGTTCGGCCAGCCCGGTGTCGACGAGCAGCCGGAGCCCGGGGACGGGGTCGGCGGTGTTCAGGAGCTTGACGAGTTCCTCGCGCACCCGCTCGGCGGAGACGATCTCGATCGAGTCGGCCAGCTCGGCCATCGCGTCGCGCACGTCGTCGGACACGGTGAACCCGAGCTGCGACGTGAACCGGGCCGCCCGCATCATGCGCAGCGGGTCGTCGCGGAACGACACCGTCGCCTGCTGCGGCGTGCGGAGGCGCCCGGCGAGGAGGTCCTCGACACCGCCGTGCACGTCGACGAGCTCGCGCTGGGGCAGTCGGAGCGCCATCGCGTTCACCGTGAAGTCGCGGCGGAGCAGGTCGTCCTCGATGGTCTCGCCGAACGCGACCTCGGGCTTCCGGGTCTCGCCGTCGTAGACGTCGCTCCGGTAGGTGGTGATCTCGACCTGCTCGTCGTGCACCCGCGCGGCGATGGTGCCGAACTGGCGGCCGACGTCCCACGTGGCGCTCGCGATCGGCTCGACGATCCGGAGCACGTCGTCCGGGGTGGCGTCGGTGGTGAAGTCGAGGTCGGTGACCGGACGGCCGAGGAACGCGTCGCGCACCGGGCCGCCGACGAGGGCCAGCTCGTGTCCGGCGTCGGCGAACGCCCGCGCGAGGGTGGCCACGGGGAGGGTTTCGGCGAGTGCGTCGAGTCGCTCGACGGCCTGGGCAACGGACTGCATGACGGACCAATCCTCCCAGATCGAGCCGACGAGTTCTCCACACCCTGCGCGCGCACGGGCGGTGTTCATGGTGGGGCCTCATACACTCGTGCACGGCCCGGGTCGATCCCCCGGGCACCCCTGTATGCAGCTCTTCCGCACCATGTTCGCCGCGGCCGCGTCGACACTCGTCGCGCTCGGCCTCGTCGTCGCGCCCGTCGACGCCCCGTCCGCGAGCGCCCTGACGACCGCGTCCTCCGTCGAGACCGCTCCCGCCGAGGTGTCGACCGCGACCGAGGGCACGACGAGCGTCACGGTGTCCCCGGCGAACCGCGGGATCGTGCACCGCGACGAGGACCTCACGCTCTCGGTCACGGTGACGAACGACACCGACGAGGCGCTCCCCGCGGGCTCGGCCGAGCTCGACATCTCCCGGGTGGTGAGCTCGCGCGACCAGCTCTCCGACTGGCTCGTCGACACCAGCACGACCGGTTACCCTGGCGCCCCGATGGACACCGTGGACGTCCCGGCCGTTCCGGCGCACCGTTCGGTCACCCTGCGCTCGGTGAAGATCGTCCCGGGCAACGTCGGACTCGGGGGCTACGGCTCGTTCGGTCCCCGACGCATCGCAGCCGTCTACACCGCGGGCGAGACGACCGCCGTCGCGCGCTCCGCCATCACGTGGGACCCGGCGTCGGCCGAGACCTCGGTGGGCGTCACCCCGGTCGGGGTCTCGGTCGCGATGCCGATCACCCTGCCCCACTCGTCGAGCATGTTCGTCGGGGCCGACGAACTCGCCGCCGCGACCGCGGTCGACGGGACGCTCACCCAGCAGCTCCGCGCAGCCGAGGGGCACAACGTCGCGGTCGGCATCGACCCGCGCATCATCGCGTCGATCCGGATCCTCGGCCAGAACGCACCGTCGAGTGCGATCGCGTGGCTGCAGGACCTCGAGGACATCCGCAACGAGACCTTCGCGCTGCCCTGGGCCGACGCCGACGTCACGGGGCTGCGGCAGGCGGGTGCGGACGGCGTCCTCGCGCCGACCTCGCTCGACGCGGGCATCCGTCCCGAGAACTTCCCCGGCGCCTCCACGCCGAGCCCGACCCCGTCGGCGACCGCCCCGACGGACGCGCCCTCCACCGCCGCACCGGGGGACTCCGCGACCGCCTCCCCGACCGACGGAGCCACCGGCGCGGCCGACGGCGCCGCCGACGGCACCGACCCGGACAGCACCGAGGTCCTCCCCACGACCTCGTCGCTCCTCGACTTCGACTACTCGATGGACGACGTCGCGTGGCCGGTCGAGGGCACCGTCGCCCAGGGTGACCTCCCGGCGCTCCGCGAAGCCGGCACCACGACGACGATCGTCGCGAGCGGGAACACCTCCGCTGGGGCCGACACCACCATCCCGGCGTCCGAGCGCATCGGCTCCGACAAGGTGCTCGTGGCCGACCAGGCGATGTCGTCGCTCCTCCGCCAGGCGGCGACCGCGACCGACCAGCGCACCTGGGACACGGCGATGTCCGAGCTCACCGCGACGCTCGCGAGCGCGGCCCGTGCCGGCACCGCGACGTCCCCGGTCCTCCTCACCCTCGGTCGGGACTGGCCGTCGGACTCCACCCGGCTGTCCCAGGCCCTCGACGCACTCGAGAGCACTCCGTGGGCCGCGCCGACCGACCTGTCGTCGACCGCGTCGGCGACCCCCGGTTCGCTGACGTTGACCAAGGCGTCGGACGGCGATGCCCGCATCGACCGTCTGGAGCGGCTGGTCCGCGCCTCGGAGGCCCTGTCCGGCTTCGCAACGGCGCTCGACACCCCCGAGGACGTCACCGCACCGGCACGACTCCAGCTCCTGGCCCTCGCGTCGAACTCCTGGCGCACGGACGACGACGCCCTCGACGCAGCGATCACGAACCGGGTGGCGGCCTGGGCGCGGACGACCGACTCGGTGACGATCACGGACTCGAGCAGCCTCACGCTGCTGGGCGACCGGTCGTCCCTGCCGATCTCGATCCGGAACGAGTCGAAGTACCCGGTGACCGTCCGGCTCTCCGTCCAGCCGTCGAACTCGGCGCTCCGTGTCGTCCGCAACGACATCGTGGTCAAGGTCCAGAGCGACTCCTCGACGCGCACCACGGTGCCGGTGCAGTCGGTGGCGAACGGCAAGGTGTCGCTCACCCTCGCGCTGACGACCCCCACCGGGCAGACCATCGCGCAGCCGGCCACCGTCGAGCTGAACGTGCAGGCGCAGTGGGAGACGGTCATCACCGCCGTCGCCGGCATCGCGCTCGTCGCGATCTTCGGCTTCGGCATCTTCCGGAGCATCCGCAAGCGGGCGCGACGTCGCCGCGGCGAGACCGACGACGAGGACGACGACCCCAACCGTCCGCTCGCCGAGCAGCCGGGTCTGGCGGGTCAGTCGGTCCAGGCGGGTCCGTCGGTCCAGGCGGGTCAGCCGGGAGGCCCGGTGCCCGTCCGCCACGCGGCAGCGGCCGCGCGGTCTGCCGCGGTCGCAGGGCCCCGCGTCGGTCCGCAGGGCGGCCCAGGCGGGCCGGCAGCCGCGGCTGCCGCATCGCGCCCTGACCGTGAGCACCTCGACGAGGCGAGCCTCGACGGCGGGGCCGGGGCGGGCCTCCAGGCAGGTTCCGGTGACCACGACGAACCGTCGGACGACCCCGCGAGCCGGCCCACCGATCGACCCGCCGAGCAGCCCGCACCCGAGGAGCCCCTCATCAGCGCCACCCAGCCGCAGTCCGTCGTCGACGCCGAACCCGTCGCCGAGCGCAGCCTCGGCCGAGCGAGCGCGATGCTCGCAGCCGGCACCATGGTGTCGCGCGTCCTCGGGTTCGCGAAGACGATCATCCTGGCCTACGCGATCGGCCAGCAGGGCTCCGTCGCTGCCGACGCGTTCGCCGTGTCGAACCAGCTGCCGAACAACATCTACGCGCTCATCGCGGGGGGTCTGCTGTCGGCCGTGCTCATCCCGCAGATCGTCCGGTCGATGCAGCAGCACACCGACGGCGGTACCGCGTACGTCAACAAGATCGTGACGCTCGGCGGGACGGTCTTCGTCGTCATCACGATCATCGCCACCGCGCTGGCACCGTTCCTCGTCTGGGCGTACAGCATCCAGGCCGGTGACGGATCGAAGGGCTTCACCCCGGCACAGACGGACCTCGCCGTGGCCTTCGCGTTCTGGTGCCTGCCGCAGATCCTCTTCTACGCGATGTACTCGCTCCTCGGCGAGGTCCTCAACGCCAAGCAGGTGTTCGGGCCGTTCACGTGGGCGCCCCTCATCAACAACGTCATCGCCGTCAGCGGGCTCATCGTCTTCATGGCGTTGTTCGGGGACCGCTCGGTGAACGCCGGCCTCGACGACTGGACCCCGGCGAAGATCGCGGTGCTCGCGGGCAGCGCGTCGTTCGGCGTCGTCGCGCAGGCCGCCTTCCTGCCGTTCTTCTGGCGTCGTGCCGGTCTCACCTACCGCCCGGACTTCCGGTGGCGGGGCGTGGGGCTCAAGGCGACGGGGACCGCTGCCGGGTGGCTCTTCGCGATGATCCTCGTCACGCAGCTCGCCGGCCTCGTCCAGTCACGTGTCTCGTCGCTCGGGACCGGGGCCGCGGGCAACGCGGTGCTGCAGAACGCCTGGCTGCTGTTCATGCTGCCGCACTCGATCATCACGGTGTCGATCGCGACGGCGTACTTCACGCGGATGAGCCACGATGCCGAACGCGGCGACCTCGACGCCGTGCGGCGGAACCTGTCCCTCAGCCTGCGGATCGTCGGACTCTTCACCGTGTTCGCCTCCGTGGCGCTCATGGTGGTGTCGGTGCCGTTCGGCCGGATCTTCGCGAGCACCTTCGACGGTGCACTGTCGATCGGTGCCGTGCTCCTCGCCTACATGCCCGGACTCGTCCTGTTCAGCATGCTGTTCGTGATCCAGCGGGTGTTCTGGGCGCTGCACGACCACCGCACGCCGTTCCTCATGCAGTGCGTCCAGTCGGTCCTCTTCGTGATCGGGGCCCTCTCGGTGTCGCTGCTCCCGGACACGGTCATCGGGTTCTCGATCGCGGCGTGCACGACGCTCGCCGGCTCGGCGCAGACCGTCCTCGCACTCGTGCTCGTGTCGCGGCGACTCAAGGGCATGGAGGGTGCGAACGTGACCCGGTCGCACCTGCAGTTCATCGTCGCGGCGCTCGTGGCCGGAGCGGTCGGCCTCCTGGTCGTCTGGTTCTTCGGAGCGTTCAGCGCGAGCGGGTTCGCGATGTCCGACGCGACCGGAGCGGTCCTGACGATCGTCCTCACCGGCGTCGTGATGGCGCTCGTCTACTTCGGTGTGCTGGCGCTCGCGCGGAACCAAGAGATCCGCGGGGCGGTCGACATCGTCCGGGCCCGGTTCGGTCGCTGACCCCGGGTCCGACCCGGTCGCTGTCCCCGGACCCGCTCGGTCGCTGACCCCCCGCGCGGCCCGGTCGCCGGTCCGCGTCCCGTCGGCCGCTGGCCGCGCTGCACGGGTGGCGTGGAATGTCGCGCCGGTAGCATGTGTTGACCCGGTCAGCACTCAACGGAAGGGCAGCGAGGCATGCGCCAGCTCATCATCATCGGTTCCGGTCCGGCCGGGTTCACCGCCGGCATCTACGCCGCGCGCGCGGAGCTCAAGCCCCTCATCGTCGCGTCCAGCGTCGAGACCGGTGGCGAACTCACCAAGACCACCGAGGTCGAGAACTTCCCGGGCTTCCCCGAGGGCATCCAGGGCCCCGACCTGATGATCAAGATGCAGGAGCAGGCCGAGAAGTTCGGCGCCGAGGTCCTGTACGACGACGCGGTGTGGGTCGACCTCACCGGCCAGGTGAAGAAGGTCACCGTCGGCTCCGGCGAGACGTACGAGGCCCTCGCGGTGATCTACGCGACGGGTTCCGCCTACCGTCACCTCGGCCTCCCGGACGAGGAGCGCCTGTCTGGTCACGGCGTCTCGTGGTGCGCGACCTGCGACGGCTTCTTCTTCCGTCAGAAGAACATCGCCGTCGTCGGCGGTGGCGACTCCGCGATGGAAGAGGCGACGTTCCTCACGCGCTTCGCCGACAAGGTCACGGTCATCCACCGCAAGGACACCCTGCGCGCGTCGAAGATCATGCAGGACCGCGCCCACAGCGACCCGAAGATCGAGTTCGCGTGGAACAAGGAGGTCATCGGCATCGACGGTGAGTCCTCCGTGACCGGCGTGCAGCTCCGCGACACCGTGACCGGCGAGACCTCCTCGCTCGAGCTCGACGGACTCTTCATCGCGATCGGCAACGACCCGCGGACCCACCTCATCCACGGGCAGATCGACATCGCGCCGGAGGGCACCATCGCCGTCCAGGGCCGCTCGTCGAAGACCAACCTGCCGGGCGTGTTCGCGGCCGGTGACGTCATCGACCCGACCTACCGTCAGGCGATCACCGCTGCCGGTTCGGGCACGGTGGCCGCGCTCGACGCGGAGAAGTACCTCGCCGAACTCGACGACGACCTCACCGTGCCGGCCGAGGGCGTCACCCCGGAGTCGCCCGTCACGGTCGACGTCGAGGCCGCACGCGCCTGAACCCGGGGAATGTCACAGCGGTTCGTCCGTTGTACCCACCGAACGACTTCTCGGCTGCGACCGGGATCCACGAAGGAGCACACATGTCCAACGCCAAGGCAGTCACCGACGCCACCTTCTCGGACGAGGTCCTGAAGTCCGACAAGACGATCCTCGTCGACTTCTGGGCCGAGTGGTGCGGTCCGTGTCGCGCGGTCTCGCCGATCCTCGACCAGATCGCCGCGGAGCACGCCGACAAGATCGAGATCGTCAAGCTCAACGTCGACGACAACCCGCAGTCGGCCATGAATTACCAGATCACCTCGATCCCGGCCATGAAGGTCTTCAAGGGCGGCGAGGTCGTCAAGACCGTCATCGGCGCCAAGCCGAAGCCGGCGCTCGAAGCCGACCTCGCCGAGTTCCTCGCGTAGTCGGCCCGACACGCTCGAACGCCCCGTCCCCGGTCCCGGGGGCGGGGCGTCCTGCTGTCGCTGGCCGGGCACCTGTGCGTCCGGTGGTGCGTTCTCTCACGATGCAGGCCACGGGAGGCCGATCGGACCCCGGATTTCCGCAGCACATGTCGTAGTGTGGCGGGAATGCCTCAGTGAACGGAGCACACGATGACGAACGGCACCAGCCTCGACCCCTGGTACGACTCCTACGCCCAGCGCACCGCCGGGCTGAGCGCCTCCGAGGTCCGAGCCCTGTTCGCCGTCGCATCGCGCCCCGAGGTGGTCTCCCTCGCCGGGGGCATGCCGTACGTCTCCGCCTTGCCCCGTGAGCTCGTGACGGGCTCGATCGACCGCGTGATGGCCGAGGACGCCGCCATGGCGCTCCAGTACGGCGGAGGGCAGGGCCTGCGGTCCCTGCGCGAGCACATCGTCGACGTGATGAGCCTCGAGGGCATCCGCGCCTCGGCGGACGACGTCGTCGTGACCACGGGCTCGCAGCACGCCCTGGACCTCGTCACGCGACTCTTCATCGATCCGGGTGACGTCGTCCTGGCCGAGTCACCGTCCTACGTCGGCGCGATCGGCGTCTTCCGCTCGTACCAGGCCGAGACCGTGCACGTGACCACCGATGAGCACGGCCTCGTCCCGGAGGCCCTGCGCGAGGCGATCGCGAACCTCCGGACGCAGGGCAAGCGGATCAAGTTCCTCTACACGATCCCGAACTTCCACAACCCCGCTGGCGTCACGATGAGCCGTGAGCGCCGGATCGAGGTCCTCGACATCTGCCGCTCGAACGGCATCCTCGTGCTCGAGGACAACCCGTACGGGCTCCTGTGGTTCGACGAGCCGGCACCTCAGGCGATCCGCTCGATCGACGACGAGGGCGTGGTGTACCTCGGCTCGTTCTCGAAGACCCTCGCGCCGGGCTTCCGGGTCGGTTGGGCACTGGCTCCGCACGCGATCCGCGAGAAGCTCGTCCTCGCCAACGAATCGGCCGTGCTCGCGCCGAACTCCTTCGGGCAGTACGTCGTCAACGCCTACCTCGACGCGGCCGACTGGAAGGGTCAGATCGACACCTTCCGTGGGCTCTACGCCGAGCGCCGCGACGCCATGCTCTCCGCGCTGGGGGAGTTCCTGCCCGACCTCACCTGGACCCGACCGAACGGTGGGTTCTTCGTGTGGCTCACCCTGCCGGACGTCCTCGACTCGAAGGGCATGCTGCCTCGCGCGGTGAAGGAACTCGTGGCCTACACGCCGGGGACCGCGTTCTACGCAGACGGTCGCGGCGGCGGGAACATCCGGCTGTCCTTCTGCTACCCGACCGCCGAGCAGATCCGGGTCGGGGTGAAGCGTCTCGCGACGGTCGTCAACGACGAGCTGGAACTCCTCGAGACGTTCGGTTCCGCCACGCGGCCGAACGCCGTCGTCCGGCCGTCGTCGTCGGTGTCCGCTCCGCCGCCGAACATCTCCTGATCAGCACTTTCGTTCGTACTCAGCACGGAGGACCATCCTCATGGCCGCGCCCGCACACCGTCACGTCGTCGTCGTCGCCGGAGGGATCTCACACGAGCGTGACGTCTCCCTCCGCTCCGGTCGACGGGTCGCCGACTCCCTGACAGGCTACGGCTGGAACGTCGACCTCCGGGATGCGGACGCCTCGCTGCTGCCGGCTCTCGCCGAATCACGCCCGGATGTCGTGTGGCCGGCTCTGCACGGCGCCTCCGGAGAAGACGGGGCCCTGCGGGGCATCCTGGAGGCACTCGACATCCCGTTCGTCGGCTCGCGTTCCACGTCGGCCCGGCTGGCATGGGACAAGCCCACCGCGTCCGCGCTCGTCGCGCGCGCCGGCGTCCGGACTCCCCGGTCGATCACCCTGTCGCACGACGTCTTCCGCGAGCTCGGTGCGGTCGGGGTACTCGCGGCCATCGCCGGTGAGCACCCTGTCCCGCTCGCGGTGAAGCCGGCCCGTGGCGGTAGCGCTCAGGGCGTCACCCTGGTGGACGACGTGAACGACCTGCCCCGTGCGATGGTCACGGCGTACACCTACTGTGACGACGTCGTCGTCGAGCAGCTCATCCGGGGCGTGGAGGTCGCCGTCGGCATCATCGACACCGGCGACGGCCCGGTCGCTCTCTCGGCGGTCGAGATCGTGCCGAGGAGCGGAACCTACGGGTTCGAGGCGCGGTACAACGCCGGTGAAACGACGTTCTACACCCCCGCGCGCCTCTCGGCAGTGCAGGCGGCTTCCGTGTCGGCGGCCGCCGTCGCCGCGCACGAAGCGCTCGGCCTCCGGCACCTGTCGCGTGTCGACCTCATCATCGACGGGGCCGGGACGCCGTGGTTCCTCGAAGCCAACGTCCTGCCGGGCCTCACTGAGACCTCGCTCGTCCCGCAGGCCCTCTCCGCATCGGGATTCGATCTCGGCTGGACCTACGCGGAACTCGCCGAGCAGGCGATCCGCGACGACGCGCACTGACCCCGCGATGCAGCCGAGGCGTGTTCCACGTGGAACATCCCTCCTGACCGCGGGTACCGGGATCGCTCTGGCGGTGATGATCGCCGCCGACGTTCTGCACGCTCACGCGAGTCGGCGCGGCCACGGACTCGCGGCCACGCCAGATGCGATGGCCGCCGGCTGCGTGGTGGTTCTCGGCTTCGCGAACGGCCACTCACGGATCAACATGATCAATCGTTGGCGCGCTCGGATCGCCCTTCGGAGTGCGCGCGGTCGACCCGGCACCACGATCATCTGTAGCGGGGGAGCGGTCCGCGGCTCCATCGCCGAGGCCGAACTCCTTCGTCGTCACCTCCGCGACGACCTCGGTTGGTCAGGCAGAGTCCTCGTCGAAACGGAGAGTCGCTCCACGTGGGAGAACGTCCGCAACGTCACGCCTCTTCTCGCCGACGCACAATGGATCATGTTCGCGTCCAACAGTCTGCATGCAGAGAAGGCACGGCGCTATCTCCGACGCCAACGTCCGGATCTCGCACGTCGGCTGGTACCTGGTCCGGACCATCGCTGGGGCGAGATGGCCGCGGTCAAGCCAGTGTTCGCCGCAATCGGACTCTGGAAGCTTGCACGCCTGCGACGTCCTACATGAGACAACTGTCGAGCCGGCGCTGGTCGCGGCGCCACGTCTCTGCCCTGACGTTGCACTGTTCCACGTGGAACATTGCGTCACGGGCTGCGCACGAACGCCACAGCCTTGAGGCGCGTCCGCTTGTGCGAGCGTGCCCGCGACCCGGCGCGACGATGAGTCAGAGAGGCATTGCGCGACCGAGCTCCGGTGTTCTCAGCGCTGCAGGCCTGCAACGTTCCACGTGAAACAGCGGTCAAGCAGGCGCCCGACGTCCCGGAACAGCCGCACCCTGCCGTTCCACGAGAAACGGTCGATCGTGAGGAGCCACCGCGACAGCCTCTAGGGCGTGACGGTTCGTCGACGCGTCCGCGGAACTCACCGCCACCACGCGCCAGATGAGCGTGCACGAACCACTCAACGGGCCCTGGCACCGCTGCGGGTGCCGGGGCACGCCGAGACCCAAGACGAGGACGTTCGGCCCGGACACAGCCGCACAGGCCGCTGCTGAGCCCATGCGCGCGTGACCTCGTGCGGCTGACGATCACCGCCTGACCAAAGAGGCTCCCGCCGCCCGTGGAGCGCTGTGCGGAGCGGTGCGGCGCACACTCCCGCAGCAGGAGACACCAGCGCCGCCGATGACCGCCTACTCGGCGATGTCGCGGATACCGAGCTCGGCGAGGATACGGTTCAGGTCTTCGCCGTTCGCGAAGTCGATCGTGACCGAGCTCTTCCGCGCGCCGACGGCGATCTTCACCCGGGTGTTCAGACGATCGCCCAGGCGTTCTGCGAGGTCGTCGAAGTGCGCCTGACGCTTCGTCGGCTGCTGCTTGGGCTTCGCCGGAGTTCCGGCGGCGAGCTGCTGCGCCAGTGCTTCAGCGGTGCGCACGGAGAGGTCTTCGTTCACGATCTTCTCGGCGAGGTACTCCATCGCCTCTGCGTCCGGGGCTGCCAGGATCGCCCGAGCGTGGCCCGCGGACAGAACGCCTGCTGCGACTCGCCGCTGCACGGGAGAGGGGAGACGCAGCAGACGGATCGTATTGGTGATCTGCGGCCGCGAGCGACCGATCTTCTGCGCGAGCTGCTCCTGCGTGATGCCGAAGTCGGCGAGGAGTTGCTGGTACGCCGACGCCTCTTCGAGCGGGTTCAGCTGTGCGCGATGCAGGTTCTCGAGCAGCGCATCGCGCAGCATCGCGTCATCGGGGGTTTCCTTGACAATGGCGGGAATCGTGCTGAGGCCCAGCTCCTTCGTCGCGCGGAGACGACGCTCACCCATGATGAGTTCGAACTGCGGCTCCGTACCGGAGGCGCCGGCGATGGGACGCACGACGATCGGCTGGAGGACGCCGATCTCCCGGATCGAGTGCACGAGCTCCTGGAGTTCCTCTTCACGGAACTCCTTGCGCGGCTGATGTGCGTTCGGGACGACGTCGAGTGGATTCAGGTTCGCCAGCCGGGCGCCGGGGACGGCCACGAGGTCTTCTGCCGTCGGCGCCGATGCCGGCGAGCCCCCTGTCGGGAAGAACACGTCGACGGGACGGTCCTGCTGCTCGGTCGCCGTCGGGATGAGGGCGCCGATGCCTCGGCCGAGTCCGGTTCGCTTCGGTGCCATCAGTTCTGCGCTCCTCGTGCTGCGATCTCGGAAGCCGCCTCCAGGTAGGAGAGCGAGCCGGTGGAGTTGACGTCGTACGCCACGACGCTCTGGCCGTAGCTCGGGGCTTCGCTGACACGGACCGAGCGGGGGATCATCGACTTCAACACCTGGTCGCCGAAGTGCTCTCGGACGTCCGCAGCCACCTGGTTCGCGAGGTTCGTCCGGCCGTCGTACATCGTCAACAGGATCGTCGAGACGCGCAGCTTCGGGTTCAGGTGCCGCTCGATGAGCTCGATGTTCCGCAGCAGCTGGCTCAGACCCTCGAGCGCGTAGTACTCGCACTGGATCGGGATCAGCACTTCCTCCGCAGCGACAAAGGCATTGATCGTCAGGAGGCCGAGCGACGGCGGGCAGTCGATGAAGACGTAGTGGTACGGCTCGTCGAGCGACTCCAAGTACTGGTCGAGTGCTGTCCGCAGCCGTTGTTCACGCGCCACGAGCGACACGAGTTCGATCTCCGCGCCCGCAAGGTGGATCGTCGCCGGCACGCACCAGAGCGTCTCTGACTCGGGGGAGCGCTGGACGCAGTCGGCGATGGGCGCCTCGTCGACGATGACGTCGTAGATGCTCGCAACCTCAGCCTGGTGATCGACTCCGAGGGCGGTCGATGCGTTCCCCTGCGGATCCAGGTCGATCACCAGAACGCGAGCGCCACCGTGCGCCAGGGCGGCAGCCAGGTTGACCGTCGTCGTGGTCTTCCCGACCCCACCCTTCTGGTTGGACACCGTCATGATGCGGGTCTTCTCCGGCAGCGGGAACTGCTGGGTCGCGATGGCCCGCCGGCGTCGATTCAGGTCAGCGATCTCACGAGCGAGCGGCGTCGAAGCGTCGTAGTCGGTGGATGAACTCAACGAGTGCCCTCTTCCCCGGTTCGTGTTTCACGTGGAACGCGGAGCGCTGCTGCCGGCGTCAATCAACTGTAGCCCGGAACACGCGCGTGGTCTCCTCGACCACACCGTCTCCGAGCTCGAGGACCTCGACGTCGCCGAGGCGTTTGCGCAGGATGACCTTGCGCGCCTTCTCGACCTCTTCGTCGACCCGCGCACCCTTCATCAGGATGAGCTGTCCGCCCGAACGTACGAGCGGAACGGTGAGGGGGATGAGCTTCGACAGCGCTGACACGGCACGGGCAGTCACCTGGTCGACGACGATGTCGTCAGCGACGTCCTCGGCGCGCGCCCGGACTACCGTCACGTTGTCGAGGGGAAGGCGCTCGACCTCGGCGTTCAGCCAGTCGACGCGGCGCTCCATCGGCTCGATGAGCGTGAAGTGCACGTCCGGACGCGCGATCGCGAGGACCAGGCCGGGCAGCCCGGCGCCGGAGCCGACGTCGGCGACCCGGCCACGGGCCTCCAGGAGGGGAGCAAGCAACGCGGAGTTGAGGATGTGTCGCGTCCACAGCCTGGGCAGTTCGAGGGGGCCGATCAGGCCCAGTTCCTCACCCCGCCGTGCGAGTTCGTTCGTGAACGACCGGGCGAGCTCCAGGCGGTCGCCGAAGAGCGCCGCGGCAGCGGCTGGTTCGACTTCGAGCTCCGGAGCGGAAGCCTCGGTCATCGCGTGACGACGGTGTGCCGGTCGCGGCCCTCACCCTCGGACTCCGAGTGGAAGCCCTTCTCGGCGACGAGGTCGTGGACCAGCTTGCGCTCGTAGGACGACATCGGGGGGAGCGCCGCCGAGGACGATCCGCCCTCGATCCGCTCGATCGCGGTGTCGACGAGGCGCTGCAGCTCCGACGCACGGGTGTCGCGCGAGCCAGCGACGTCGAGGATCAGGCGGCTGAACTCGCCCGTCTCCGCCTGCACCGCGATGCGGGTGAGCTCCTGGAGCGCCGTCACGGTCTCCGGCTTCGACAGGACGCGCAGGGAGTCACCGTCGTCCGTGACGGACAGGTACACCCGGCCGCCGCGCTCCTCGATCTCGATGTCTCCGTCGAGGTCGCAGATGTCGAGCAGCTCCTCGATGTAGTCACCGGCGATGTCGGCCTCGTCGCGCTCGACCTCGTCGTGATCGGTCTCGGGCGCCTCGGCGGTGGTGGTGTCGTCCGTCACTTACTTCTTCCCGTTCTTCTTCGACCGGTTCTTGCCGACCGGCTGCTGACGCTGCGTCGTGACCCGCACGGGCTCGACCTCGACCGCGGCTGCGCCGGCACCGGCCTCCGCGAGCACCGGGGTACCGCGGCGCTGGGCCTTCTTCGCGAGGCGGGCCTCGCGGGCGAGGGCGGCCTCGGAACCCGGGGTCGGCATGCTGCGGATGACGAAGTACTGCTGCGCCATCGTCCAGATGTTCGAGGCGAGCCAGTAGAACATGACGCCGAGGGGGAACGAGAGACCCGAGATGACGAAGACCAGCGGGAGGATGTACAGCATCATCTTCTGCTGGCGGTACATCGGAGACTCCTTGGTCTCCGGGGACATGTTCTTCGCGACGAGCTGCAGCTGCGTGATGAACTGCGACGCCGTCATCACGACGATCATGAAGCCCGCGATCACCCGGACTTCCCAGCCCGACGCGTTGGTGAAGGTCTCGTGCAGGGGGGCGCCGAAGAGCGACGCGTTGCCGAAGGAGCGAGCGAGGTCGCTGGAGAGCAGGCCGATGCCCGTCTTGTTGATCTGCGCCTCGTGCAGCACCGAGTACAGCGAGAAGAAGATCGGCATCTGGATGAGCAGCGGCAGGCAGGAGCTCAGCGGGTTCGTCCCGGTCTCCTTGTAGAGCGCCATGGTCTCGCGGCTCATGGCCTCACGCGAGAACTGGTCCTTCTTGCCCTTGTACTTGTCCTGGATCTTCTTGAGCTGCGGCGCGACCTCGAGCATGCGGCGCTGCGATTTGATCTGTCGGACGAAGATCGGGATCAGCGCGGCGCGGACCACGAAGGTCAGGAAGATGATCGACAGCACCCACGTGATGCCGGCACCCGGGTCCATGCCGAGGTTCTCGAAGATCCAGTGGAAGCCGACGAGGATGGCGGAGACCACCCACTTGAGCGGCCAGAGGATCGTTCCGATGAAGTCCATGGGGGCGGTCACGCCTTTCGCGTTCGCTGGGAGAGCAGCAGCGGGGCGATCGCAGGCTGCTGGGGCTGCGGTGTGGAGGTCGGGCCGGTGACGAACCCGAACCGGTTCACGGTGTAGGAACGACGTCGTTCCGGGACGTCGTCGATGCCGCCGGCTGCCCAGGGGTTGCAGCGGGCGATCCGCCACGCACCCATGGCCGAGCCACGGACCACCCCGTACTGCTGGATGGCCTCGAGCGCGTACCGGGAGCACGACGGGTGGTAGCGGCAGACGTTCCCGTAGAGCGGGGAGATGACCGCGCGGTAGGCACGGAGCACGACGACGCACGCGTTGCGCGGGAGCAACGCGATGACCCAAGCGATCCGGGTCAGCCGACTGCGGTTCATGCTGCCTTCTCCACTCCGCGCGCGAACGAGCGCGAAACGTCTCCGAGCAGGGTAGGCCATCCGGCCTGCGCAGCGGCTGGCAGTGCGCGGATCACCACGTCGTGCCCGGTCGGCATGCCGGCGAGCAGTTCGTGCGCGATCGCCTTCAGGCGTCGACGAACGAGGTTGCGGGTGACCGCGTTCCCGACGGTCTTCGCGACGATGAACCCGAAGCGCGTCGGTCCGACCGATCCGCCGGGGTGACGGACCACGGATACGACGACGTGCGCCGTGGCGCTCTTGCGTCCACGGCGCACGACGGACCGGTAGTCGTCCCCACGGACGATGCGGTTGGCGCGGGCCAGCATGCTCGCTACCGGAGAACGGTCCGCGAGCGGACCGATCGGCGGCCGATCAGGCGATGCCTGCTCAGGCGCTGAGCTCGGTGCGGCCCTTGGAACGGCGCGCGGCGAGGATGGCGCGGCCGGCACGGGTACGCATGCGGGCGCGGAAGCCGTGCTTCTTGGCGCGGCGGCGGTTGTTCGGCTGGAAGGTGCGCTTGCTCATGATGATCTCCACGCGGCTGCACCGATCACTGCGCCAGAGTGCACTGCGCGAGTGTCCGTGTGAGCCGTCACGTATGTATGTGTGTTGCCGCTCGGAGCACCGAACGACGCGTAACGGGCGCGACCAACTGGCCGCAGTCAACTGGTTAACGGTACGTGACAGCGGCAGAGAGGTCAAACGACGACCGGCACCGCAGTGCGCACGACCATTGTCCACACTGGGGAGAACTTCGGTTCGGTGCGACGCGCTGTGGTCCCGTACAGTGGTGTGATCGATCCGCCCTCGGCCCGGTACGACAGGGGATTCCCCCTCCAGAGCTCGGTCGGGCGGTCGTGGACAAGGCTGTGGACAACCCTGTGGACCGTACGGTTCGGCACAGTGTCCGCCTCCGGTGCCGAGGTTGCCGCCGACGCCGTCCTCGACCGAGCGGTACCGGGGGGTCCGCGGCGTGCAGCCGCCACCGCCGACGATGACCCGACGAGCACACGAGCACGAACGAACCTGGAGACGAGCGCGACATGACGATGCCGGCCGACCCCGTCGAGGACCTCTGGACGTCGGTGCTCGGACTCCTCGCCGAGGACGACCGCATCACCCCGCAGCTGCAGGGCTTCCTCAACCTGGTCGAGCCGAAGGGCGTGCTCGCCGGCACCCTCTACCTGGAGGTGCCGAACGACCTCACCCGCGGGATGCTCGAACAACGCATCCGCATCCCCATCACCGAGGCGATCGCCCGGATCGGTGACGACGCGGTCGCCAACTTCGCGATCACCGTCAACCCGGACATGGCCTCGGAACCGCGCGTGGACGTCGTGAGCGCGACGCACGTCCCCGACTACGCCGAAGCGTCGCAGGCGACCGTCGAGCAGAGCGCCGCGCCCCGGCAGTACATCGAGGCGCCGTTCGTCCCGAGCCAGATCGACGCCCCTGGTACCGGTGGCCGGCCGGAGTCCCGGCTCAACCCGAAGTACAACTTCGACAACTTCGTCATCGGGTCGTCGAACCGCTTCGCCCACGCCGCGGCGGTCGCGGTCGCCGAGGCTCCGGCCAAGGCGTACAACCCGCTGTTCATCTACGGTGACTCGGGCCTCGGCAAGACCCACCTCCTGCACGCGATCGGCCACTACGCCGAGAGCCTCTACCCGGGGATCCGGGTGCGGTACGTGTCGAGCGAGGAGTTCACGAACGACTTCATCAACTCGATCGCGAACAACCGGTCGAACCAGTTCCAGCAGCGGTACCGCGACATCGACATCCTGCTGATCGACGACATCCAGTTCCTCCAGGGGAAGGACTCCACGCAGGAGGCCTTCTTCCACACGTTCAACACCCTGCACGACCACAACAAGCAGGTCGTGATCACGTCGGACGTCGCACCGAAGCACCTCACCGGCTTCGAGGACCGGATGCGCTCGCGCTTCGAGTGGGGGCTCATCACCGACGTGCAGGCGCCCGACCTCGAGACGCGCATCGCGATCCTCCGCAAGAAGGCGCAGTCCGACCACCTGCAGGTGCCCGACGACATCCTCGAGTTCATGGCGTCGAAGGTGTCGAGCAACATCCGGGAGCTCGAGGGCACGCTCATCCGGGTGACCGCGTTCGCGAGCCTCAACCGGACCGCCGTCGACATGGCGCTCGTGCAGACCGTCCTGAAGGACCTGATCACGCTCGACGACGACAACGTGATCGCGCCGACGGACATCATCAACCACACCGCGGAGTACTTCAAGCTCTCCGTCGACGACCTCTACGGCTCCTCCCGCTCCCAGGCGATCGCGACCGCGCGGCAGATCGCGATGTACCTCTGCCGGGAGATGACGAGCCTGTCCCTCCCGAAGATCGGGCAGCTGTTCGGCAACCGTGACCACACCACGGTCATGTACGCCAACAAGAAGATCACCGAGCTCATGAAGGAGCGTCGGTCGATCTACAACCAGGTCACCGAGCTCACGAGCCGGATCAAGCAGGACCGCCGCTACCGCTGACCCCGGTGGGTACGGCGCGCGACGCACGTCGCGAGACGCGGACGGACTGGAGGCGCGGTGCGGGCTGGCACCCCTCCCTCGCCGGCCCGGTCGGCGCGCCCCGCGCGACGCCGGCGCGTCACCACTGAGCGGGGCGCGCCAGTCCGTCTCCTCGTCGCGTCAGCGACATGTCGGATGCGTGCGACACGCCTTCTGATCAGTGTGAATGCGCGTATGTCCACCATCTGAGACGGTTCCAGGCGGCGAGATTCCCACAGTGTGGAAAGCCTGTGGATAACTGTGGATGACACGCGGTCCGGTTGTACACAGATCTGACCCCACCTGTGGAGACTGGGGATGGAAGCGGATAGATGACGTTTACTCATCCAGAGCTCGTCAACACGCCACTCACAACTCACACCTGTGTAGTTCCCTGTGGACAAGCGGGATGCACAGAGTTATCCACATTGTGCACAGGCGTTAACACCATTGATCCTGGTTAACGATGAATCTCCGCGGGACAACCTTGTGGACGGCGGGATGACAAGAATCCGGCGGCCGCTGCGCTGTGCCACAATGGGGCGGCCGGACAGTCCAAACGATCGACAGGGGTCCCAGCTGTGAAGTTCGAGGTCAACCGGGACGTCTTCTCCGAAGCCGTCTCCTTCGCGGTGAAGCTCCTCCCACAGCGCACGACCCTCCCGATCCTGTCCGGTGTGCTGATCCACGCCGAAGGCGATCGTCTGACGCTGTCGTCCTTCGACTACGAGGTCTCCGCGCAGACGTCCATCACGGCGCAGATCGACGAGCCGGGCACTGTCCTGGTCTCCGGCCGACTGCTCAACGACATCGCGAGCCGGCTCCCGAACGCCCCCGTCACGTTCACCACCGAGGACACCAAGATCTCGGTGAGCTGCGGCTCGGCGCACTTCACGCTGCTGTCCATGCCGGTCGAGGAGTACCCGACCCTCCCGGAGATCGGTGCGCAGACCGGCGTCATCCCCGGCGACGCGTTCTCCGAGGCCGTGTCGCAGGTCGCCGTCGCCGCCAGCCGCGACGACGTCACGCCGGTCATCACGGGCGTGCAGCTCGAGGTCGGCGACAACGACCTCTCGCTCATCGCGACCGACCGGTACCGCGTCGCCGTCCGGACGATCGCGTGGGACTCCGGCCGTGTCGGCTCCGAGCCGCTCCACGCGCTCGTCCCGGCGCGCACCCTGCAGGAGGTCGGCCGCACGTTCGGCTCGGCGTCCACCGTGTCGGTCTCGATCAGCGGCACCTCGGACCGCGAGCTCATCGCGTTCCACGCCGACGACAAGACCGTGACCTCGCTGCTCATCAAGGGCAACTACCCGCCGGTCCGCCGGCTCTTCCCCGAGACCGTCGACGACCACGCGGTGATCAACACCGCGGAGCTCGTCGAGGCGGTCCGACGGGTCTCCCTCGTCCTGGAGCGCGAAGCGGCGCTCCGGTTCTCCTTCTCGGTCGACGGGCTCACGCTCGAGGCGATCGGGTCCGAACAAGCGCAGGCGTCAGAGTCGATCAGTGCGTTGCTGACCGGAGAGGAAACGGTGGTCTCGCTGAAGCCCGCCTTCCTCCTGGACGGGTTGAACGCGGTGCACTCCGAGTTCGTCCGCATCTCCTTCACCAAGACGGAGAACCCGAACAAGCCCGGCCCGGTGCTCCTCACCGGCCAGACTTCGCAGGACGCACCTGCCACGGACGGATACCGGTACCTGCTGCAGCCCAATCTCCTGCTGCGGTAAGCGCAACAGCCGAACACTGCGCTGACGCGCCACCCCTGCATCAGCGCGACGACGAACAGAAGAGGAAATCATGCACATCGGTCTTGTCGGCCTCGGTCGCATGGGCAACAACATGCGTGCCCGTCTCCGCAACGCAGGCATCGAGGTCACCGGCTACGACGCGAACCCCGAGGTCTCGGACGTCGCTGACCTCGGCGCGCTCGCAGCGGCGCTCCCCGAGGGCAAGAAGCTCGTGTGGGTCATGGTCCCGCACGGCAAGATCACCGACGACGTGATCACCGACCTGTCGAACGTCCTGGGCGAGGGTGACCTCGTCATCGACGGCGGCAACTCGAAGTGGCTCGACGACGAGGTGCACGCCAAGCAGCTCGACGCCAAGGGCATCCGCTACATGGACGCCGGTGTCTCCGGTGGCGTCTGGGGCAAGGACAACGGCTACGGCCTCATGGTGGGCGGTGCCCCCGAGGACGTCGAGTTCGCCATGCCGGTCTTCGACGCGCTCCGCCCCGAGGGCCCGCGCGAAGAGGGCTTCTCGCACGCCGGCGGCGTCGGCGCGGGCCACTACGCGAAGATGGTCCACAACGGCATCGAGTACGCGATCATGCAGGCGTACGGCGAGGGGTACGAGCTCCTCGAGGCGAAGGACATCATCCACGACGTCCCCGCCGTGTTCGCCGGGTGGCAGCGCGGCACCGTCGTGCGCTCCTGGCTGCTCGACCTCCTCGTGCTCGCGATCAACGAGGACCCGAAGCTCGACGAGCTCGAGGGATACGTGGACGACTCCGGCGAGGGTCGTTGGACCCTCGAAGAGGCGATCGAGCTCGCGGTGCCGATGCCCGCGCTCTCGGCCGCGATGTTCGCCCGCTTCGTCTCGCGTCAGGGCAGCGAGTCCCCGACGATGAAGGCCGTCGCGGCGCTCCGCAACCAGTTCGGCGGCCACGCCGTCAAGAAGGCGTAGCTCGGGTAACCACCTGAGCTCGTCTCGGCCCGCGTGCACGTCGACCACCTGCAACTCACCGACTTCCGGAACTACCGGGAGGCGGAGGTCGACCTCGCACGCGGGCCGAACCTGTTCGTCGGCCGGAACGGACAGGGCAAGACCAACCTCGTCGAGGCGATCGGCTACCTGTCGACGCTCGGCTCGCACCGGGTCCCGACCGACGCGGCGCTGGTCCGCCAGGGCTGCGACGCGGCGATCGTCCGCGCGAAGCTCGCGCACGAGGACCGCAGCATCCTCGCCGAGGTGCAGATCAACCGCTCGGGGTCGAACCGGGCGCAGGTGAACCGCGCGGCCATCAAGCCCCGGGAGCTCCCGCGCTACTGCACGAGCGTGCTCTTCGCCCCCGAGGACCTCGCGCTCGTCCGCGGCGAACCGGCCGGACGACGCCGTATGCTCGACGAACTCCTCGGACAGATCGCCCCGCGCATGCAGGGAGTCCTCGCCGACTACGACCGGACGCTCCGGCAGCGCAACACCCTGCTCAAGTCGGCGCGAGCCACCGGCTCCAAGGCGGGCGCCCTGTCGACGCTCGACGTCTGGGACGACCGACTCGTCCAGTTCGGCGCCGAGATCATCGCCGCGCGCGACCACCTCACCCGACGCCTCGCTCCGTTCGTGGCCGAGGCGTACGCGACCGTCGCCGGTGAACGCCACGAAGCGACCATCACCGGTGTGCTCAGCGTCCGCGGTGTCGACCCCGAGGACGCTGCTGCCACCGATCCGGTGCTCGGGACGCCGGACGAGCCGGTGAGCGTGCCCGCTGCGGCCGAGGCGTTCCGGAGCGCGCTCGAACGACGCCGTCGCGACGAACTCGACCGCGGGTTGACCCTCGTCGGTCCGCACCGCGACGACGTGCTCTTCCAACTGAACGGGTTACCCGCTCGCGGGTACGCCAGTCACGGCGAGTCCTGGTCGTTCGCGCTCGCCGTCCAGCTCGCGAGCGCCGCGGTGCTCCGGGCGGAGTCGACCCTGGGCGACCCCATCATCATCCTGGACGACGTGTTCGCCGAACTCGACGAGTCACGCCGTGAACGCCTGGCGAACTCGGTCGCCGACTACGAGCAGGTGCTCATCACGGCGGCCGTGTTCGGGGACGTGCCCGCGCAGTTGGCGGCGCACACCGTGCACATCGAGGCGGGGACGATCGTCGACCCGAGCAACGCGGCGGCCGTCGACCCGTCGACCGCGGACACGGCGTCCTGATGCCGAAGCCGTGGAAGCCGACCGAGCCCTCCCGGTTCTACCGGCACCTCAAGGCGGTCTTCGGCGACCCCTCGCTCCGGACCGTCGATGCTCGCCGACGTCGCGCCCGCGAGGTCGACGCCGATTCGGTGCCGTACGGTCGCGGTCGTGAGCCGAAGGGCCTCGGCGACGTCGTCGGGTCGCTCGCGGACGAACTCGGTTGGGTCGAGCCGCTCGCACGTTCCGAGCTGTTCGTCGACTGGTCCGGCGTCGTCGGGGAAGAGCTCGCGAAGCACTCCCGTCCGGTGACCATCGACGACGGTGCGCTGGTCATCCGGTGCGACTCGACGGCGTGGGCGACGCAGCTCCGACTCATGCGGTCGACCATCACCACGACCATCGCCGAACGGCACCCGCAGGCCGGGGTCCAGTCGATCCGGGTTTCCGGGCCCGACGCCCCCACCTGGAAACGCGGTCCCAGGACGGTCCAGGGGCGCGGTCCTCGCGACACCTACGGTTGAGCCGACAATTTCATCCTGCCGGGCGAAAAAAGGCCCGTCAGCGCCCGGATTCCGCCTCGAACGAACGCCCGACGCGGTAGACTGGGCAGTGCAGTGTGCGGGTGTTCCGCGCGCAGGCAGGAGCTCTCTCGACATGACATCAGGATCTGACGACGCACAGAAGAACGAACCGTCCTACGGTGCAGACCAGATCCAGGTGCTGGAGGGCCTCGAAGCCGTCCGCAAGCGCCCGGGCATGTACATCGGCTCGACGGGTCCGCGCGGTCTCCACCACCTGGTCTACGAGATCGTCGACAACTCTGTCGACGAAGCCCTCGCCGGCTACTGCGACACGATCGGCATCACCATCCGTGAAGACGGTGGCATCCGCGTGGTCGACAACGGCCGTGGCATCCCGGTCAGCACGCACCCGACCGAGGGTGTCTCCACCCTCCAGGTCGTCCTGACCGTCCTCCACGCCGGTGGCAAGTTCGGCGGTGGCGGCTACGCGGTCTCCGGTGGTCTGCACGGCGTCGGTTCGTCCGTCGTCAACGCGCTCAGCACCGAGCTCGACGTCGAGGTCGCCCGCGACGGGCACGTCTACCGGCAGAGCTACACCGACGGCGTCCCCGTCGCCCCGGTCGCCGAGGGTGAGGAGACCGACCGCACGGGCACGACGATCACGTTCTGGCCGAACGACCAGATCTTCGAGACGACCGAGTTCGACTACGAGACGCTGCGCACCCGGTTCCAGCAGACGGCCTTCCTCAACAAGGGCCTGAAGATCGAGCTCCGCGACGAGCGCACCCCGGACGAGGGCGAAGAGGCCCGGAAGGACACCTTCCACTACGAGCGCGGGCTCATCGACTACGTCGAGTACCTCAACGCGCAGAAGAAGTCCGACAAGGTCCACGAGGACGTCATCTCGATCGAGGCCGAGGACAAGGAGCGCCAGATCGCGCTCGAGATCGCGATGCAGTGGAACACCTCCTACCAGGAGAGCGTCCACACCTTCGCGAACACGATCAACACGCACGAGGGCGGCACCCACGAAGAGGGCTTCCGCGCCGCGCTGACCTGGCTCGTCAACAAGTACGCGCGTGAGAACAAGATCATCAAGGAGAAGGACGACAACCTCACGGGTGACGACATCCGTGAGGGTCTGACGGCCGTCATCTCCATCAAGCTCGGCGAACCGCAGTTCGAGGGCCAGACGAAGACCAAGCTCGGCAACACCGAGGCGAAGGGCTTCGTGCAGAAGGTCGTCGGCACCGAGCTCGCCGACTGGTTCGACCGCAACCCCACCCAGGCGCGCGACGTCATCCGCAAGGCGATCCAGGCGTCCCAGGCCCGACTCGCCGCCCGCAAGGCGCGCGAGACCACCCGCCGCAAGGGTCTCCTCGAGTCCGGTGGGATGCCCGGCAAGCTCAAGGACTGCCAGTCGAAGGACCCGACGATCTCCGAGATCTTCATGGTCGAGGGCGACTCCGCCGGTGGTTCGGCCGTGCAGGGGCGCAACCCGCTCACGCAGGCGATCCTCCCGCTGCGGGGCAAGATCCTGAACGTCGAGAAGGCGCGTCTCGACCGTGCCCTCGCCAACCAGGAGATCCAGTCGATGATCACGGCGTTCGGTGCCGGCATCGGCGAGGACTTCGACCCGGAGAAGGCGCGGTACCACAAGATCGTGCTCATGGCCGACGCCGACGTCGACGGCCAGCACATCACGACGCTCCTCCTCACCCTGCTGTTCCGCTACATGCGGCCGCTCATCGAGCGCGGCTACGTCTACCTCGCGCAGCCGCCGCTGTACCGACTGAAGTGGTCGAACTCGGCGCACGAGTACGTGTTCTCGGACCGTGAGCGCGACGCGCTGCTGCAGGCCGGCCTCGCGTCCGGCAAGCGGATCCCGAAGGACAACGGCATCCAGCGCTACAAGGGTCTCGGCGAGATGGACTACAAGGAGCTCTGGGACACCACCATGAACCCGGACACCCGCACGCTCCTGCAGGTCACCCTCGAGGACGCCGCCGCCGTCGACAGCGTCTTCGCGACGCTGATGGGCGAGGACGTCGACGCGCGTCGCCAGTTCATCCAGCAGAACGCCAAGGACGTCCGCTTCCTCGACATCTGAGCTCGTCACCAGCCGAGCCGGGAGGCACGGCGTGAGCAGCGAGCACCAGACCCGACCACCTGTGGTCGCGCCCGGCGCGACCAACGGAACCACAGCCTCCAGGCTGTCCAGAAAGGGAACGAAGCCACATGGCTGACGACAACGAGAACGGCGCCGACGAGCAGCCCGAGATCGTGCACGGCGACAGCGGAGACATCGTCGTCTCCGGTGACCGCATCTCGCAGGTCGACCTGCAGCTCGAGATGCAGCGCTCCTACCTCGACTACGCGATGTCGGTCATCGTCGGCCGCGCGCTGCCGGAGGTCCGTGACGGGCTGAAGCCGGTGCACCGCCGCGTCCTCTACGCGATGTACGACGGCGGCTACCGCCCCGACCGCGCGTTCTCGAAGTGCTCCCGCGTCGTCGGCGACGTCATGGGCCAGTTCCACCCGCACGGCGACTCGGCGATCTACGACGCGCTCGTCCGCCTCGTGCAGCCGTGGTCCCTGCGGTACCCGCTCGCGCTCGGCCAGGGCAACTTCGGCTCTGCCGGCAACGACGGCGCCGCCGCCCCGCGGTACACCGAGACCAAGATGGCCCCGCTCGCCCTCGAGATGGTGCGGGACATCGAGGAAGAGACCGTCGACTTCCAGGACAACTACGACGGTCGCACCCAGGAGCCGGCGATCCTGCCGTCGCGATTCCCGAACCTCCTCGTCAACGGCTCGGTCGGCATCGCCGTCGGCATGGCGACGAACATCCCGCCGCACAACCTCCGCGAGGTCGCGGACGGCGCGAAGTGGGCACTCGAGAACCCCGAGGCGACGCGTGAGGAACTCCTCGTCGCGCTCATGCAGCGGATCAAGGGCCCGGACTTCCCGACCGGCGCGCAGATCCTCGGCACCAAGGGCATCCAGGACGCCTACCGGACCGGCCGCGGCTCGATCACGATGCGCGCCGTCGTGAACGTCGAGGAGATCCAGGGCCGCACGTGCCTCGTCGTCACCGAGCTGCCGTACCAGGTGAACCCGGACAACCTCGCGATCAAGATCGCCGAGGGCGTGAAGGACGGCAAGCTCGCCGGCATCGCCGACATCCGCGACGAGACGTCGGGCCGCACCGGTCAGCGCCTCGTCATCGTGCTGAAGCGCGACGCGGTGGCGAAGGTCGTCCTCAACAACCTGTACAAGCACACGCAGCTGCAGGAGAACTTCGGCGCGAACATGCTCGCGATCGTCGACGGCGTGCCCCGCACCCTCGCGCTCGACGGGTTCATCTCCGCCTGGGTCGACCACCAGATCGACGTCATCGTCCGCCGCACCCAGTACCGGCTGCGCGAGGCCGAGAAGCGCGCGCACATCCTCCGCGGGTACCTCAAGGCCCTCGACGCGCTCGACGAGGTCATCGCGCTCATCCGTCGGTCGCCCGACGCCGAAGAGGCCCGCTCCGGTCTGATGGAGCTCCTCGACGTCGACGAGATCCAGGCGCGTGCGATCCTCGAGCTCCAGCTCCGTCGCCTCGCTGCCCTCGAGCGGCAGAAGATCCACGACGAGGCCGAGGAACTCGAGCGGAAGATCGCCGACTTCAACGACATCCTCGCGAAGCCCGAGCGGCAGCGTTCGATCATCATCGAGGAGCTCGACGAGATCGTCGCGCGCTTCGGGGACGACCGCCGCAGCGAGATCATGCTCGGCTTCGACGGCGACATGTCGATGGAAGACCTCATCCCCGAGGAGGAGATGGTCGTCACCATCACCCGCGGCGGGTACGTCAAGCGCACCCGGAGCGACAACTACCGGTCGCAGCACCGCGGTGGTCGCGGGGTGAAGGGCGCGCAGCTCCGCGCCGACGACGTCGTCGAGCACTTCTTCGTCACCACGACGCACCACTGGCTGCTGTTCCTGACGGACAAGGGCCGGGTCTACCGCGCGAAGACGTACGAGCTGCAGGAGGCCGGCCGCGACGCCAAGGGTCAGCACGTCGCGAACCTCCTCGCGATGCAGCCCGACGAGCAGATCCAGCAGGTGCTCGACATCCGCGACTACGAGGCCGCGCAGTACCTCGTGCTCGCGACGCAGCACGGGCTCGTCAAGAAGACCGCGCTCACCGAGTACGACACGAACCGCAGCGGCGGCATCATCGCGATCAACCTCCGCGACGGTGACACCCTCGTCCAGGCGCTGCTCGTCGACGAGACCGACGACCTGCTCCTCGTGTCGAAGCACGGCATGTCGCTGCGCTTCACCGCCTCGAACGACGCGCTCCGCCCGATGGGCCGATCGACGTCGGGCGTGAAGGGCATGTCCTTCCGGGACGACGACTCCCTGCTCGCGGCGCGGGTCGTCTCGGACGACGGCTACGTCTGGGTGATGACCGAGGGCGGGTACGCGAAGCGCACCTCCGTCGACCAGTACCGCGTACAGGGCCGTGGTGGTCTCGGCATCAAGGTGGCCAAGCTGGCCGCCGACCGGGGCGACCTTGTGGGGGCTCTCATCGTGGGCGAGGACGACGAGGTGCTCGTCGTGCTGCAATCGGGCAAGGTGGTAAGGTCTGCCGTGGCCGAGGTGCCCGCCAAGGGCCGCGACACGATGGGCGTCGTCTTCGCGAGGTTCGCGGACAACGACCGCATCATCGCAGTGGCCCGGAACAGTGAGCGGAACCTGGACGACCAGGACGACGCCGAGATCGAGCCCGCGGGCCCGGTGGAGACGGTCAGCCCGACCGAAGCAGCCGACGACCAGCCCGCCGACCGCGAGGCCGGAGAGGACCAGTCAAGCAATGAGTAGTGTCGCCGAGAAGCTCCAGAAGAAGGCGAAGCGGCCCGTCGGCACCCGGCAGGTCCGCCTGCGACTGGTGTACGTCGACTTCTGGTCGATGGTGAAGCTGAGCTTCCTCATCGCCCTCGCCGGTTCGATCGTGATCGTCGTCGCCACGGCGCTGGTGTGGGTCATCCTGAACCAGACGGGCGTCTTCACCCAGGTCGACGCCCTGCTGAAGGACGTCACCGGCCAGAACAACTACTCGATCATGGACCAGTTCTCGCTGGGCCAGGTGCTCGGGTTCTCGATCGTCGTGGGCATCCTCAACGTGGTCGTCGGCACCGTGCTCGGCGCGATCGTGAGTGTCCTCTACAACCTCAGTGTGCGCATCACCGGCGGCCTGCTCGTCGGCTTCACGAACAACTGACACACCCGGGCCGGGTGGGGTCGACCGCTCGATTTCGTTCTGCGAGATCGGTACGGTAGGCTCTCATCTGGTCTGAGGGGCTATAGCTCAGGCGGTTAGAGCGCTTCGCTGATAACGAAGAGGTCCAAGGTTCAAGTCCTTGTAGCCCCACCATCTCCTCCTCGGTCCAGTACGCTGGACCTCTCGGGGCCTTAGCTCAGTTGGTAGAGCGCCTGCTTTGCAAGCAGGATGTCAGGAGTTCGATTCTCCTAGGCTCCACTCGCAGAAGCCCCTGGTCGCGACTCCGTCGCTTCCCAGGGGCTTCGTCGCGTGCCCATGACGCGCCGCCGCTCCTGCGGCGCGTGCGTCGCAGGCGCCCCTGGTCGCGACTCCGTCGCTTCCCAGGGGCTTCGTCGTGTGCTGATGACGCGCCGCCGCTCCTGCGGCGCGTCAGTCGCCACCGAGGGTGGGGACGGACTGGAGGCGCAGGTCGGCGCCGCCACGGGCCTCCCGTCCGCTGGTCCGTGCGGAATGCACGCTGCGCCACCGGCGCAGGATGGGCCCATGGGAACGCTCGTGGTGGTGGAGAACGTCAGTCTCGACGGCGTGATGCAGGCACCGGCGTCACCCGACGAGGACACCCGCGGAGGGTTCCGGCTCGGCGGGTGGGCGGTCGCGCCCCTCGCGGCGGACCCCGAAGCAGCGATGGCGGCCTTCGGCGGCGGATCGGGATCGGCGGACGGGGCGATGCTGTTCGGTCGGCGGACCTACTCCGACGTCGTGGGGCACTGGCTCGGCGTGACCGAGGAGAACCCTTTCACCCCGGTGCTGCGGGACACCCGGAAGTACGTCGTCACGCGCGACCCGGACCTCAAGCTGCCGTACCCGAACTCCGAACGGCTGGCCGGGGACCTCGGTGCAGCGGTCCGGCGCGCCGTCGACACGGTCGAGGGCGAGGTCGTCGTGCTGGGGAGCGGTGACGTCGTCCGGCAGCTCGCTGCCCTCGGGCTCGTGGACCGCTACGTCCTCACGCTGATCCCCGTCGTGCTCGGTGGCGGTCAGCGGCTGTTCGGGGACATCCACGCGGAACTCCAGGTCGTGCGCACGTCGGTCTCGCCCACCGGGATCGTCACCGGTGTGTACGACGTCGTGCACTGAGACGGACAGCGCGAGACGACGACGGCCCCCGGCGCGTGCCGGGGGCCGTCGTACGAACCGAGGAGGTCAGGCGGCGGGCTTCTCCGCCGTGTCGGCGTCGTCGGCGACCCAGAGGTCGTCGTCGGCGCGAAGGGTCTGGTACGCGGCGTAGGCAGCGCCCGCGACGGCGACGACACCGACCACGATCAGTGCGACACCCCCGAAGCCGAGGCCCTTCTTCTTCTGGTGCGGCACGTACTTCTCCGCCGTCTTCTTCGCCTTCTTGCCCTTCTTCTGGGCCTCCTTGACGATCTTCTTGACGCGCGGGTCGCTCGCGAGGTCCTTGACGCTCATCACGGAGCCCGCGGTCGCGACGAGTCCGGGGACGACCTCGGTCTGGAAGCGGTGCGAAGCGGTTTGCGCGGCGCTCTTCGTCGCGTGCACGCCCGTGGCGACGGCGGGACGGATCCCGTTGTCGATGGCGTTCTGCACACGGGGTGCGATGTCCTTACGGGCCGCGTCGGCCGCGTTCGAGCGGGCCTCGGCCAGGATCGCGTTCGCGTGCTCGAGGACCTTGCGCTGCTCACCGAGGAGCGAGGCGGTCTTGCCCTTGAGCTTCTTGATCTGCTTCCTGCGCTTGCGCGGGATCTCGATCGTCATCTGGTACCTCCACAGGATCGGCGTGTCCCCATCCTGCCACCGCGCCGCCTGACAGGTCACGGAGGCTTGCCTGTGCGTACCGTCTGTACGTCAGCAGTACATGCGAGAATCGGAACATGTCTCTGCACACCGCTGTCGCAACGATCCACACGAACAAGGGCGACATCCGCGTCAACCTCTTCGGCAACCACGCTCCCAAGACCGTCAAGAACTTCGTCGACCTCGCGACGGGCAAGCAGGAGTGGACCCACCCCGGGACCGGGAAGGTCTCGACCGACAAGCTCTACGACGGCGTCGTCTTCCACCGCATCATCAAGGACTTCATGATCCAGGGCGGCGACCCGCTCGGTCAGGGCATCGGCGGCCCGGGCTACCGGTTCGACGACGAGATCCACCCGGAGCTCACCTTCCAGAACCCGTACATCTTCGCGATGGCCAACGCCGGTATCCAGGGCGGCCGCGGGACGAACGGCTCGCAGTTCTTCATCACGACCGTGGCCACGCCGTGGCTGCAGGGCAAGCACACCATCTTCGGTGAGGTCGCGGACGACGAGTCCCGGGCGGTCGTCGACGCCATCGAGGGCGTGGCGACCGACGGTCGTGACAAGCCGCTCGAGGACGTCGTCATCGAGAGCATCGACGTCGAGGACGTCTGAACCCGTTGACCGACCCGGCATCCAACCCGAACACCTGCTACCGGCACCCCGACCGGCAGAGCTTCGTGCTCTGTCAGCGGTGTGGCCGGACGATCTGCCCCGAGTGCCAGACGCCGGCGGCGGTGGGTGTGCACTGCCCGGAGTGCGTGCGTGAGCAGCGGGCGCAGTTCCAGGCGAACCGTCGGGCATCGGGTGCCCCGAGCGGTCTGACCGTCGCTCGACGACGGTTCGCGATGCTCGACCAGAAGGGGACCGTCGTCCTCGTGGCGGTCAGCGTCGCGGTGTGGCTGCTCGACCAGGTGACGGGGCGGGCGCTCACGAGCGCGATGCTGTACTTCGCACCGGTCGCGGACACGCAGCCGTGGCGGATCGTCACCGGGCTGTTCGTGCACTCGTCCATCTTCCACATCCTCTTCAACATGTGGGCGCTGTGGATCTTCGGGCGGATGCTCGAGAACATCCTCGGGACCTGGCGGTTCCTCGCGCTGTTCTTCCTGTCGGGCCTCGGGGGCGACCTCGCGGTGACCCTGTTGAGCCCGAGTTCGCCGGTCGTCGGCGCTTCCGGTGCGATCTTCGGCCTGTTCGCTGCGTTCTTCGTGATCCAGCGGAGCCTCGGGTACAACGCGGTGCAACTGCTCGTGATCATGGGACTGAACCTGATCGTGGGGTTCCTGCCCGGGACGAACATCTCGTGGCAGGCGCACATCGGTGGCATCGTGCTCGGGTTCATCACCGGATTCGTGTTCTCCAAGACACGGAACATCCGCCAGCGCGGTCTGCAGACGGCGTTGCTCGTGACCGAGGCGGTGGTCCTGCTCGCCGGGATCCTCCTGGGGGCGACGGGCATGTTCGCCTGATCTCGACGTCCTGAACGCCCCGTCGCTCTTCGCGGCGGGGCGTTCGTCGTGTCCGGAGTCACGTCGGCGGCTTCGTTTCCACAACCCATGCGTCGAGTTGTCCACAGCTGTGGACAGATGGGTGAGTTACACGCGTGTGATTATCCCCACTGTGGATTCGGCTGTGGATAACTCGGGGACCGGGGTGTGGAGAGCGGTGTGGAAAGTGTGGACAGCTGTGGATGATCGGTGGAGAACACGCTCGCCGGCGCGCGCGTCAACCCGACGCTTGTGGAGAAACGACGACGCCCGCCGTACCGATCGGCACGACGGGCGTCGAGGAGTGTGGAGGGCGGTCAGCGCCAACGCGTGGTCATCAGGAAGCCGATGAACATGATGCCGAAGCCGATGAGGATGTTCCACGAATCGAGCGACGGAACCGGGAGCGTGCCCTGGGACACGTAGAACACGATGACCCAAGCAAGCCCGAGCAGCATGAAGCCGAACATGACCGGCTTGAACCACACAGGGTTCGGGCTGTCCCCCGCGGTGTCGACCGAGTCGGCTCGGGTCCTCCGGGCGGGCTTGGTGCGGTCCTTGTCCTTGGCCATGGCCGGTATCCTACCGTCAACACAGGTGTGCAGAGGCCTCGTTCCGACTGTGCACATCCCCCGGGAGTACGGTGAACCGCTCATGACCAAGATCCTCGTCGTCGACAACTACGACAGCTTCGTCTACACGCTGAACGGGTACGTCCAGCAGCTGGGCGCCGAGACGGACGTCGTCCGCAACGACTCGTTCTCCGAGGACGAGATCGCCGAGCGGATCGCCGACTACGACGGCGTGCTCCTCTCCCCGGGCCCTGGCACCCCCGCGGACGCCGGTGTGTCGATCCCGACCGTCCGTGCGGCCATCGCCGCCGACAAGCCACTGCTGGGCGTGTGTCTCGGCCACCAGGCCATCGCCGAAGCCCTCGGCGCGGTCGTGACCCACGCGGACGAGCTCATGCACGGCAAGACGTCGCAGGTCGACCACGACGACAGCACGCTCTTCACCGGTGTCCCGCACCCCTTCACCGCGACGCGCTACCACTCCCTCGCGATCGTCGACGGAACGGTCCCCGACGAGCTCGTCGTGACGGCTCGGACGGGTGGCGGCGTGATCATGGGCGTCGAGCACCGCGACCACCCCGTCTACGGCGTGCAGTTCCACCCCGAGTCCGTCCTCACGGAGGGCGGCTACCGGATGGTGGGCAACTGGCTCCAGACCACCGGGTTGGACGGCGCCGCTGCGCGGGCGGCCGACCTCAACCCGCTCATCGCCGCACACCGGCCCTGACGCCGCTCCGCGGCCGAGGCGACCAGGAGCACAGGCCCGGTGTTCCTGGGACCCGTGGCGGGCCTCCCGGCCGGATCGGCGTCAGCCGTCGTTGCGCTTGCCGGACGGACCGGCGTCAGCCGTCGTCGCGCTTGCCGCCGTCGCCCTTGCCGCCGTCGCCCTTGCCGCCCGAGGAGTCGCCGGGCGACGGCTGCTCGGTCTGCTGCGGCTGCGCAGAACCGGCGCAGTAGGTCAGCGTGACGGTGCTGCCCTGGGCGATGTCGCCCGCGGGCTGGTCCTGCTGCGTGACGAGACCACCCGTGCAGGAGTACGACGGGTTCTGCCCGACGGTCAGCCCGAGGTTCTGCAGCGTCTGGTTCGCGGCCGGGAACTGCTGGTTCGTGACGTCCGGGAGCTGCACCTTGCCGTTCGACACCGTGAGGTTCACGACCGTGCCCTTGGTGGCGGTCGAACCGCTGCCCGGGTCGCTGCTCAGCACGGTGCCCTCGGGCACGCTCGACGAGTAGTCGGAGCTCACCGCGCCGACCTCGAGTCCGGCGGCCTGGAGCGCCTGCTGGGCAGCGTCCTGCGTCTGGTTCGCGACGTTCGGCACGGTGACCTGGGCCGGCCCGGAGGACACCACCACGTTCACCTTGTACTTGCGCGCGACAGTGTTGCCCGATCCGGGTTCCGTCCGGATGACCGATCCGCGATCGACGTCGTCCGAGGCCTCCGGGACCTTGACGGGGACCAGGTCGTCCTTCTTCAGTCGCGTGGCCGCCGAGTCCCACGTGGCACCGACGACGTTCGGGACCGTCACCGAGGACGACACGGGCGCCTTGCCGGGCTGCAGGTTCGCGACGAAGAACACGGTCGCGGCGATGATCGCGACGATGAGCACGATGCCCACCCAGATCCACGCCACCGGGGGGCGGTTCTGCGTGCGTTGCGGCCGGTGCTCGGCGGTGTCGTCGTCGAGCTCGCGGAACGCCACCGCCGGGTTCGACGTGGTGCGCGGGTTGACGCCGAACAGCATCGTCGAGGCGTCGCTCGCGTGCTGCTGCTGGAGCTTCCGCGTCGAGGACGGCACCTGACCGGCGGCCGCCTGCTGCAGGTCGGTCCGGAACTCCGCCGCGCTCTGGAACCGACGCGTGCGGTCCTTGACGAGGGCGTGCAGGGTCACGGCGTCGAGTGCCGGGGAGACGTCCGACGTGATCGTGGACGGAGCGGCAGGCTGCTCGCTCACGTGCTGGTAGGCGACCGCGACCGGGCTGTCGCCGATGAACGGCGGACGTCCGGTGAGCAGTTCGAAGAGGACCACACCGGTCGAGTAGAGGTCGGTGCGGGCGTCGACGGTCTCGCCGCGCGCCTGCTCCGGCGAGAAGTACGACGCCGTGCCGAGGATCGAGGTGGTCTGCGCGACCGTGGCGGAGGTGTCCGTGATGGCGCGGGCGATGCCGAAGTCCATCACCTTCACCTGGCCGGTGTGCGTGACCATGATGTTCGCCGGCTTGATGTCGCGGTGGACGACACCGGCACGGTGCGAGTACTCGAGGGCCGTGAGGATGCCCTCGGTGATGCGGACGGCCTCGGCCGGGGCGACAGGACCGTCCGAGATGATGTCGGAGAGCGGACGCCCCTCGACGTGCTCCATCACGATGTACGGAACCTGGACCTCGGCACCGGAGGTCTCCGTGACGGTCTCCTCGCCCGCGTCGTACACGCGCACGATCGTCGGGTGGGCCATCCGCGCGGCCGACTGGGCTTCCTGCCGGAAGCGGGTCCGGAACGCCGGGTCGTTGGCGAGGCTCGGCTTCAGCAGCTTGACGGCCACCTTGCGCCCGAGCCGGGTGTCGTTGCCGAGGTGCACGGTGGCCATGCCGCCACGACCGATGACGTCACCGATCTCGTAGCGGTCGGCGAGGAGCGTGATCCCCGCTGTCACACCTTCTGGCACGTACTCCTCCGTCTGTTCGTCCGGCCAAGTGTACGGCAGGACGACCTGGTGGGACGCTGGTGACGGGCGCCCGGGCCGAACCGTTACGGAACGGTGTCGAGCCCCCGATCGGGGGTCAGTCCTGCGCCCCCTGGCTCGGGTTCGTGCCGTCACCCGGGTCGGTGCCGTCGCCCGGGTCCGTCGTGTCGCCGACGGTCCAGGTCGCCGTGGCGGCATCGGAACCGGGCGACTTGGCGAGGTTGTTGCCGCCCGCGCCGCACGTCACCGAGTACTTGAACGTGACGGGCTCGTCCGCAGCGTCGGCCTGGATGTTGACGGCGGTCGAGGAGATCGTCCCGGACGTGGCGCCCGAGGAGTCCTTGCCTCCGGTGGCGATCCACGTGTAGGTCGAGACCGTGTACCCGGTCGGGCAGGTCGCCTCGGCCCAGCTGAACGTGACCGCACCCGTGTCCGAGACGTCGCTCGCGGTGGGCGTCGCGGGCTTCTCCACGCTCGGCGGCGTCGTGTACTGCCGGATGGTGATCGTCGTGCCGGCGGTCAGGCTGCCGGTCGGGTCGAGCGACTGCACCGTGTTCGGCTGGTTCGACCCGGTCGCGGGGTCGCCGTCCACGACGTTCGGCACGAGCTGGAGGTTCCGGAGTTCTGCCTCGACGTCGCTCGTGGCACGGCCGACGTAGTCCGACGAGTCGATGTCGATCCGGCTCACCTGCGTCGGGGTCGGCGTCGGCGTGCTCCGGGTCGGGGTCGATCGCGGGGACGAGCTGGTCGATGCGGGCGTCTCGGGTTCCGCGTTGCCGTTCAGGGCGACCGCAGCGATCACACCACCGATTGCGAGCAGGACGACGATGCCGACCACCCACCAGATCCACGCGCGCTTCTTCTTCGGCTCGTCGTCCGCCGAGGTGGGCGACGGCGGGGTGCGGGGACCACCGACCGATGAGCCGGCCTGGGTGCCGAGGAGCGCGGTCGCGGCGTCGTCACCCTGCCGCTGCGGCGGGTTGAACGCGACGGTCCCGGCGTCCGCGAGCATCGGGACGGCGACGGTCGCGGCAGCGACGTCCCCGCGGCGGAGCGCCTGCGCCGCGCGGGCCAGGTTCGCCGCGGTCGCGGGGCGGTCCGCCGGCTTCTTCGCGATGCAGGACATCACCAGCGCGGAGACCGGCTCCGGGACGTCGGCGGGCAGCGGCGGCGGCTGTTCGTTGATGTGCGCCATCGCGATCGCGACCTGCGACTCGCCCGTGAAGGGGCGCCGTCCCGCGAGGCACTCGTACGCCACGATGCCGAGCGAGTAGATGTCGGTCGACGGCGACGCCGGGTGTCCGCTGGCCTGTTCGGGCGAGAGGTACTGGACGGTGCCCATGACCTGGCCCGTCGCGGTCAGGGGGACCTGGTCGGCGATGCGTGCGATGCCGAAGTCGGTGATCTTGACGCGGCCGTCCGGCGTGATGAGCAGGTTGCCCGGCTTGATGTCGCGGTGCACGAGGCCCACGGCGTGCGCGGCCTGGAGGGCGTTCGCGGTCTGCGCGACGATGTCGAGCACCTTGTCGACCGGCAGCGTGTGCTCCCGCTCGATCATGGTGGAGAGGGCCTCACCGGGCACGAGCTCCATCACGAGGTAGGCGCTGCCGTCCTCCTCGCCGTAGTCGAAGACGTTCGCGATGCCCTCGTGGTTGACGAGCGCCGCGTGCCGGGCCTCGGCGCGGAAGCGCTCGAGGAACCCGGGGTCACCGAGGTACTCGTCCTTGAGGATCTTGAGCGCGACGGTGCGGCCGATGACCAGGTCGGTCGCCTGCCACACCTCACCCATGCCGCCGATCGCGACGCGGGACGAGAGCTGGTACCGCCCACCGAAGGTGAGCCCGCTGGTGGGTCTCATTTGTTCAGCACCGCCTCCATGACCTTCTTCGCGACCGGAGCCGCGACCGTGTTGCCGACCCCGGACTGCCCGAGACCGCCGCCGTTGCCGACGACGACCGCGACGGCGACCTCCGGGTCCTTCGCCGGAGCGAAGCCCGTGAACCAGAGCGTGTAGGGGTCGCCGGTCCCGCCCTCGGCGGTCCCGGTCTTGCCTGCGACGTCGACCCCGGGGATCTTGGCGTTCGTCCCGGTCCCCGCGTTGACGACGCTCTGCATCGCCTCGGTGAGGTCACCGGCCTCCGACGAGGACAGCGGGCTGCTGAACTCCTTCGGGGAGAACGACTCGACCGTCTTGAGGTCGCTCGTCGTGATCGAGTCGATCAGCGTCGGCTGCATCACCGTACCGCCGTTCGCGATGCCCGCCGACACCATCGCCATCTGCAGCGGGGTGACGCGGACGCTCGCCTGGCCGAACGCGCTGAGCATGAGCTGGGCGGTGTCATCGCTGACGTCGGGGTACTGGCTCGCGGTGGCCTTCATCGGGACCTCGATCTGGTCGCTGAAGCCGTACTTGTCCGCCATGCTCTTGATCGCGTCGTAGCCGAGCTTCTGTCCGAGCTCCGCGAACGGGATGTTGCACGAGTACTGGATCGCCGTGCGGAGCTTGACCTTGTCGCCGCCCCCGCACGAGCCGCCCTCGGCGTTGTTGATGTACGTGCTCGTGCCCGGGAGCTGCAGCCGCGAGGGGTTGGGGAACGTCGAGTCGAGGGTGTACTTGCCGCCCTCGAGTGCCGCCGACGCGACGATGAGCTTGAACACCGAGCCCGGCGTGTAGAGGTCGCCCGCGATCGCACGGTTCTTCAGCGGCTGCCCGGCGGCCTGCTCGAGCGCCTTGTACTTCGCGACGACGTCGGCGGTGTCGTGCGAGGTCAGGACGTTCGGGTCGTACGACTCCTTCGAGACCATCGCCAGGATCTTGCCGGTCTTCGGCTGGATCGCCACGACGGCGCCGGTGTTCGAGCCGAGGGCGTCGTACGCGGCCTTCTGCACGTCCGGGTCGATCGTCAGGTTGACGTTGTCGCCCTGGACGTCCTGGCCGGTGAGGATCGCGTTGAGGTTCTGGAAGAACGAGGCGTCCGAGTTGCCGGACAGCACTCCGTTCTCCGCGCTCTCGATGCCGGAGTTGCCCTGACCGATCGTGAAGTACCCCGTGACCGCCGAGTAGAGGTCGCCGTCGGTGTACTTCCGCTGGTACTGGTACTGGTCGTTCGACGGGGAGGACTCCGCGATCGGGCTGCCGTCCACGAGGATGGCGCCGCGCTTCGTGGAGTAGCTCGCGAGGATCGTCCGGGAGTTGCGGGGGTCGGCACGCAGCTGTTCGGCCGAGAAGAACTGGATCGACGTGGTCGACACGAAGAGCGCGACGAACATGAGCACGATGACGGTGGACACACCGCGGAGTTGTCGGTTCACCGGGCACGCTCCTTCCTGGTCGCCCCTCGTCCGCGAGCAGCGGGGATCGACCCCTGCTGCACGCGCTGTTCGGCCGGGATCGCATCGGTCAGGCGCAGCAGCATCGCGGCGATGATCCAGTTCGCGATCAGGGAGGATCCACCGGCCGCCATGAACGGTGTGGTGAGGCCGGTCACGGGGATGACGCGCGTGATGCCGCCGACGACGACGAACACCTGCAGGGCGATGATGAAGCCGAAGCCGACGCCGAGGAGCTTGCCGAAGTCGTCCTGCGCCATGAAGCCGACGCGGATGCCGCGCGAGGCGAAGACGATGAACAGGGCGAGGATGGCGAACACGCCGATCAGGCCGAGCTCCTCGCCGAGCGACGCGACGATGTAGTCGGCGTTCGCCACCGGGGTGATGTAGGGCCGCCCCTGCCCGAGCCCCGTGCCGGTGATGCCACCGTTCGCGAAACCGAACAGACCCTGCACGAGCTGGTAGCTGGCCTGGGTGTCGGCGTTGTAGATCGCGTTGTCGAAGGGGTTCAGCCACTGCTCGAACCGGCCGTGCACGTACACGAGGACCGACTGCGCCACGAGGGCACCGCCGACGAACAGCACGAGGCCGATGAGCACCCAGCTGAGCCGCGCCGTCGCGACGTAGATCATGACGAGGAACAGGCCGAAGTAGAGCAGTGCGGTGCCGAGGTCGCGCTGGAACACGAGGACGCTCATCGCAGCGGCCCAGATGATGAGGATCGGCCCCAGGTCGCGGGCACGCGGCAGGGTCATGCCGAGGACCTTGCGCCCGACGATCGACAGGGAGTCCCGCGCGGTCACGAGGTAACCGGCGAAGAACAGCGCCATCGTGATCTTCGCGAGCTCACCGGGCTGGAAGGTGAACGAGCCGACCTTGATCCAGACGCGTGCGCCGTTCACGTTGTGCCCGATGAGCGGGAGCATCGGCATGAGCAGCAGGAAGATCGTCAGCGCCATGAAGATGTAGCGGTACCGCTGCAGGAAGCGGTGGTTGCGGACGACGAGCAGGACGACGATCGCCACGGCCATCGCGAGGATCGTCCACACGATCTGCTTGACGCCGATCGCCGACCAGCCGGTCAGGCCGTCGTGGACGTCGATGCGGTAGATCTCCGCGATGCCGATCCCGTTGAGCACCAGGGCGACCGGCAGGATGAACGGGTCGGCGTTCTTCGCGACGATCCGCAGCACGACGTGCATGATCAGTGCCAGGCCGAGGATGGTCGCGCCGATCCACAGCACGGACGTGTCGAAGAGCCGTCCCTTCGTGCCGAGCTGCACGAGCACCATCGCGCCGGCGCAGATGCCGCAGGCGATGACGAGCAGGACGAGCTCGAGGTTCCGGGCCCGCGCGGGTTCGCGCAGCTTGATCGTGATCGCCTGCGTGAAGGACTGGGCGGTCGCGTTGCTCATCGCTTCTTCCCGGGGGTGGGCGTCGGCGACGGCGTCGGGGAACCGGTCGCGGACGGCGACGCCGACGGTGACGATCCACCGGTCCCCGCCTGGTCCTGCCCGGTCTCGGCGGCCTTGCGGAGTCGATCGACGATCTCGCGCGCGTCGGACAGTGACTGCGCGTTGATCGTCGACCGGACGTTCTCCCGCGTGTACTCGGGCAGGCCGCTCACGCTGATGTCGGTGTCCTCGTAGACGTCCGAGAGCGCAATCGGTCCGATCGACTGCTGGACGCCCTTGTAGATCGCCACCGTCCCGCGGTCGGAGCCGACGTAGTAGTGGTCCTGCGTGATGCGCCAGCCGAGGAACACGGCACCGACGAGGGCTGCGATCGCGACCACGAGCGCGATGCTCCAGGCGACGCGGCGACGGACGCGCCGACGGCGGTCCTCCGCGATGAGTTCCGCGAAGAACTGGTCCGACTCTGGCTCGAAGTGGGAGTCCTCCGGTGCCGTGGTGACCTTGAGCGGGTGCAGCAGGATGGTGGGGAGGCGGATCGGCTTGCGGCCGGTCGACGCCTCGAAGGTCAGCGGAGCTGCGGCCGATCCGACCGTCGTCGCGGCGTCGTCCTCGTCGACGACGTCGGCGTCCGTGACGTCCATCACGACGACGGTGACGTTGTCCGGGGCGCCGTGGTCCAGCGTCTCCTTGACCAGGCGCTGGGTGGCCTGGTTCGCGTCCATGTTCGACGCGAGCGCGTGGCGGATGCGCTCCTCGGCGAGGTAGGAGGACAGGCCGTCCGAGCAGAGCAGCCAGCGGTCGCCCGGCTGGATGTCCATGACCGCGGTGTCGACCTCCGGCGCCGCGTCGACGTCGCCGAGCACCCGCATGAGCACCGAGCGTCGCGGGTGGACCGCTGCCTCTTCCGGCGTGATGCGTCCGCTGTCGACGAGCCGCTGCACGAAGGTGTGGTCGGACGTGATCTGCTGGAGCTCGCCGTCGCGGTAGCGGTAGATGCGGGAGTCACCGATGTGCGCGATCGCGATCTGGTCGCCGACCCGGATGAGCGCGGACACCGTGGTGCCCATGCCGGTGAGCTCCTGGTGCTCGAAGACCGTCTCGGTGATGAGCTGGTTCGCCGCGATGAGTGCCGACTGCAGGGCGAACTCGGCGTCGTGCGCCGACGGGAACTCGCGGTCGACCTCGCGGATGCGGCGGATCGCGATCGCCGAGGCGACGTCACCGCCGGCGTGCCCGCCCATGCCGTCCGCCACCGCGAACAGGTGCGCGCCGGCGTAACCGGAGTCCTGGTTGTTCGCGCGGATGCGCCCCACGTGGGACACAGCGGCGCTCAGCGTCCGTGCCGTCATCCGCCTACCGCCGCAGCTCGAACGTCGTCGTCCCGATCGTGATGGGCGTCCCCTCGGCGACGAGCACCGGGGAGGTCACCTTCTGACCGTTGACGAACGTGCCGTTGGTGGACTCGAGGTCGGTGACGACCCAGCCCTCGGCACGCAGATCGAGTCGGGCGTGGTTGGTGGACGTGTAGTCGTCACGGATGACGACGTTCGACTCGCTCGAGCGTCCGATCGTGATCGGACCGCCGCCGAGGGGCATCTCCATGCCCTCGCGCGACCCCTCGGTGATGACGAGTCGGGTGGCGACGGCGGCGTTCGACGCGGTGCCCCCACCCTGGTTGATGAGCTCGGTGAACGCCCCGGCCGGAGCGGAGGCGGTCGTCGCTGCGGTCGGGATCGACGGGGTGGTCGGCCCGGACGGCGCGGCCTTGGGGTCGGTGGGGATCGTCCGGACGCGCTGGCCGAACAGGTCGCTCCGGAGGGCGAAGACGATCACGAACACGAACAGCCAGAGCACCGCGAGGAACGCGAAGCGCAGGACGAGCAGGGTCAGCCCCGTGGTCATCGAGCACCTCCGTCGTTCTCCGGGATCACCCGGAACACCATACGGGTACGACCGATCTCGATGGTGGAGTCCGGCTCCACGATCGCCTGCTGGAAGCGTTCGCCGTTCAGCTTCGAGCCGTTCGTCGACCCGAGGTCGTTCGCCTGGGCGTGCTTGCCGTCCCAGATCACCTCGACGTGCTTGCGGCTCGTGCCGGTGTCGGCGACGGTGATGTCGGCGTCGGAACCGCGCCCGATCACGGTGCGCCCGCGCTGGAGCTTGTGCCGCTGGGAGCCGATGTCGAGCACCGCGACCCAGGCGACGTCGCGTTGGACGGTCGAGGAGTCGATCTGCAGGATCCCCGTGGAGAGCGTGCCGTCCTGCTTGAGCGTGATCGAGACCGGCCCGGAGAACGAGTAGTTCTGCGCCACCGCGTGCTGCTGCACCATCTGCCGCAGTTCGTCGATGAGCGGCTGGCCGATGTCCGTCATGCGCGTGCAGTCCGGCGGGGCGAGCCGGACGGTGAACTCGTTCGGCACGAGGATGCGCTCACGGGAGACGACGGCCGCCTTCGTGTCGAGCTCGCGCCGGAGAGCGCTCGAGATCTCGACGGGCTGCACGCCGGAGCGGAAGGTCTTGGCGAACGCACCGTTCACGGCGCGCTCCAACCCCCGCTCGAAGCTGTCCAACAGGCCCATGGGTCTCCAGTGTTCTCGGTCAGGGACTCCTGCATGGTAGTGGCTGGCGCCTGGGGCCGTCTGTGCATGGTAGTGTTCTGGGGCTGGCGCGAGTGGCGGAATTGGTAGACGCGCACGGTTCAGGTCCGTGTGCTGGAAACGGCGTGGGGGTTCAAGTCCCCCCTCGCGCACCAGGCGAGCAACAGGCCCCCGGAGGAATCCGGGGGCCTGTTGCGTTCCGCCCGCGCCCGCCCGGGCGAGACCCGGCGACCGGCCTGGAGGCACGGCTCGGCCCCGGCTCGTCGGTCGCGTCGTCCGCGGCTCATCCTGGTGCGTCCGACCGCCGCGCTACCGTGGCGGCGTGGACACCCCGATGACGAACGCACGCCCCGGCGAGACGGTCCCGGACGACCGGGGTCGCACGGGCCTCGACGCCGTCGGCCGTGACCTCGACCGCAACCCGGACGTGGTCGTCCACGACGTCGAGGTGGTCTCGAACGGCTGGCACGTGCTCCGCCGGACGACGCTCGACGTGCGGCGGCGCGACGGCCGGTGGGACCGCCAGCAGCGCGAGACCTACGACCGGGGGAACGGCGCCACGGTGCTGCCGCACGACCCGGAGCGCGACACCGTCCTGCTCACCCGGCAGTTCCGCTGGCCGGCGTACGTCAACGGCCACCCGGACGGCATGCTCGTGGAGGCCGCGGCGGGACTGCTCGACGAGGACGACCCGGAGACGGCGGTCCGGCGTGAGGCAGCGGAGGAGCTCGGCATCCGGCTCGGGGTGTTGACGAAGGTGTTCGACGCGTTCATGAGTCCCGGGTCCGTCACCGAGCGGGTGCACGGGTACGTCGGGGCGTACACGCCGGCGGACCGGGTGGAGGACGGCGGCGGCATCGAGGACGAGGGCGAGGACATCGACGTGCTCGAGCTCCCGGTGCGCGAGGCGCTCGCGATGGTCGACGACGGGCGGATCTCCGACGGCAAGACGATCATGCTGCTGCAGTGGCTCGCCCTGCACCGGAGCGCTCGGGGCTGACCCGACCCTTCGTCAGGCGCTCGCCCGCCAGACCACCTCGGTGGGCAGGATGAGCCCGTGCGGACCCTCGTCGGAGCCGGCGATCTGCTCGAGCACCTGTCGCGCTGCGTGCTCGCCGAGCGTCTTGGCCGGCTGCCGCACGGTCGACAGCGGCGGGTCGCAGCGGAGCGCCCACGCACTGTCGTCGAAGCCCACCACGCCGACGTCGCCGGGGACGGACCGACCGGCGCGCTGCAGGACGTCCATCGCCCCGGCGGCGACGGCGTCCGACGCCGCGAAGACCCCGTCGATGTCCGGCGCACGGTCGAGGAGCTCGCGCATGCCCTCGACGCCGGCCGTGTAGCTGAAGAGCGGGTTCGGGGCGACGAGCAGGGGGTCGAAGCGGTCGCCGAGCGCGGCCTCGAAGCCCGCGAGACGGTCCTGCCCGGAGTCGCGGTCGAGGCCGGACGCGAGCATGCCGATGCGCTGCCGTCCGGTCTCGACGAGTCGACTCGTGATCTCGTACGCGGCGGCGCGGTTGTCGATCGCGATGTACGAGGTGTTCGGCGCATCCGACGGGTGGCCGACGAAGCACGCGGGCAGCCCGATCTCCTCGACGGCCCGGGTCACGGCGTCGCCGTCGCGGGCGGAGAGCACGATCGCACCGTCGACGAACCCGCCGCGCAGGTACTCGACCACGCGCTCGTTGTCGCGGGCGGAGTCGACCATGATCGTCACGAGCTGCTGGTCGGCCTCGGACAGCACGGTGTTCGTGCCGATCAAGATGTTCCCGATGTTGGGGTCGTCGAGCACCTGGACCGAGGGCTCGTGGACGATGAGTGCGATCGCCCCCGAGCGCCGGGTGACCAGGCTGCGAGCTGCTGCGCTGCGGACGTACCCGACGCGACGAACGGCCTCCTGGACGGCCTCGCGGGCCTTCGGCGACACGTACGGCTCGTCGTTGAGGACGCGGGAGACCGTGCCGCGCGAGAGGCCTGCCTCGTCCGCGACGTCCTGGATCGTGGCGCGGGAACGGGCGGCACGGACGTCGGACATGCGGCAAGCGTACCGACCGCTCTGCCTGGTCGATGACCGTGCCGTGTTGACATCGGCGGCGCGCTGGTGTTCACTCTGGGAGCGCTCCCAGAACTTCTCGGTCCCGATCGATCGCAGCGGACTGGGAGCGCTCCCAGAATCCTGGGTGACCTTCGCCGTCGAAGGGGTCGCACGCGGCCGGACGGCAGGACCGCCCCGACCAGCGAGGATCCCCGTGACCACCACCACCCAGCCGACCGTCGCCACCGGCGCGCTCGGGCTCGGCTCGACCGGCCTGGCGTTCGGGTGCGACTACAACCCCGAGCAGTGGGACCCCGAGGTCTGGGTCGAGGACGTCCGGCTCATGCGCGAGGCCGGCGTGAACCTCGTCGCGATCAACGTCTTCGGGTGGTCGCACGTCGAGCCGCGCCAGGGCGAGTACGACTTCAGCGCACTCGACCGCGTCATCGAGCTCCTGCACGACACCGGCATCGGGGTCGACCTCGGCACCGGCACCGCGTCCACCCCGCCGTGGCTCACGACCGCGCACCCCGAGGTCCTGCCGGTCGTCGCCGACGGCACCACCCGCTGGCCCGGTGGGCGACAGGCGTTCTGCCCGAGCTCCCCGGTCTACCGCGAGCACGCCCTCGCCCTCGTCCGTGCCACGGCCGAGCGGTACGGCGACCACCCGGCCGTGAAGCTCTGGCACGTCTCGAACGAGCTCGGCTGCCACAACGCCCACTGCTACTGCGACGTCTCCGCCGAGGCCTTCCGCACCTGGCTCCGGGCCCGCTACGGCTCCGTCGAGGAACTCAACGCCGCGTGGGGCACCGCGTTCTGGAGCCAGCGCTACTCCGCGTGGGAGCAGGTCCTGCCGCCCCGGGCCACGCTGTCCTCCACCAACCCCGGCCAGACGCTCGACTTCGACCGGTTCTCGTCCGACGAACTCCTCGCCCACCACCGCGCCGAGGCCGAGGTCCTGCGCAGCCTGAGCGACAAGCCCGTCACGACGAACTTCATGGTCGCCGCGCACATCACGGCGATGGACTACTGGACGTGGACCGGCGACATGGACGTCATCGCCAACGACCACTACCTCGACCACCGCCTGCCCCGGCCGCACGTCGAGCTCGCCTTCGCCGCCGACACCACGCGCGGTCTCGCCGGTGGCGCCCCGTGGCTCCTCATGGAGCACTCGACGGGCGCCGTGAACTGGCAGCCGCACAACGTGGCGAAGGCCCCTGGCGAGATGCTGCGGAACACCGCGGCGCACATCGCCCGCGGAGCCGACGGCGTCTGCTTCTTCCAGTGGCGTGCGTCCGTGCAGGGCAGCGAGAAGTTCCACTCCGCGCTGCTCCCGCACGCCGGCACCGACTCCCGCACCTGGCGTGACGTCGTCGAACTGGGTTCCCTGGTCGAACGGCTCGGCGAGCTCCGCGGGTCCCGCGTCACCGCGGACGTCGCGCTCGTGTTCAGCTGGGAGAACCAGTGGGCGGCCGACCTGGAGGCCCACCCCACCACCGCGCTCAAGTACCTGGAGCAGGTGCACGCGCTCCACGGCGCACTGTGGGACCTCGGCGTCACGGTCGACGTCGTCGCGCCGGGGGCACCCCTCGACGGGTACGCCGTCGTCCTCGTCCCCGAGCTGTACCTCGTCCGCGACGAGCACGCCGCGGTGATCGCCGACCACGTCGCCGGCGGAGGTCGAGCGGTCGTGACGTTCTTCAGCGGCATCGTCGACGAGCGCGACCGGGTCCGCCGCGGTGGCTACCCCGGGGCGTTCCGCGAGCTCCTCGGCGTCCGCGTCGACGAGTTCCTCCCGCTGCCCGCTGGCGGCGAGGTGCACCTGTCGGACGGGTCCGTCGGCACGGTGTGGCGCGAGCCGGTCGAGCTCCGCGGCGCCACGAGCGTCCTCGACTACACGGACGGCGAGGTCGCCGGATCACCAGCCGTCACCCGCAACGACCACGGGGCCGGAGCTGCCTGGTACGTCTCCACCGTCCTCGCCGCGGAGACGCTCCGAGGACTCCTCCGCGACGTCCTCGACGAGGCCGGGGTGTCGCCGGACCCCGCCGCCCAGCCGGGACTCGAGGTCGTCCGACGCCGTGACGACCAGCACGAGTGGGTGTTCCTGCTCAACCACACCGACCGGGCCGTCGAGCACCACGAGGCGGGCCACGAACTCGTCGCCGACCGCGCCGTCGCCGGCACCACGACCATCGCCCCCGGTGGCACCCAGATCATCCGCACGGACAGGAAGCGCCCATGACCACCACAGCCCAGCGACCCCGGGTCGCCCGACGTCGACGCGGCGGGGGCTTCCGGTACCGCCGCGCGATCGCGGTCTTCGTCACGCCGTTCGCCGTGCTCTTCACCGCGTTCTACCTCGTCCCGATCCTCTACGCGGTGTGGCAGTCGCTGCTGAAGATCGAGCGCCAGGGCACGTTCGGTGCCCCGACGCAGGTGTTCGGCGGCCTCAGCCAGTACGTGCTCGTGTTCCAGAACAGCGAGTTCTGGGGCTCGGTCCTCCGCGTGCTGCTGTTCGGCGTCGTGCAGGTCCCCGTGATGCTCGCGCTCGCCCTGGTCTTCGCGCTCCTGCTCGACTCCCCGCTCCTGCGCGGCAAGCGGTTCTTCCGCCTGGCGTTCTTCGCGCCGTACGCCGTCCCCGGGGTCATCGCCGCGATCATGTGGGGCTACCTCTACGCGCCGAACCTCTCGCCGTTCTCCGCCGTCACGTCGAAGGTCGACCTGCTCGGCTCCGGCACCGTCCTCTGGGCCGTCGCGAACGTCGTCACGTGGGTCTACGTCGGCTACAACATGCTGATCATCTACTCGTCGCTCCTCGCGATCCCGACCGAGATCTACGAGGCCGCGAAGCTCGACGGCGCCTCGCAGCTCCGCATCGCACTCTCGATCAAGATCCCGATGGTGATCCCGGCGATCGTCCTCACCGCGGTCTTCTCGATCATCGGCACCCTCCAGCTCCTCACCGAGCCGACCGTGTTCCGGCAGTTCACCTCGACGATCTCGTCGACCTTCACGCCGAACATGCTCGTCTACTCGACCTCCTCGGTGCCGAACTTCAACCTCGCCGCGGCGTTCTCGGTCGTCCTCGCCGTCGCCACGTTCGTCCTGTCGATCGGGTTCCTCCGACTGACCCAGCGGAAGGCCGCCCAGTGACCGTCAACGCACCCTCCCGCCGCGACCTCGTGGCGGACGCAGGCCGACCGCTCGAGCCGAACCGTGCCTCCCGGCCGCACCAGCGCGGAGCGCGGGGACCGCGTGAGAGCGTCATCTCGCGCGGCGCGGCGATGCTCGTCATGGGCGTCTTCACCGTCTACTTCCTGCTGCCGATCTTCTGGCTGCTGGTCTCGTCGACGAAGACGACCGCGAACTTCAACACGACGTTCTCGCTGTGGTTCAGCGCCTCCAGCGTGCAGGACTTCCTCGGCAACATCGGCAGGCTGTTCACGTACCAGGACGGCGTCTACGTCCGGTGGATGCTCAACAGCATCGCCTACGCCGGCGTCGCCGGGCTCATCGGCACCGTGCTCTCCGCGATGTGCGGGTACGCACTCGCCAAGTACCGGTTCCGCGGCCGCGAGGCCCTCTTCAACGTGTTCCTCGGCGGCGTGCTCGTCCCGGCGACCGCGCTGGCCCTGCCGCTGTTCCTCATCTTCAGCCAGGTCGACCTGACCGACACGTTCTGGTCGGTGTTCCTGCCGAGCATCGTCAGCCCGTTCGGCGTGTACCTGTCGCGGCTGTTCGCGGCGTCGAGCGTGCCGGACGAGATCATCGAGGCCGCCCGCATCGACGGCTCCGGCGAGGTCCGCACCTTCTTCACCGTGGCCGTGCGGCTCATGTCGCCCGCGCTCGTGACGATCTTCCTGTTCCAGTTCGTCGCCATCTGGAACAACTTCTTCCTGCCGCTCGTGATGCTCCGCGACTCGTCGCTGTTCCCCGTCACCCTCGGCCTCTACACGTGGAACTCGAGCGTGAACCAGTACCCGGACCTGCGCACCCTCGTGCTCATCGGGTCGTTCGTCTCGATCATCCCGCTGCTCATCGCGTTCCTCTCCCTCCAGCGGTTCTGGCGGTCCGGCCTCGGCGCGGGCGGCCTGAAGTAGCAGCATCCCCGACCCCGTCGCGGCTGTGATCCCCCAGCCGCAGCCGCGACGGCCTCCACCAGCACCACCGACCCTTCACCCACATCCGAACGGAAACAGCATGAAGACAACGAAGTTCCTCAGCGTCGCCGCCGTGGCGGTCGCCGCGACCGTGGCCCTCGCCGGCTGCAGCGCCGGCGGCAGCGGCTCCGGAGGCGGTTCCGACACCGCGGCCGCGAGCTGCAAGCCGTCGAGCGGCAAGGTCACGCTCGACTTCACCACCTGGGTCCCCAACATGGACAAGGTCGTCGCGATCTGGAACAAGGAGAACCCGGACATCCAGGTCAAGGTCTCCATCGTCGCGAACGGCAACAGCGGCACGTACCAGAACTTCTTCAACCAGCTGAAGGCGAAGCAGGCGCCGGACATCGGCCAGGTCGAGTACGACACGCTGCCGGCGTTCCGGGTGCAGGGCGGCCTCGAGGACATCGGTGCCTGCGCCGGCATCAGCGACGCGAAGAAGGACTTCTCCTCCGGCCTCTGGAACCAGGTCACGTTCGGCGAGTCGAAGTCGGTCTACGCCGTGCCGCAGGACTCCGGCCCGATGGCGCTGTACTACCGCAAGGACCTGTTCGAGAAGGCCGGCCTCGACGTGCCGAAGACCTGGGACGAGTACGCCGAGGACGCCGTGAAGATCAAGGCGATGGGCGGCAACATCACCAACTTCGCCAAGGGCGACGTCAACCAGTTCGCCGGGCTCGTCTCGCAGGCCGGCGGCCAGTGGTTCTCGAACTCCGGCTCGGACTGGAACGTGAACCTCACCGACAGTGCGTCGAAGAAGGTCGCCGACTACTGGCAGGACCTCATCGACAAGAAGCTCGTCAACACGCTGCCGAGCTTCACCGACCAGTGGAACAACGCGTACGACAAGGGCCAGGACTGGACCTGGGTCTCCGCCGTCTGGGGAGCGAACACCATCTCGAGCGGTGCGCCCTCGACCTCGGGCAAGTGGGCCGTCGCGCCGATGCCGCAGTGGACCTCGGGTGAGACCAAGTCCGCTGCCTGGGGTGGCTCGTCCAACGTCGTCTTCACGGGCAGCAAGCACCCGGCCGAGGCGTCGAAGTTCCTCGTGTGGCTGAACACCTCGAAGGAGGCGCTCGCTGCCCTCAACAAGGAGGCCAACCTCTACCCGGCGTCCACCACCGGTGCCGACCTCCCCGCGCTGACCGAGGGGCTCCCCTTCTACGGCAACCAGAAGATCTACGAGGAGTTCGCCTCCGCGGCGAAGGACATCCAGCCCTTCACCTGGGGTCCGACCATGACGCAGACCTACTCGGACGTGTCCGACGGGTTCGGCCAGGCGGCGTCCGGGAACGGCACGCTCCTCGAGGCGCTCGAGTCGGGGCAGTCCAAGACCGTGGCGGCGCTCAAGGCGCAGTCGATCCCGGTCAAGGGCTGACACGCTGACGCGCTGACGGACGGGAGGCACGGTGCCGGCTGGCACCGTGCCTCCCGTTCGTCGTGTGGTCACGGTGGGATCGCACCGCGTCAGTGGGCGCCGCGCTTCCGCCGCGCCGCCGCGCGCTCGCGGTGCCGTGCGACGAACCACGCCGTGGCCCCGAGGAACGGGACGAACAGGACCACCAGCGTCCAGGCGAGACCACGACGACCTGTCAGCGCTCCTGCACGAGCGAGGGAGAGGAACGCGCCCAACGAGAGCACCAGCGCCACGAGCGAGACGACCATCAACGTGCCGTCCAGCACGGTCGGTACGAGAGGGTTCACGACTTACCTCCTTGGGTGTTCAGCACGGTGTTCACTCCCAGCGATTCGCCGTGATCGCTCCGTTCCCCCTCGCGCTGAGACGCTGGATGGCCGAGTACGTGCTCCAAGCAACCGTCCCCCACGGTGTCAGGACCCCGCGCTTCACGACGACCTTGCACTTCGACGTTGCTTGCCCACCGCTGACGTAGCCGCTGTTCTTCGAGGTCCGCACCTCGGTGAACGGCTGGATGTTCCGAACGACAGTGCAGGAGTAGCCGAGCATCTTGCGGGCGGTGGTGCCGCTGTACTCGTAGGTCATGGAGACCTTCGTCTCAGTGAGCTTGATCCCAGCGAATGAGAACCACTGCGTTCCCCAGGAGCTGCGAGAGGCCGCGGTGATTCCTGGCTGCTCAGCGAGCGGTGTCTCAGCCTCCGACACATCGAAGTCGACACCCCACTCGAAGTCTCCCGAACTCCGCACCGTTCCGTGCTCGACTGGTGCACCGCTGGCGTTCGGGTTGCCCCGTGGCGCGGGGTAGAGGAAGTAGGACGCAAGCTCGTTGCGTTGCGTGCTGCTCAGACGGTCAAAGGAGGCGAGTTCTGCGCCTGAGCCGGAAATCACGAGTTCGCGTCTGATCTCCTTGAGAACAGACGTGGCCGGAGATGAGATGTCTGCCGCCTCGGCTGTGCGGGTCGCTGCGTTCGCCGGGGCAACGAGCAACGTCGATGCCGCAACCACGAGTGGGCCAAGGCCGATCGCGGCGACACGCTGATGTTTCTTCGAACTCACGGACGTCTTCCCCTTCTCTCCGGCGTCGGTGCCGGCATGTTTCGTCTTTCGTGGCGATCGCAGCCGCCACATCGCCCACCTTGGCGCGCCAGTATTGAAATGTAAAACATGGCATTGCTGCGCTTCTGGTCGCGGTCCGCCGTCGGCGGGAGCGGAACCGGGAGGGACCGTGACGGTGCGCTAGGGTCGCGGCAGAGGGAAAACGTCCGTGGGCTCCGGCGCACGAGACCACGCACGCGTCTCACGGGAGTCGCCACTTCTCACCGAAGGAGTGCACCCCGTGCCGATCCACCCCGTGCCCAGCGACCGTCTCGCCTACCCGCCGTTCGACCCCGAGCTCGTCCCGTTCCTCGACGCGCTCGCCGCCCGCGGACCGTTCACCGTGACACCCGAGGCCCTGCCCCGGATGCGCCAGCTCGACGTCACCGAGGCCGAGCTCGACGCCCGTCTCGAGAGCCGCGGGCTCGAACGGCGCAGCATCAGCGTGCCGGGACACCTCGGCGATCCGATCGACCTCGCGGTCATCCAGCGCCGAGGCCGCACCGGCACCGCGCCGGTCGTGTACGCGATCCACGGCGGCGGCATGGTGTTCGGGCACCACCTCGGCAACCTCGACTCCTACGACCCGTGGCTCCTCGACCACCACGACGTCGTGCTCGTGAGCGTCGACTACCGCCTCGCGCCCGAGCACCCCGATCCGTACCCGGTCGAGGACTGCTACGCCGGACTGGTCTGGGTCGCGGAGCACGCCGAGGAGCTCGGGGTCGATCCGGAGCGCATCGTCGTCGCCGGGCAGAGCGCGGGCGGAGGGCTCGCGGCGGGGACGGTCCTGCTCGCCCGTGACCGGCAGGGGCCGAGCGTGCTCGCGCAGGTGCTCGTCTCGCCGATGCTCGACGACCGCGATGCGTCCGTGTCGACCCGGCAGATCGACGGCGTCGGGGTCGCGGACCGGCAGCTCACGCGCTTCGGCTGGGACGCGTACCTCGGCGCCCGCCGCGCGACCGCAGACGTGTCCGAGTACGCCGCGCCGGCACGGGCGACGGACCTCGACGGGCTCCCGCCGACGTACCTCGACTGCGGCACCGCGGAGGTCTTCCGCGACGAGACGGTCGCCTACGCGAGCGCCCTCTGGGCCGCGGGCGTCGACGCGGAGCTGCACGTCTGGCCGGGCGCGTTCCACGGCTTCACGAGCATGGTCCCGGACGCGGCGGTGTCCCGCCGCGCGGTCGCGGCGCTCGCCGACTGGACGGCGCGCGTCCTGGGGTGAGCGTTGCCACCTCCGATCTGGAGGCACGGGGCGGGCCCGACCCGTGCCTCCAGTCCGGTGCGCGGTCGCGCTGCGCTCGCGCGGCGACGACGCTCAGCGCCGCAGGGTGGCCGCGTCGAGGCCGACGGCGCGGGCGATCGTGCTCCGGACGAGATCGTCACGCGTCGACCGGTCGAGGTGGTCGACGAGGGCGTAGCCGTTCGTGGCGTCGACGAGGGCGAAGAGCAGCCGTCCGACGGCCGCCGGGTCCTCGGCGTGCAGGACCCCGGCGCCCACCCCCGCCTCGACGACAGCGGTCGCGAGCCGCTGCCAGTCGTCCATGACGTCGCGCGCGGCGGCGGCGAGCACCGCGTTCGTCCGGCCGAGGCTCCAGGCGTCGGCCCAGAGGACGGCCACGTCGTCGCGGGCGGGATCGGTGACGGCGGTGACCAGGACGGCCAGCCGTGCGACCGGGTCGGCCTCGTGGGCCACGAGCCCGGCGACCTCGGCGACCTCGGCCGACGCGATCGAGCGGAACGTCTCGCCGACGAGGTCCTCCATCACCGGGCGGTAGTGCGCCACGAGTGAGGGGGCGACCCCGACGGCCGCGGCGACCCCGCGCAGCGTGACGGCGGTGAGGCCGTCGGTACGGGCGACCGCGGCGGCCGTCTCGGTGATCTGGGACTCCCGCTCGGCCGGGCTGAGGCGCCGGCGGGGCGGTGTGGTCGGCACGCGCACAGCCTAGACGGCAGCCACTCCGCCGGTGCCGGTCGTACCGGTGGCGCCGATCGGGCCGCCGCTGCCGTCGACGACGAACGCGGCCCAGAGGTCGGCGCGGGTGGCGAACGCGGAGAGGTCGCGGTCGAGCAGCCGGCCGGCGTGTTCCACCCGGGCGCGGGCGGTGTGCCGGTGGACGCCGAGGGCCTGCGCGGTGCGGTCGTACTCGCAGTTCTGCTCCAGCCAGGTCCGGACGGTCCGGGTGAGATCGGTCCCCGAGGCCCGGTCGTGGTCGAGCAGCGGGGCGAGGAAGGCGCGTGCGACGGCCCCGGCGTCGACGTCGACGTGGGCCAGGTGGGCGAGCACCCCCTCACGGGCGAGGTCGCCGAACTCGGTCGTGCCGGGACGTCCTTCGCGGCGCCGGTCGAGCGCCTGCACGGCCTCGGTGCGGGCGCGGCCGAAGTACCGGTACGAGGCCCCGTCGGAGAGTCCGGCGTGCAGTTCGAAGCGGTCGACGAGCTCCTCGACCACCGCGGTGTCCTCCGCGCCGACGCAGAGGAAGAGCGCGTCGTCCACGGCGAAGAACAAGCGGCCGGGGCGGTCCTGCACCCAGAGCTCGAGCAGGTCGACGACCGCGTCGAGGTCCTGGTCGGCCACGTCGACGGCCGCGATCCGCACCGGTTCCGCGGGCAACGGCCCCCAGACCTCGCGCGAGGTCGAGTCGACGACGGCCGGGTCCCCGACCGACAGCATCGTGAGGAGTCCGGTGCGCAGGAGCCCCCGGGCCCGGGCGAGCTCGCGGTTCTGCTGCAGGGCCAGTCCGGCGAGGGCGATGACGGCGGTGACGACCTCGCGGCCCGCCCGGTCGAGCGCCCCGCCGTTCTGGATCGCCAGCACACCGGCGAGGTGCCCGCCGCTGCCGAGCGTCTGGAGCGTGTACCCGGTGCGGTGCTCGGTGGTGACCGGCAGGCTCGCCCGCTGACCCGCGCGCAGGAGCCGCAGCGCCTCGGACCGCAGCACGTCGAGGTCGGTGACCGGGACGGCACCGTCGGGGAACCCGCGGTCGAGCCGCCCGGAGAGGTCGAAGAGCCCGACCCAGCCGTCGAGCTGCCGGGAGAGCTCGGCGATCGTCGCGCCGAGCCCGTCCGGCCGCATCGCCGCGAGCGAGATCGCCCGCTGTGCCGCGAGTGCCCACGCGTTCCGGGCGTTGGCCTCGCGGGACACCGCGTCGGCGTTCGCCTGCGCGACGGCGATGAACGACGTCTCGTAGGGCACCTCGAAGAGCGGCAGGCCGTGCGCGTCACAGGCCGCGACCAGCGACGCCGGGGTGCCGTTCCGGACGACCTCCGTGCCGAATCCGAGCGCGACGACGCCGCGCCGCCGGAGTCGGTCGACGTAGCCCTCGGCGACCTCCGCGTCCACCTCGGCGTCGCCGAACTGTGTGCCCGTCGTCAGCAGGCCCTGCCCGTCGGCGAGGAACGGCGTCGGGTCCTCGAGGTCGGAGCTGTGCAGCCAGGACAGCGGGGCGTCCAGCGCCGGGGCGTCGTCGCGCGTGAGCAGCCGGAGCCGGAGGTCGGCGCGGTGGAGCAGGGAACGCAGGGTCGCGGACATGGTCGGACTCTATCCGCTATGGCGAACGAGGCCAGTACTGCTGTACGCCGTGGACGGTGGGGCTCCCGGCGCGAGGCTCCTACGATCGCCGCATGACCTCCACCGTCGCACCCTCGACCAGCGCCGCCACGGGCGGCCCCTCGCTGCCGCAGGAGCGCCGGCTCGTCACCGAGGTGCCGGGTCCCCGCTCGCGGGAGCTCATGGACCGCAAGCGCGCCGCGGTGGCCGCAGGCGTCGGGGTCGCGGTACCGATCGCGGTCGTCGCGGCCGGGGGCGGTGTCGTCGTCGACGCGGACGGCAACTCGTTCGTCGACCTCGGGTCCGGCATCGCCGTGACGAGCGTCGGCAACGCCCACCCCCGCGTGGTCGAGGCCGTGCAGCAGCAGGTCGCGTCGTTCACGCACACGTGCTTCACGATCGCGGCGTACGACGGCTACGTCGAGGTGGCCGAGGCCCTGAACCGGCTGACCCCCGGTGACCACGAGAAGCGGACGGCCCTGTTCAACTCCGGTGCCGAGGCCGTCGAGAACGCCGTGAAGATCGCGCGCAAGCACACCGGCAAGCAGGCCGTCGTGGTGTTCGACCACGCGTACCACGGTCGGACGAACCTCACGATGGCGCTGACGGCGAAGAACCAGCCGTACAAGAACGGCTTCGGCCCGTTCGCCCCCGAGGTCTACCGCGTCCCGATGTCCTACCCCTTCCGCGACGGCGGCCTGTCCGGCGCCGAGGCCGCGAAGCGCGCGATCACCCAGATCGAGAAGCAGGTCGGCACCGAGAACACCGCGGCCGTGCTCATCGAGCCGATCCAGGGCGAGGGCGGCTTCGTCGTCCCCGCACCAGGGTTCCTGTCGGCGCTGTCCGAGTGGGCGACCGCGAACGGCGTCGTCTTCATCGCCGACGAGGTCCAGACCGGGTTCGCCCGCACCGGCGCGATGTTCGCCAGCGAGCACGAGGGCATCGTCCCCGACCTCGTCACGACCGCGAAGGGCATGGCCGGCGGGATGCCGCTCTCCGCCGTCACCGGTCGTGCCGACATCATGGACTCCGCGCACGTCGGCGGCCTCGGCGGCACGTACGGGGGCAACCCGGTCGCCTGCGCCGCCGCACTCGCCGCGATCGACGCCTTCGAGCACGACGGGCTCGTGGAGCGCGCGGCAGCCATCGGCGACCTCCTGCTCGGGCGCCTCCGTTCCGCGCAGGCCGAGGACCCCCGCATCGGCGACGTCCGGGGCCGCGGCGCCATGGTCGCGATCGAGCTCGTCGACCCGGAGACCGGCGAACCCGATGCCGCGCTCACCGGTCGTGTGGTCAAGTACGCGTACGAGCACGGTGTGATCGCGCTCACCGCGGGGACGTACGGCAACGTCCTCCGCTTCCTCCCCCCGCTCGCGATCGACGACGCCCTCCTCCGCGAAGGCCTGGACGTCGTCCTGGAAGGACTCGCCGCAGCATGACCGACACCCAGACCGACCTCAGCACCCGCACCGACGCCGAACGCGAGCTGCTCGCGAAGGTCCCCACGGGCCTCCTGGTCGACGGCACCTGGCAGCAGGCAGCCGACGGCGCGACGTTCCCCGTCGTCGACCCGTCGACCGGGGAGACGCTCCTCGAGATCGCCGATGCAACCCCCGAAGACGGTGTCCGTGCCCTCGACGCCGCCGCAGCTGCCCAGCAGGCCTGGGCGTCGACCCCGCCGCGGCAGCGCGCCGAGGTCCTGCGGAAGGCGTTCGACCTGCTCCAGGAGCGCCGCGCGGACTTCGCGCTCCTCATGACGCTCGAGATGGGCAAGCCGCTCGCCGAGGCGAACGGCGAGGTCACGTACGGCGGCGAGTTCCTCCGCTGGTTCTCCGAGGAGGCCGTCCGGATCGGCGGCTCCTACGGCACCAACCCCGAGGGCTCCGGGCGCGCGATCGTCACCCACAAGCCCGTCGGTCCGACGTTCCTCATCACCCCGTGGAACTTCCCGCTCGCGATGGCGACGCGCAAGATCGCCCCCGCGCTCGCCGCCGGGTGCACCGCGGTCGTGAAGCCGGCCGAGCTCACCCCGCTCACGACCCTGCTGTTCGCGGACCTGCTGCTCGAGGCCGGGGTGCCCGCCGGGGTCGTCAACGTCGTCCCGACGAGCCACGCCGGCGCGCTCTCCGAACCGATCATCAACGACCCCCGGCTCCGCAAGCTGTCGTTCACGGGGTCGACCCCCGTCGGCCGGACACTGCTCGCGCAGGCCGCGCAGAACGTCCTCCGCACGAGCATGGAGCTCGGGGGCAACGCGCCGTTCCTCGTCTTCGAGGACGCCGACCTCGACCTCGCCGTCGAGGGTGCCCTCGCGGCGAAGTTCCGCAACACCGGGCAGGCGTGCACCGCGGCCAACCGGTTCATCGTGCAGGAGTCGGTCGCCGAGGAGTTCGCCCGGCGGCTCACGGAACGCGTCGAGGCGATGACCGTCGGCCGCGGCACCGAGGACGGCGTCGCCATCGGACCGCTCATCGACCAGCGCGCCGTCGACAAGGCGCACCGGCTCGTGACCGACGCCCTCGACCGAGGCGCCACCCTCCGCACCGGCGGCCAGCCCGTGGACGGCCCCGGGACGTTCTACGCGCCGACGGTGATCACCGACGTGCAGCCCGGCAGCGACCTGCTCCGCGACGAGATCTTCGGACCGGTCCTCGCGATCCGCACCTTCTCCTCCGAGGACGAGGGCATCGCCGCGGCGAACGACACCGAGTACGGCCTCGTCGGGTACGCGTTCACCGAGGACCCCGCCCGCGGACAGCGGCTCATGGAGCGGCTCGAGACCGGCATGCTCGGGCTGAACACCGGCATCGTGTCGAACGCCTCCGCCCCGTTCGGCGGCGTCAAGCAGTCCGGGCTCGGCCGCGAGGGCGGCGGCGAGGGCCTGCACGAGTACCTCGAGACCATGTACACACTGACGCCCGACCCGTTCGGGCGCACGAAGGGAACGCAGCGATGACCATCGAGAAGGACGTCGTCGTCATCGGCGCCGGGGTGACCGGCCTCGTCGCCGCGAACCGTCTCGTCGCGCAGGGCCGGAGCGTCGCCGTGCTCGAGGCCCGTGACCGCGTCGGCGGCCGGACGTGGACGAACGACATCGAGGGCGTCACGCTCGAGATCGGCGGGCAGTGGGTCTCCCCGGACCAGACCGCCCTGCTCGAGACGCTCGACCAGCTCGGGCTCGCGACGTACGACCGGTACCGCGAGGGCTCGAGCGTCTACATCGACCAGCACGGCTCCCGCACCGAGTACACCGGCGACATCTTCCCGCTGCCCGAGGCCACCGCGACCGAGATCGAACGGCTCGTGGCCGTCGTGGACGAGTACGTCGCGAAGGTCGACCCGTCGCGGCCCTGGGAGACGCCGGACGCCGCGGCGCTCGACGAGGTCTCCTTCCGCGAGTGGCTCCGGCGGCTCAGCGACGACCGGGTCGCGACCGAGAACGTCGAGCTCTTCATCGCCGGCGCGATGTTGACGAAGCCCGCGCACACGTTCTCCGCCCTGCAGGCCCTGCTCATGGCGGCCTCCGCGGGGAGCTTCTCGAACCTCGTCGACGCCGACTTCATCCTCGACAAGCGCGTCGTCGGCGGGATGCAGCAGGTCTCCGAGCGCCTGGCCGCCCGGCTCGGCGACGACGTGCACCTGAACGCCCCGGTCCGGACGCTCCGCTGGGACGACGAGGGCGTGGTCGCGATCGCCGACGGCGGCGTCGAGGTCCGAGCGCGGCAGGCCCTCGTGGCCGTCCCGCCGCCCCTGTACTCGCGGATCTCCTACGAGCCGCCGCTGCCCCGACGGCAGCACCAGCTCCACCAGCACCTCTCGATGGGCTTCGTCATCAAGGTGCACGCCGTCTACGACCGGCCGTTCTGGCGGGGCGCGGGGCTGTCCGGCACCGCGTTCAGCCCGTACGAGCTCGTGCACGAGGCGTACGACAACTCGATGCACGGCTCGGAGCAGGGCACGCTCGTCGGGTTCGTCTCCGACCAGCACGCGGACGACGTCTTCGCGCTGTCGGCGGTGGAACGCAAGGCCCGCGTGCTCGACTCGCTCGCGCACTACTACGGTGACGAGGCGCGCCGCCCGGTCGTCTACTACGAGAGCGACTGGGGCACCGAGGAGTGGACCCGTGGCGCCTACGCCGCGAGCTTCGACCTCGGCGGGCTCGTCCGGTACGGCGCCGACCAGCGCGCCGCCGTCGGACCGCTGCGGTTCGCGTCGAGCGACCTCGCCGGGCACGGGTACCAGCACGTGGACGGGGCGGTGCGGATGGGCCGCGAAGCGGCCGCCGAGATCCTCGCCGCACTGCCGCAGCCGGTGGTGCAGTAGGCGGAACGGGACGACGGCCGGGCGGCGCGGTGCGGGCCCGCACCGCGCCTCCCGGCCGTCTCTCGGTCGCCTGGAAGAGCATGACGCGCGCCGCGCGTAGCGTCCCGGCCATGAGCGACACGAGCAGCAGCCAGCCGTCCGACGCCGAGCGCGAGTACACCGAGGACCTGCCGGACGGATCGCCGTCGGGCGACGCGACCGAGGACCCCTCGCAGGACAGCGACCACGACTCGGGCGGCGAGCCCGAGGACCCCCAGGCGGACTAGTCCGTCACTCGCTGGCGCGGATCGGCTCGCCCGTCTCCGGGTCCCAGCCGACTACGCGCGGCTGCTGCGGCTTCGGAGTGCGAGCGAGCCGCGGCGGGAACCAGGCGCGCGCCGGCGGCAGGTACGGGAGCACCCCGGCGAGGGCTGCGGCCACGCGCTCGGCGGTGGTCAGGCCGTACGGTGGGACCACCGCGTTCAGCAGGGCGAACGTGGCGAGCACCGCCAGCCAGAACCGTGCGCGGCCGGAGCCTCGCGCCAGTCGGATCGCGCCGAAGACGACGAACCCGATGAGCCCGAGCCCGATGACGTACCCGGCGACGGACCACGGCCCGTACTGCGCTGCTGTCCGGCCGATCACCAGGGTGGGGCCGATCAGCTGGGCGGCGGACACCACCAGCCAGAGCACGACGGCAGCGGTCACGAGGGCGGGGCGGGAGCGCGGAGCACCGGTGGTCACGAGCCGATCCTACGACCGGCCGACCCGCCCGGGGTACGTCGTCCGGCACAGGTCACAGTGACCGACCGGTACAAGGACGACATGACCACTTCCTCCCGCACCCCGCTCGGCGTGACGCTCGTCGACGGCGGCGCGAACGTCGCACTCTTCTCCAGCACCGCCGAGCGCGTCGAGTTCTGCCGCTTCGACGAGGACGGCACCGAACACCGCACCGAACTCACGAACCGCACCGGGTACACCTTCCACGACGTCGTCCCGGACGTCACCGTCGGTACCCGCTACGGCTTCCGCGTGCACGGTGCGTGGGACCCCGCGAACGGCCTGCGGCACAACCCGGCCAAGCTCCTGCTCGACCCCTACGCGACCGCGATCGACGGCACGTACGAGTGGGGCCAGGCACTGTTCGGGCACGACATGGAGCAGCCGGACCAGCTCGACGACACCGACTCCGCGAGCGCGATGCCGAAGTCCGTCGTCGCCGACCGCGCGTTCGACTGGGCCGGCGACACCCGACCCGGGACGTCGTACGCCGACACCGTCGTGTACGAGGTGCACGTCAAGGGGTTCACGAAGCAGCACCCCGACGTCCCCGAGGAGATCCGCGGCACCTACGCCGGCCTCGCGCACCCGGCAGCGATCAAGCACCTCACCGACCTCGGCGTCACCGCCGTCGAACTCCTGCCCACGCACCAGTTCGTCCAGGACTCGACCCTCGCGGACAAGGGCCTCCGGAACTACTGGGGCTACAACTCCATCGGGTTCTTCGCCCCGCACGACGAGTACTCGTCCTCCGGCACCTCCGGGCAGCAGGTGACCGAGTTCAAGGAGATGGTCAAGGCCCTGCACGCCGCCGGGCTCGAGGTCATCATGGACGTCGTCTACAACCACACCGCCGAGGGCAACCACATGGGCCCGACGCTGTCCTTCAAGGGCATCGACAACCAGGCGTACTACCGGTTGGTCGAGGGTGACGAGGCGAACTACTTCGACACCACCGGCACCGGCAACAGCCTCAACGTGTCGCACCCGTCCGCACTCGGGCTCATCACCGACTCGCTCCGCTACTGGGTGGAGGAGATGCACGTCGACGGCTTCCGCTTCGACCTCGCCACCACCCTGACCCGGCAGGACGGCGAGGCTGAGAAGCACTCCGCGTTCCTCGACATCGTCCACCAGGACCCGGTGCTCCGCGAGGTCAAGATGATCGCCGAGCCGTGGGACACCGCCGGCTACCAGGTCGGTGGGTTCCCCGCGGACTGGTCGGAGTGGAACGGCAAGTACCGCGACGACCTCCGCGCGTTCTGGCGCGGCGACGAGGGCACCCTCGGCGAGGCCGTCCAGCGCGTCCTCGGCAGCCCCGACGTGTACGAGGGGTCCCGGCGCTCGCCGCTGTGCTCCGTCGACTTCATCACCGCGCACGACGGCTTCACCCTCGCCGACCTGACGATGTACGCCGAGAAGCACAACGAGGCGAACGGCGAGGACAACAACGACGGCGAGAGCGACAACACGTCGTTCAACGGCGGGGTCGAGGGGCCGACCGACGACGGCGCGGTGAACGACTACCGCGACCGCCAGCGCCGCAACTTCCTCGGCACGCTGATGCTCTCCGCCGGGGTGCCGATGATCCTCGGCGGCGACGAGATCGCGCGCTCGCAGGGCGGCAACAACAACGCGTACTGCCAGGACGACGAGATCTCCTGGTTCGACTGGGCAGCCGCCGACCAGGACCTCCTCGCGTTCGCGACGGCTGCGATCGCCTTCCGCCGCGAGCACCCGGCGCTCCGGCCCGAGTGGTACCGCACCGCCCCCGGCGACTCCGACTCGACCGTGCAGGTGCTCCGAGCCGACGCGCAGGGCTTCGAGGACGCCGACTGGGCCGACGGGGGCAACCGGGCGGTCACGCTCGTGCTGACCCGTGGTGACGACGCCGTGGCGGTGCTCCTCAACGCCTCGGACACGACCGTCGAGTTCACGCTGCCGGAGAAGCCGGGCGGCGGGAGCTGGGCGCTCGGGCTGTCGAGTGACCAGGAGCAGGCGGTCGGCGGCGACGCCACGACCGTGCTGGTGCGGGACGCGTCCTTCACGGCGCTGGTCTAGACCACAGGACTGGAGGCGCGGTGCCAGCCGGCACCGCGCCTCCAGTCCGTCGTCCTGCCCGATCGGGGCCGTCGGCCGATGCGGAGCCCAGCCATCTCGCGCTGTACCGGGCGACGGCGGCGTGCATCTGGTCGTCCGAGAAGTCGCGCTTGATGATGCGCTCGACGCCGACCCGTTGCTGCCGCAAGGCGTGCAGGACCTGCGATGCGCTCTTCGTGCCGTCACGGATCAGCCTGCCTCCACTCGATCGCGCTTCCGCCGTTCTCTTCCTCACCAGGACAACGCTATGTTAACGGTGAAATGTCAGCAAGGGGCTGACGGGGGGGAAGAGATGGTCACCAGAATGATCACCAAGTCTGCCGCCGTCCTCGGCGGGGCGGTGCTGATCGGTGCCGCGACCACGGCGCCGGCGAGTGCTTCGGCGGGCTTGTCCGAGGTACGCGAGTTCGAGCGCGCCCTCACTGCGGCGTCAGCGCCGTACGACGCGGCGGCGGACGGGGGATCGAACGCACGGGGTGGCTTCGCTTCCCGGCCGGTCGGCTCGTTCTCATGGAGCTGGAAAGGCACGACGATCAACGTGCCCGCAGGGTGCTTCTTGAACATGTCGGTCCGGGGCAGTGGTCTGAACCTGAGCGGCACCACGACTGGCGTTGACTGCATCGGTCCTGCGGCGATCGTCCCCGGCATGTTCTGCAACTGGAGCGGCCGGTACCAGTTCAAGGACACGTCGAATCGTGTCTACGCGACGGAGACCACGTCCGTGCGATCTGGATGCGGGCAGGCTTCGTTCCACATCCCCGGGGCGAAGAAGCGCACGATGCGGGCGGGCAGCATCTGCGTGCAGTTCCGGAACAACGGCGTCGTTCGCGGAACCACTTGCATGGCGGTCTTCAAGTAAGGAGCCGACGGTGTGGCGGTGCTGACGTGCGAGTCAGCGCCGCCACCGCCGGATCACGACTCGACCGGCGACGAGCAGGGCGACGAACGCCCCGGACACGACGCTGCCCTGGATGAGGGCGGAGAGGCCAGCGTTCAACGTGCCTCCGCAGAACAGCACGATGAGCACTGTCCCCGCAGCTGCGCAGGAGATCGCGGCGACGGTGCGGCGGCGTGCTCCTGATCGCTCGGCCCCCACTCCGCATGCGAGGGTCAGGATCGGGGTCACGGCCAGCAGCGACAACGGTCCATCGAAGAGCATCGCTCCCGCGACGGCAGCGAGCGGGATCGCGAGTGCCGTGCGGGTCCAGGTCCTCCCATCCCAAGGCACGGGAGGCAGGCCGCGGAGGCGGGTGAGGAGGAGTGAACCGACGGTGACCACGACGCTCGCTACGAGTATGACCTCGCCTATTCCCCACCACAGTGCCGAGCTCGATCCCGTCGCGGACAGGCCGAGCATCGTGCCCCCGGCGATCACGGGCATTGCCGTCGAAAGGCTGATGCTCTCACGAGCGAATGATGCGATCCGCGACATGATACGAAACATACCGGATGTGACAGAATTCCGGGTGAGTCAGCGGACGCGAGCAGCGACGGACGGGAGGCGCGGTGCCGGCTGGCACCGCGCCTCCCGTCCGTTGCTGGTCCGGTCGGACCGTCAGCCGATGCGGATGAGCTTCTTGTTGACGAACTCGTCGGCCCCGAAGGGGCCGAGTTCGCGCCCGAAGCCACTCGCCTTGACGCCGCCGAACGGCAGCTCGGGGCTGTCCGCGCCGACGATGTTGACGTAGACCATGCCGGCCTCGATGCGGTCGGCCACCCGGAGCGCCTGGTCGGCGTCGGTGGTGAAGAGGTACGAGCCGAGGCCGAACGGGGTGTCGTTCGCGAGCTCGATCGCGGCGTCCTCGTCGGCGACCCGGTACACGGCCGCCACGGGACCGAAGAACTCCTCGCGGTAGGCGTCGTTGTCGGACGTGACGCCCGTCAGCACGGTCGGCGTGAACGCGTTGCCGCGGCGCTCGCCCCCGGTGACGACCGTGGCACCCTGCTCCTCGGCCGCCGCCAGCTGTGCTTCGAGCCGGTCGGCCGCGGTCGGCGAGGACAGCGGGCCGAGCTCGGCGCCGGAGACGCTCGGGTCGGTCGGTTCCACGGCGGACATGGCAGCGGTGAACTTCGCGAGGAAGTCGTCGTACAGGTGGTCTGCCACGAGGAAGCGCTTCGCGGCGTTGCAGACCTGGCCGTTGCCCTCCAGACGGGTGGCGACGGCGGACTCGACCACGGCGTCGAGGTCGTCGGTCGAGAGCAGGATGAACGGATCCGACCCGCCGAGCTCGAGCACGACCTTCGTGAGGTTGCGGCCGGCGATCTCCGCGACGGCGGCGCCTGCCCTGGCGGAGCCGGTGAGGGAAACACCCTGCACGCGCGGGTCGGCGATGACGTCGGCGACCTGGTCGTTCGTGGCGAAGACGTTCGTGTAGGCGCCCTCGGGGAACCCGGCGTCGTGGAAGACCGCCTCGATCGCGAGTGCGGACTCCGGGCACTGCGGAGCGTGCTTGAGCAGGACCGTGTTGCCGATGACGAGGTTCGGGCCGGCGAACCGGGCGATCTGGTACGCGGGGAAGTTCCACGGCATGATGCCGAGCAGCGCGCCGACGGAGGACTTGCGGACGAAGGCGCTGCCCTCGCTGCCCTCCGCAAGCGTGATCGGTTGATCGGCGAGGAAGTCCTCGGCGTGGTCCGCGTAGTAGTCGTAGATGTCGGCGCAGAAGTCGACCTCGCCGTACGCCTGGTCGATCGGCTTCGCCATCTCGCGCACGATCGTGGTCGCGAGGGCCTCGCGTCGCTCGCGGTAGAGCTCGGCGACGCGGTGCAGGAGGGCGGCGCGGTCGGCCACGGTGGTGGACCGGCTCCAGTCCGCGTGCGTCCGGTCGGCGGCGGCGATCGCCTGCTGGAGCTCGGCGTCCGTGATCGTCGGGAACGTGGCGAGGACCTCGCCGGACGCCGGGTCGGTCACCGCGTAGGTGGTGGCGGTGTCGTTCATCGTGTCTCCTGTCGGTGCTCGTCGGTGAGCTGCTTGTTGACGCCGGTCACGGGCTGGTTCTCGTCGAAGCCCCTCGGCTGGATCCGGAACCCCTTCGTGATGACCAGCAGGTACACGAACCCGATCGCGGCCCACACCCCGCCGGCGATGAGCGCGTCGGCGTGCAGCTGAGACCAGAGAACACCCGTCAGGAGCATCGCGACACCCGGCAGCACGATGTAGGCGAAGCGGTCGCGGGCGGTGTGCCGACGACCCTGGCGCCAGGCGAAGTGCACGATGACGGTCAGGTTGACGAAGGTGAACGCGATGAGGGCGCCGAAGTTGATGTACGACGAGATCGTGTCGAGCGAGAAGGTCATCGCGAAGAGCGTGACCGCGCCGACGATGATGATGTTCGGGATCGGCGTGCGGGTCTTCGGGCTGACGTAGCCGAACACCTTCTTCGGCAGGACGTTGTTCCGGCCCATCACGAGCAGCATGCGCGCGACGCTCGCGTGCGAGGCCAGCCCGGACGCCAGGGCGGCGACGAAGCCCGCGGCGACGAGGATGGCCTGGAAGACCGGACCGCCCACGAGCAGCCCGATCTGCGGCAGCGGGTCGTCGGTGAACTCCCCGAACGGCGCGTTGGTCGGGAACCGGAGCTGCGCGAAGTACGCCGACACCAGGAAGATCAGGCCGCCGAGCAGGACGGTGAGCAGGATCGCCTTCGGCATGATCCGGATGCTCTTCGCCTCCTCCGTGTACATCGTCACGGCGTCGAACCCGATGAACGAGAAGCACACCACCGTGGCGCCGGTGAGCAGGGCGGTCATGGTGACGCCGTCGTGCACGAACGGCTCGGTGCTGACGACGGTGCCCGCTCCGGCACCGCGGACGAGCTCGATGACCGCGAACACGACGAACGCGATCATCGCGAGGATCGCTCCGACGAGCAGGACCATGTTGAGGTTCGAGGTGCCGCGCATGGAGAGGCAGATCACGGTGGTGACGAAGAGCGTGTACACGACGACCGTGACCCACGCCGGCAGCGCGGGGAACACCTGCTCGAGGTACAGCCGGATGATGAGCGCGTTGACCATCGGCAGCAGCAGGTAGTCGAGCAGGGAAGCCCAGCCCACCATGAAGCCGGCGTTGGGGTGGATCGACTCCCGCACGTACGTGTACGCCGAACCGGCCGCCGGGTAGACCCGCACCATCTTCCCGTAGCTGACCGCGGTCAGGAGCATGATGACGAGCGCGATGACGTAGGCGCTCGGCACGGCGCCGTTCGTCTCGTCGGACACGATGCCGAACGTGTCGAACACGACCGTCGGGGTCATGTAGCCCAGGCCGAGTCCGACGATGGCCCACAGGCCGAGACTCCGCTTCAGGGAACCGCCACGGGCGGTCGAGCCGGACGCCGCTGTGGCGAGGGTCGGTGTTGCCAAGGGTCGTTCCCTCCTGCTCGCGGCCGGGCCGCGGGGCCGGGGTCGGGGCGACGGTGCCCCGACCGGTACGGGTACCGGGACGCCCGTTCGGAGCGACCCGGTGCGCAGACGATACCGACGACGGCAAGCGCGCCGGGCACGCCGTCGAGTACACGGGGGCGGTGTCGGTTGTACGTCATGTCGCTTGCTCGGAGGACGCCCGACGGTCGCTGAAGGCGGGCGGGGAAGACCCTCAGCCGACCGTCGCCGGACGGCAGCGAGTTCCCGGACCCGGTCCCTACGCTCGCGGCCGGAGAGCACCTCCGACGAGAGCGCACGCAGGACGAGGACGACCGATGGCACGCACACCCAGCACCCCCCGGCAACGACGTGGTGGAGCCCTGCTCGCCGGTGGACTCGCGGGGGGACTCGTCGTCGGGCTGGTCGTCGGAGGACTCGGCGGTTGGACGGCGAGCCACGCGTCGGCCCGCGCCGACGGACCGGCCGCGGCTGCCTCCGCGACGCCGACGCGTACCTCCCCGCGACCCGTGCCCACGTACACCCCGGTGCCGACGTCGTCGCTCGGCATCCCCGCCAGCGAGGCGCCCGGCGGGTCGACCGCCCCGAGCAGCGTCGACCTCGCGACCTCGTGGACGGCGCCCGACGGCATGCCGACCCAGGGGCGCCTGCTGCACGAGACGATCCCCGCGACGACGTCCCACTTCGCAGCGCGACAGGCCCTCGTGTACCTGCCACCCGCAGCCCTCACCGCCGACCCGCCGCACCTACCGGTCGACGTCCTGCTGTCGGGTCAGTCCCGCGGCGCCGGACCGAACGACGTGCAGAGCGGCGGGCAGATCGAGCAGACCATGGACGCCCTCGCCACCGTCGACCGCGGGCTCGCTCCGATCGTCGTCGTGCCGGACCAGCTCGGTCCGCAGTCCGCCAACCCGATGTGCGTCGACGGGAAGCTCGGCAACAGCCGGACGTACCTCACGAAGGACGTCCCCGCGTGGATCACGAGTCACCTCAAGGTGCAGACCGCGGCGTCGGCGTGGACGATCGGTGGGTTCTCGCAGGGCGGGACGTGCGCGATCCAGCTCGGTGCCGGTGACCCCTCCCGCTTCGGCAACCTGATCGACGTCTCCGGCGAGGACGGTCCGACGCTCGGCGGCGAGGCGAAGACGATCGCCGACGGCTTCGCGGGCAGCCGTGCCGCGTACCTCGCCGCGCAGCCGGCGGCCCTGATGCGGGCGAACGCGCCCTACCGGGACACGAACGCGTTCTTCGCGGTCGGGCAACTCGACCACACCTACGGGCCCGTGATGCCCGTGCAGGCAGCGCGAGCGCGAGCCGCGGGCATGCACGTCGCGACGTGGGTGGTGCCCGGCGACAAGCACAACTGGACGACCGCACGGGCGGCGCTCGCCGCGGGGCTGGCGTGGATGCAGTCGCGGATCGGGTTGGCGCCGTCCGGGGACTGACCGCAGCGGGCGCTCGTGTCCGGTCGGTGCAGCAGCCGTGTCAGTGCGCGCCGACGCTCGGCTGCTGCTGCGTGATGCAGTGCAGCCCGCCCCCACGCGCGAACACCTCCCGCGCGTCCACCGACCGCACCTCCCGCCCCGGGTACACGTCCGCGAGGACCCCGCGAGCCCGGTCGTCGGCCGAGGGCTCACCGAAGGCGCACGCGATCACGGCGCCGTTCACCACGACGTGGTTGACGTAGTTCCAGTCCACCGGGCCGTCGTCGTCGGCGAGCGTCGCCGGTGCCGGCAACTCGACGATCGTGGCGTCCGTCACACGTTCGAGCGCCGCCCGGACCTGTGGCATCACCAGGTGGTCCGGGTGGTCGGCATCCGGCTGCGCGTGCAGGAGCAGGACGTCCGGCGCAGCGAAGGTCGCCACCATGTCCACGTGCCCGCGGGTCCCGAGCCCGTCGTAGTCCCGGGTCAGTCCACGCGGCAGCCACACGACCTCGGACGCGCCGATGGTCCGTGCGAGCTCCTCCTCGACGCGGGCGTGGTCCGCGTACGGGTTCCGTCGGGGATCGAGCTGCACCGTCTCCGTGACCAGCACCGTGCCCCGGCCGTCGACGTGGATCGCCCCGCCCTCGTTCACGAGGAGCGACGGGATCCGTTCGGCGCCGGCTGCCTCGGCGACCGTGGCGGCGATCCGTGCGTCACGGGTCCAGGTCGACCACGCGTTCGCGCCCCACCCGTTGAACACCCAGTCCACCGCACCGAGTCGTCCGTCGTCACCCAGTACGAACGTGGGGCCGATGTCCCGCATCCAGAAGTCGTCGAGCGACGCCTCGAGGACGTCGACGGCACCCGAGAGCAGGCGTGCTGCGTCCGCTCGGGCGACCGGGTCGACGACGACCGTGACGGGCTGGTACTCGGCGATCGTGTTCGCCGTCGTGGCCCATGCCGTCCGGGCGGCATCGGCGCTCGCCGCGTCGTCGCCGAGGGTCGCGCCCGGGCGGGGGAAGGCCATCCAGGTGCGGTCCTGCGGCGCCGTCTCCGCCGGCATCCGCCAGGTCACGCGCGTGCCGCCGCGGTCTGCGGGCCGTCGGCCCGGTGCGAGGTGGCGGTGTCCGCCAGGGAGGCACGGATCGCCTCGTCGGCGCCGTACCCGTCACGCAGGCGGTCGACCGGGTCGGTCAGTGGAGCGTAGAGGTCGGGACGCCGCGTGACGTAGAACGGGAAGAGCCGGAGCCACTCGGCGCGTGCGTCGAGGTCGAGGTCGGCCACGAGCACGGCGTCCGTGTCGCGCGGAGCCTCGACGAGCACCCGGCCGAACGGGTCCGAGATGAACGACGAGCCGTAGAACGTGATCGCGCCCTCGTCGCCCCAGCGGTTCGGCACGACCATGAACTGCCCGGCGGTGATGCCGTTCGCGACGATGACCTGCCGCCAGATCGGTGCGGTGTCGAAGTCGGGGAACGTCGGTTCGGACCCGATCGCGGTCGGGTAGGCGAGGACCTCCGCACCGGCGAGCCCGTAGGACCGCGCGACCTCGGGGAACCACTCGTCCCAGCACGTGGGGAGCCCGACCCGCACGCCGAGGCCTTCCGGGTCGTACACGGGGAACGCGTCGTCGTCGGGGCCCGGCCGGAAGTAGGTGTCCTCGTAGTAGCCGGCACTGATCGGGATGTGGGTCTTCCGGGTCCGTCCGACGAGGGAGCCGTCCGGGCCGACGAGCACCGCGGTGTTGTAGCCACGGGGGTCGTCCGGCTGGTCGTCGTCGGCAGGTCGCTCGTACAGCGACGCGTGCACGAACACGCCGTGGCGCCGGGCCTGTTCGCGGGCGAAGGTCACGGTCGGGCCGTCCTCGAGCGACTCTGCCCCGTCCTTCGGTACCCCGTCCGCCGGCACGTCACCGGGGTACCGGGAGAGCGTGAGCTCCTGCAGGAAGACGGCGGTGGCTCCGTTCGTCGCCGCGGAGGCGATCCCGTCGGCGAGCACGCGCTCGTGCTCGACGGGGTCCTCGTGCCAACGGGTCTGGACGAGCGCGACACGGACCCGGCGACGGGCGGTCCCGGTGTCCTCGCGCAGGGGAGACGGCTGGTCTGCAGCGGTGATGACGTCCATGGCGCCATTGTTGACCTTGCGATCAACAAGCGCAAGGGGTCAGGAGATGATGTTCACCGCGCGGGAGATGACGAGTGCGAGCAGGATGAAGCCGCCGATCGCCTGGTAGGCCATGATCATCTTCGCCCGGACGGTGAGGGGCATCGTGTCGGTCGGGCTGAAGGCCACCATGTTCGTCATCGCGACGTAGAGGTAGTCGAGGTACACGGGTCGCCACGACGCCTTGGTCGGATCGGACTCCTGCGGGAACAGGAAGTCGGCCTCCTCGCTCGCCCAGAGCTGCGGCTGCCGACGTGCGACCGGACCACCGCGGTCCAGCTCCCAGTACACGAGCCCGAACGCGATGATGCTGCTCACCCACACCTGCAGGGCCGTGAGCAGCACCGCACCGCCGTCAGGGTGTCCGTGCAGGAGCTGGTCGATCGTCTTCACGACGGTGAGCTGATTCGCCACCGTGAGCAGCACCGCGAGGCCCGTGGACAGCCAGCGCGACCAGGTGGTCTCACGGGTGAGTCGTCGCGGGTTGAACACGATGAGCGGTGTGAGGAGCAGGACACCGAGCAGCGGCACGACCCACGAGGGGAAGAACAGCACCTGGTCGGGCAGGAAGAGACTCAGGGCGAGGTTGACGAGCACGGCCACGGCGACCGGCGCACGGTGTTCGTGCTCGTGGGTGGTCCGCGTCGTCGTCACGGTCCCGAGTGTGGCACCGCTGCGCGGGGCCACGGCGCTGCGACCCGTGCGGACCCTCTCAGCGGACTGCCCCGAGTCGCGATGGTGGAACGTGGAACATCAGTAGGCTGGCCGTGGGCCGCGCCACCGCCGGAACGAGGCCCGGGCAAGGATGAAGCCCACCGCTGCGCGAACAGCGATGGGCTCCGATTTGCTCTCCGAGTGGAGAACGAGGGACAACACGGGTCCCGAGCTTGATCTCGGAACCAGTGTAACCCGATCCACGATCGGGTCGCACGTCCCTCGGCCCCTGCTCTTCGTGTTCGCCGGCGCTGACACGGAAGGTGGTTCGCATGTCGCACGACGACGAACCGCGCCGACGCCGTCAGGTGCCGTGGTTGAGGATCGCGACGTTCATCGTGACCCTGGCCCGGTTCCTGCACGACCTCTGGCGCAAGGGCTGAGCCCCGGGTGTCCCGCGCTCCGCAGCGCGGGGCACCCGTCGGGGTCCGAGACGTCAGGTGGGAAGCGGTTCGGTGAGGGAGACCGGCTCGACCTCGCGCCCGAGCAACCGCCCCGCCGCACGCAGGCCGGAGAGCAGCGCCCCGTGGACGGTCGCGGGGTCGTCGCCCCACGTGGCCTCCCCGGCGAGCTGCACCCGGCCGGACGGCGAGCCGAGCAGGTCGTGGTCGTCCGGGGACGCCCCGACGTGCAGGTAGGAGTACGACCCCCGCGCGAACGGGTCCGCCGCCCACCGGGTGATGCGCACGGCGTCGGGCTGTGGGATGGACGGACCGAACATCCGTCGCAGCGCGGTGACGGCTTCGTCGACGACGAGGGCATCGGGCAGCGACTCGATCCGCCGGGCGCCGGCACCGCCGACGAGGGCGGCGAGCACCGGCTCGCCGGTCACCCGGGACATGTCGTACCAGGAGTGCCAGTCGACACCGGCCGGACCCTGCTGCCGCACGACCCAGTCGTCGCCCCAGAACCGCTCGGGGAACCGGAGGAACACCTTGTCGTAGACGCCCATCCCGAGCCGGCCCATCGCGTCGAGGACGTCAGGGCCGAGCGGGGGCTCGAAGGTGACGGCACCTGCCTGCAGGACACCGAGCGGGACGGTCACGACGACCGCGGCGGCGGTGACGACCCGACCGTCCGCGAGTTCGACCGCCGCACCGTCCGGAGACTGCCGCACGGCCCGGACCACCGAGGACAGCCGGACGTCGAGACCCTCGGCGAGGGCGCGGGCGTACTGGCCGTACCCGCGGGGGAAGACGACCTCGTCGCCGGGCACGTGCTCCTCGTCGAGGCCGTGGGCATCGAGCACGGTGACGGGTGCACCGCAGAGGTCCTCGGAGCGGTGCGCCGTGTACTCCCGGACGCGAGCGGCGCGGTCGCCGTCGATCCGCAGGTCGCGCAGGACGGCGTTCACGGCGCTGGCGTAGGTGGACGGCGGCGGCGCGTGTTCCACCACCTCGGGCAGTGCGGCGTCGAGGGCATGCAGATCGGCGACGAACGACGCGGCCTCGGCCTCGGTGAGCCGGCGACCGGACGGTGCGTGCCAGCCGATCGGGCGACCGTCGAACTGGAAGCTGCCGACGGTGAACTCGACGGTGTCGATCCCGAGCGCGGGCGCGAGCTCCCACAGCGGGTTGCCGTCGATGCCGTGGATCCACGAGGCGCCGAGGTCGACCGGGACGCCGAGTGCGTCGTCGGTCCAGGTGCGCCCGCCGATGCGGTCGCGGGCCTCGAGGACGGTGACCGACCGCCCGCCCTGCACCAGGGCCCGAGCGGCGGCGAGCCCGGCGACCCCGGCCCCCACGACGACGACGTCGGCATCCGGACCAGGAACATCGGACATCAGTGCCCTCCCGTCAGTGGGGCCATCAACCGTGCGGCGAGGCTCGGCCGCCCGGTCAGTGCTTCCTCGCGGTCCGCCAGGTCGGTCGCCACGAGTCCGGCGTTCGCGCCGAGGAACCGCAACGGCTCGGGCTCCCAGTCCGGCGAGCGGTGGTTCACCCACGGCAGCGCGGTCAGCGGCGACGCCACCCCGCGGACGAGGTCGGCGAGGGTCCGGCCAGCGAGGTTCGTCGTCGACAGACCGTCGCCGACGTAGCCGCCGGCGGTCCCGACGTGGCCGTCCCAGGTGACCGAGGCGTACCAGTCGCGGGGCACCCCGAGGGGTCCGCCCCACGAGTGCGTGACCGGAGCGTCGGCCACGGCGGGGAAGAGGTCGACGAGTGCCCTCCGCAGGTGCTCGAACACCCGCGGCACCCGGTCGTGACCCGGTTCGATCGACGAGCCCCAGTGGTAGCGGGCACCCCGTCCGCCGAAGGCGATGCGGTCGTCGGCCGTCCGCTGCCCGTACACGAGCAGGTGCCGGTAGTCCGAGAACGTCTGCCCGTGCTCGAGCCCGATCCGGTCCCACACGGCGGCGGGCAGCGGCGCCGTCGCGATCATGAGCGAGTACAGGGGCAGCACGCGGCGTCGGGTCTGCTCGAGCTGGGCACCGTAGCCCTCGACCGCGACGACGACGGCACCCGCCGAGACGGTCCCGCGCGAGGTGACCACCCGGCCCTGGTCCCAGGACGAGGCGGGCGTGTGCTCCGCGATCCGGACGCCCCGTGCCTCCAGGGCGGCCGCCAGGCCACGCACCAACGCAGCGGGCTGCACGCGCGCGCAGTCGGGGGTCCACGCGACGCCGGCTGACCCGGCGGCGTCGCCGGGGCGTGCGTCGCGGTACGTCATGTCGTCACCCCAGGCGGCGCAGGACGCGACCTCGTCACGGGCGGCGCGCTCCTGCACGGCGGAGCGCGCGTAGAGGACGGTGCCGCCCTTGACGAAGTCGCAGTCGACCCCGGCTTCGGACGCTGCGCGTCCGACCTCGTCGACGGTGTCGCGCATGGCCGCGCGCAGGGCGTTGGCCGCGTCCCACCCGTCGCGTTCCGCGATCGACGCGGCGGACGCCGGGAACAGGGCCGAGCACCAACCGCCGTTGCGGCCGGACGCGCCGAACCCCGCGATCTCGCGTTCCACGACGACGACCTGGAGGCGCGGGTCGGCCTGGTGCAGGTACCACGCGGTCCAGAGACCCGTCAGTCCGGCACCGATGATGCAGACGTCGGCGGTCGTGTCGCCGTCGAGCGGGGGCCTGGGCGTCAGGTCGTCGCGACCGCTCGTGACGAGCGCGTCGAGCCAGAACGAGACGCCTCGGTAGCCCGTCATGGTCAGATCTTCGTCCAGGCCTCGGTCAGGACGCTCCGCAGGATCGACGTCATCTCGCGGAACTCCGGCTGCCCGATGGTCAGCGGCGGCGCGAGCTGCACGACGGGGTCTCCCCGGTCGTCGGCGCGGCAGTACAGGCCCGCGTCGAAGAGCGCCTTCGACAGGAACCCGCGGAGCAGGCGCTCCGACTCGGCGTCGTCGAAGGTCGTCTTCGTCGCCTTGTCCTTCACGAGCTCGATGCCGTAGAAGTACCCGTCGCCGCGGACGTCACCGACGATCGGCAGGTCGCGGAGCGTGTCGAGCTCGGCCTTGAAGAGCGGCGCGTTCTGCTGGACGTTCTGCAGCAGCCCCTCTTCCTCGAAGATGTCGAGGTTCTCCATCGCGACGGCCGCCGACACCGGGTGCCCGCCGAACGTGTAGCCGTGGTAGAAGGTCGTGTCACCGGTGGAGAACGGCTCGAACAGCTTGTCGCTGATGATCGTCGCGCCGATGGGGGAGTAGCCCGAGGTCATGGCTTTCGCGCAGGTGATCATGTCCGGCACGAAGTCGTACGTGTCGCACGCGAACATCGTGCCGATCCGGCCGAACGCGCAGATGACCTCGTCGGAGACCAGCAGCACGTCGTACTCGTCGCAGATCTCGCGGACGCGCTGGAAGTAGCCGGGCGGCGGCGTGAAGCACCCGCCGGAGTTCTGCACCGGTTCGAGGAAGACCGCGGCGACGGTGTCGGGCCCCTCGAACTCGATCATCTCGCGGATGCGCTCGGCTGCCCAGAAGCCGAACTCCTCTTCCGATCCGCCGGCGAAACCCATCTCCGCGGCGCGGTAGTAGTTCGTGTTCGGGACGCGGAAGCCACCCGGGGTGAGCGGCTCGAACATCTGCTTCATCGCCGGGATGCCCGTGATCGCGAGGGCGCCCTGCGGGGTGCCGTGGTAGGCGACCGCACGCGAGATCACCTTGTGCTTCATCGGCTTGCCGCGGAGCTTCCAGTAGTACTTCGCGAGCTTGAACGCGGTCTCGACGGCCTCTCCGCCGCCGGTCGAGAAGAACACCTTGTTGAGGTCGCCCGGGGCGTGGTCGGCCAGCCGGTCGGCGAGCTCGATCGCGGCGGGGTGCGCGTACGACCAGATCGGGAAGAACGACAGGGTCTCGGCCTGCTTGGCGGCCATCTCGGCCAGACGCTTGCGGCCGTGCCCGGCAGCGACGACGAACAGGCCGGAGAGTCCGTCGATGTACTCCTTGCCGTGGCTGTCGTAGACGTGGTGCCCCTCGCCCCGGACCATGATCGGGACGTCGGCTCCGGCCTGGTTCGCGCCGTGCCGGGCGAAGTGCATCCAGAGGTGGTCGCGCGACTTCTGCTGCAGCGCGGCGTCGTCCACCGGGGCGAACGGGTCGTAGGACCCCAGGCGTGCACGTGGTTCGGAGATGGTCATCGCGTTCCCCAGTCGTAGAGCTGTTTGCGGAGTTGCAGGTAGACGAAGGTCTCGGTCTCGGCGACCCCCGGGATCGCCCGGATCGTGCCGTTGAGCAGTTCGATGAGGCCGTCGTCGTCCTCGCAGACGACCTCCACCATGAGGTCGAAGCTCCCGGCGGTCATGACGAGGTAGTCGACCGCCGGGAGCCGTTCGAGTTCGTCGGCGACGGTTCGGGTGTCACCGCTGACCCGGATGCCGATCATCGCCTGCCGGTGGAACCCCAACTGCAGGGGGTCCGTGACCGCGACGATCTGCATGACGCCGGTCTCCGTGAGCTTCTGCACCCGTTGGCGGACCGCCGCCTCGCTGAGACCGACCGCCTTGCCGATCTCGCCGTACGGGCGGCGTCCGTCTGCCTGGAGTTGCTCGATGATCCGCTTCGAGGTCTCGTCGATCGGTCCCGGACGTCGTGGTGCTGCCGCCATGCCGGACAGCATGGCAGCGGTGTCCGAGCCGCGCAAGGGATTTCGTTGTGAACACGATGTTTCGCGACGATTTCCGTTGTTACGGTTCTCCACAACCTGCGGAATCTTCTTCCGGAGCGGGGGATTCCGTGCCAGTATCGCCGCCATGCTGGACAGTGACACAGCCACGCGGGTGCTCCGGAACTTCGTCGGGGGCGAGCAGGTCGAGACCCGCGGCGACGCGACGATGGACCTCGTCGCGCCCACCGACGAGCACGTGTACGGCACCTCGCCCGTCTCCACCCCCGAAGACGTCGACGCCGCGTTCGCCGCCGCGGCCGAGGCGTCCACGACCTGGCGTCACACCACCCCCGGCGAACGCCAGCTCGCCCTGTTCCGGATCGCCGACGCGATGGAGCAGCGTGCCGAGGAGTTCGCCGACCTCGAGTCCCTGGACACGGGCAAGCCCCGGGCGACCCTCGTGCAGGACGAGATCCTGCTGTCCGTCGACCAGATCCGCTTCTTCGCCGGAGCGGCCCGGAACCTCGAGGGTCGGAGCGCCGGCGAGTACCTGCCCGACCACACGTCGTTCGTCCGACGCGAGCCCATCGGCGTCGTCGCGCAGGTCACGCCGTGGAACTACCCGCTCAACATGGCGGTGTGGAAGTTCGCCCCGGCGATCGCCGCGGGGAACACGACCGTGCTCAAGCCGAGCGACACCACGCCGCTCTCGACGCTGCTGCTCGCCGAGGTCGCCGCCGAGTTCCTGCCGCCGGGCGTCCTCAACGTCGTGCTCGGCGACCGGACGACCGGTGCCGCGATGATCGACCACCCGACTCCCCAGCTGGTGAGCATCACCGGCTCGGTCCGCGCCGGCGTGCAGGTCGCCCGTGCCGCCGCGACCGACCTGAAGCGCACGCACCTCGAACTCGGCGGCAAGGCACCCGTCATCGTGTTCGACGACGCCGACATCCCGTCCGCGGTCGCCGGGATCGTCGCCGCGGGGTTCTTCAACGCCGGACAGGACTGCACCGCCGCCACCCGGCTGCTCGTGCAGGACGGCATCCACGACGAGTTCGTCGCGGCCCTCGTCGCCGAGGCGCACGCGAACGCCCGCACCGGCCCCGACGTCGCCGACCCCGCCTTCGGCCCGGTGAACAACGCCGGCCAGCTCGCGCAGGTCCGTTCGTTCCTCGACTCCCTCCCCGACCACGCCACGGTCGAGACGGGCGGCCACCGGATCGGCGACCGCGGGTTCCACCACGAGGCCACGATCGTCTCCGGGCTCCGGCAGGACGACCGCATCGTGCAGGAAGAGGTCTTCGGTCCGGTCCAGACGGTCCAGCGCTTCCGGACCGAGGACGAGGCCCTCCGGCTGGCGAACGACGTCGAGTACGGCCTCGCGAGCTCGGTGTGGACCACCGACCACGCACGGGCGATGCGGTGCTCCCGCGACCTCGACTTCGGCTGCGTGTGGATCAACACGCACATCCCGATCGTCGCCGAGATGCCGCACGGCGGCTTCCGGCACTCCGGCTACGGCAAGGACCTGTCGCAGTACGGGTTCGACGACTACACCCGCATCAAGCACGTCATGTCTTACACCGGCTGACCACCGGACCCGACCCGCGCACCAGCAGGAGGCACCATGGCAATGACCGGCACGTTCGCCGAATCGGGGGCCGATCTGCGGCTCGACCGGATCACCAAGGCCTTCCCGGGCCACACCGCGGTCGACTCGCTCGACCTCACGGTGCCCGCCGGGTCGTTCTTCGCCCTGCTCGGCCCGTCCGGCTGCGGCAAGACCACCACGCTGCGGCTCGTCGCCGGGCTCGAGGAACCCACGAGCGGCACGATCACGATCGGCGGGAAGGACGTCACCGACACGAAGCCGTACCAGCGGCCGGTCAACACGGTGTTCCAGAACTACGCGCTCTTCCCGCACATGAGCGTGCTCGAGAACGTCGCGTTCGGCCTGAAGCGACGGCGCATCCCGGACCCGGTGACGAAGGCGACCGAGGCACTCCGGCTGGTCGAGCTGGAGGGCTCGGCGTCGAAGCGTCCGGCGCAGCTCTCCGGCGGCATGCAGCAGCGCGTCGCCCTCGCCCGTGCGATCGTCAACCGTCCCGCGCTCCTGCTCCTCGACGAGCCGCTCGGCGCGCTCGACCTCAAGCTCCGCCACCAGATGCAGTTCGAGCTGAAGTCAATCCAGGCCGAGGTCGGCCTCACGTTCCTGCATGTCACCCACGACCAAGAGGAAGCGATGACGATGGCCGACACGGTCGCCGTCATGAACGGCGGGCGCATCGAGCAGATGGGCAGCCCGCAGGAGCTCTACGAACTCCCGCGCACCGCCTTCGTCGCGAACTTCCTCGGCCAGTCGAACCTGCTCGAGGGCGAGGTCCGGGGCACCGACGGCGAGCTCCTCGTCGTGACGACCGAGGCCGGCACCCTCGCGGTCCCCACCGCCCGGGCCGTCGCGACCTCCGGACGCGTGGTCGTCGGCGTCCGCCCCGAGAAGCTCAAGATCCGCACGGCGGAGCCGTCCCCGGAAGCCGGCCGGAACATCCTCGGGCCCGGACGGGTCGTGGACGTCTCGTTCTCCGGCGTCAGCACGCAGTACCTCGTGGACGTCCCCGGGGCCGGGCAGGTCTCCGTCTTCGCGCAGAACTCGAAGGGCGGCCCACGGATCGCCAGAGGAACCGAGGTCTGGCTCACGTGGGGCGTCGACCACGGGTTCGGCCTGGAGGCGCGCCCCGCGTCCGAGGCGACCGTCCCCGCCCAGGGCGATCCGGGCCTCCAGTCCGCACCGGCGACCGCAGGAGCGGTCGCGTGACCAGCCGACCCGACCTGGTCCGCGGACTGACGTCCGCGCGCGTCAGCCGACGCGGGTTCCTCGCTGGCGGCGGGGCCGCGGCCGTCGCCGCGCTCCTCGCCGGGTGCAGCATCAAGGGATCCGCTGCCTCGCTCGCCGGCACCGAGGTCGACTGGCAACGGTTCTGGGCCGACGCGAAGGCGACCAAGCAGCTCAACTTCGCGAACTGGCCGCTCTACATCGACTCCGACAAGGGCAAGTCCGAGTCGATCCAGCTCTTCGAGCAAGCCACCGGGATCTCGGTCGACTACCAGGCGGTGATCCAGGACAACGCGACGTTCTACGCGACCGTCTCACCGATCCTCCGCGCGCAGGGCGCGACCGGGTACGACCTCGTCGTGATGACCAACGGGTTCGAGCTGACGCAGATGATCAAGAACGGGTTCGTGTGCGAACTCGACCACGCGCGGCTGCCGAACTTCGCGAAGCACGCCGGTGACTCGGTGAAGAACCCGACGTACGACCCGGACAACAAGCACTCGGTGGTGTGGCAGACCGGGTTCACCGGGCTCGCCTACAACCCGAAGTACATCGACCGCGAGATCACGTCCTTCCAGGACCTCCTCGACCCGGCCTTCCGGGGTCGTGTCGGGCTGATGAGCGACAACACCGAGCTGGGGTCGCTCGGACTCCTCGCGAACGGGATCGACCCCGAGACCTCGACCCCGTCCGACTGGCGGAAGGCCCAGGACTGGCTGCGGAAGCTCCGGCCGAGCGTCACCGGGTTCTACGACCAGAGCTACATCAACAAGCTCGAGAACGGCGACACCTGGATCACGCAGGCCTGGTCGGGCGACGTGTTCCAGGCGCAGCAGTCCGGGTTCGAGCACCTGGAGTTCGTCACACCCGAGGAAGGCCAGATGATGTGGCACGACAACCTCATGATCCCGAGGCAGGCCGCGAACCCGGTGTCGGCCCTGGCGTGGATGGACTTCTACTACACGCCGAAGATCGCCGGGATCGTCGAGGACTACGTGAACTACGTCTGTCCGGTCCCTGCGGCCGAGGACTACGTGCGGGACGTCCTCGAGGACCCCACCGTCGCCGACAGCCCGCTCGTGTTCCCGTCGGAGGACGTCCTCGCCCGCTCCCACGAGTTCCGGGTGTTCGAGAACTACGACGAGTACTCGGAGTGGAACAGCATCTTCAACGCGGTGGTGCAGTCGTGACCGCGGTCGGGACCGCCGCGATCGCGGGGGTCGGCACGGGGCCGGGGCGTCGTCGGCTCCGGGTGCCGTTCCTGCTCGGGATCGTCGGCACGGCCTACCTCTGCGTGTTCTTCGTCATCCCGCTCGTGTCGGGGCTCATCGTCTCGCTCATGTCGGGCAACCCGGACGACGGGTACACGTTCACGTGGAACGTCGGGATCTACTCGTCGCTCTTCGTCGACCCGCAGGTGCCGTACCTGACGTTCCTGCTCCGGTCGCTCTGGTACGGCGTCGCTGCCACGATCGCGACCATCCTCGTCGGGTACCCGGTGGCCTACTTCATCGCGTTCCGGGTGTCGCCGCGCTGGAAGAACCCGCTGCTCATGCTCGTGTTCATCAGCTTCCTGGTGTCCTTCGTGATCCGCACCGACATGTGGGCGTTCGTGCTCGCGTCGCAGGGCCCGGTCGTGACGACGCTGCAGGCGATCGGACTCGCCGGGAAGGACTTCCACATCCTCGGGACCTCCGGCGCGGTCATCTTCGGCAACGCCTACAACGACCTCGCGTTCATGGTGCTGCCGATCTACGCGGCGCTCGAGCGGATCGACCCGCGGCTCGGTGAGGCCGCCAACGACCTCTACGCGGGGAGGTTCCGCGCGTTCTGGCACACCACGCTGCCCCTGTCGCGATCGGGCATCTTCGCCGGGGTGCTGCTCGTGTTCATCGACTGCGTGGGCGACCCGGTGAACTCGGCGCTCCTGGGCGGAACGAACACGTACACGATCGGTCAGGCGATCCAGGACGCCTACTCCGGCAACCAGCAGTACAACGTCGCCGCCGCGCTCTCGACCGTGCTCATGGTCGTGCTCGGCATCATCCTGTTCATCTACGCCCGGGTGTCCGGCACCGACGACCTCGAGGACCTCGTATGACCGCCGTCACACCGACCCGTCCGGGGTCGACCGCACCCCTCTCGCCCGTCTCGGCCGGCACCGCCGTCCGGCCGCAGCGCCGTCGTCGTGGGGCCCAACGCCGCGGGCCGTGGCTCGCGATCGTCTACTGGGTCGTCATCGCGATCACCCTCGTCCCGATCGTCTCCATGGTCGCGTACTCGTTCAACGACGCCCCGACCAACCGCCTGACCTTCGCCTGGAACGGCTTCACGACGTACTGGTACCAGAACCTCTGGAACGTCTCCGGGCTCGGGGCGGCCTTCGGGACGTCGGTGCTCGTCGCGTTCCTGGCGGCGGTCGTCTCCGTGGCGATCGGTCTGCCGCTCGCCCTCGCCCTGGAGCGCTACCGCTTCCCCGGCCGCGGCATCGTGAGCTCGATCGTCTTCGCCGACATAGCGGCGCCGTCGATCGTCGTCGGGTCGGCGTCGCTGTCGTTCTTCCTGTCGGTCGGCCTCGGCACCGGGTTCTGGACCATCCTCATCACCCACGTGGCCTTCGACGTGGCGTACGTCGTGGTGGTCCTCCGGGCGCGGATCGCCGGGACGTCGAAGGTGCTCGAGGAAGCGGCGGGTGACCTCGGTGCAACGCCGTTCCAGGCGTTCCGGCTCGTCACGCTGCCGCTCCTCGCGCCGGGCATGCTCGCTGCGGGGCTGTTGGCGCTCGCGATGTCGATCGACGACTACGTGATCACGTCGTTCGTCGCCGGGCCGTCGGTCACGTTCCCGCTGTTCGTGTACGGCGCCGCGAAGGCCGGGATGCCGCCCCAGGTGCTCTGCTTCGGGACCCTCGTGTTCGCGGTGGGGCTGCTCGTGGCCCTGCTGAACGGTGCCCTCAACCGGAGGCTGGCGCGCACGCGGGGGTAGGCCGGGCGAGTCGGCGGAACACGCGCAGTCCGACGGCGCACGCGTCGATCGACCGGTGGTTCGTCGAAACGCGCGCGTTCCGTGGGACCAAGGGTCGCCGGACGCTACCGCCGGACGAAGAACGGGCGTGCCGCCGGCACGAACAGCAGGACCGCTGCCACCGCGGACAGCGCGACGAGCAGGAGCGTCGAGGCGCCGTCGCCGATGCTCAGGAGCGCCCGAGCCGCCGCGACCACCACGAGCACGATGCGCGCGGTCGCCGAGCCGCGCCGGACCCGCAGCACGGCCCAGGCGACGAGCGCCCAGATCACCAGTGAGAGCACGACGGAGATCACGGTCACGAGGGCGCTCGCCGGGAACTCCACGAAGCCGATCACCGACGCGAGCACGCAGCCCACGAGCCACACGGCCCAGAGCACGACCGACACGGTCACCACCTGCGGACGAGCCTGTTGCGAGGTCACGCCAGCAGGGTATCCGTCACGCACCGCAACGATCCGTCGGACACCACGATCCGACCGGAGACTGGACCCATGACCGTCCCGTCCGTGTCCGTGTCCGTGTCCGAATCCGCCGTCCGCCGTTCCGCTGCCGCCGACCCGCGCGCCGAACGCTGGACCCACGACCACGACCGCCACGACCGCCACGACCGCCGCGACGGCACCGTCGTCGAGTCGAGCGCCCCGGGTGAGCACCTCAGCGCACTGACGCACCCGGGCGAGGTCGAACTGCGGGTGACGGACGACCGAGCGGACGGTGCACCCGGCGCCGACGGCGCGCTCGTCGACGCCGTGGTCGCGACCGCCACCGCCCGGTACGCATCGGCGCTCGTGGTCGACACCGCCGGACTCGCGGACGGCACCCGACGGCTCCTCGAGGACCGCGGCTTCGCACCCGACCCCCGCGGTGCGGCCGTCCGCACCCTCGACCTCACGACCGCCGACGACGGCACACCGACGCGGATGCTCGACAACCCCGCGCTCGCGTCCCTCAACGGCGCCCACGCCCGGTTCGCCGAGCGCCGGGGCGAGATCGTGCGCTACCTGCCGGACGTCTCGGTGTGGACCGGAGTGCCGGTGCACCCGACGGACCAGGACTGGGCGGACGTCGCTGCCCTCCTCGGGCCCGGCGCCGGGTTCCGCGTCGACCCGTCCGCGGTGCTGCCGTCCGGCTGGCACGAACTGGAGGGCGCCGGGGGCGTGCAGCTCACGGGAGAGGCGGTCCTCGGCGACCCGGACTCCGAGGCGGTCGAGCTGACGCCCGACGACGTCCCCGAGATGCTCGACCTCGTCACCAGGACGAAGCCCGGTCCGTTCCTCCCGCGCACGATCGAGCTCGGTACGTACCTCGGCATCCGCCGCGAGGGCCGACTCGTCGCGATGGCCGGGGAGCGCCTGCACCCGCCGGGGTGGACCGAGATCAGCGCGGTGTGCACGGACCCGGGGTTCCGCGGCCAGGGGCTCGGACGGCGACTCGTGCTCGCGGTGGCACACGGCATCCGGGAGCGCGGCGAGACGCCGATGCTGCACGCCGCGGCGACCAACACGGGTGCGATCGCCCTGTACGAGCACCTCGGGTTCCGGGTGCGTGATCGCGGTGCGATCCGCTTCGCCCAGGTGCCGGACCGGCCGGCAGTCTGACGGGACCACCGGCCGGACGGGAGTCCCGTGGCGGCGCCGCCACGGGCCTCCCGCCCGGTTCCAGGTCACGTTCCGTGATCGTCGATTCTCTATGATCGGACCATGACGAGCACCATGGCCGGGTTCGGCAGTGAGCGGATCACGCAGCTCGGACTGCGCGACCGGGTGTACGACCGCGTGCTCGAGTTCCTCATGGGCCACGACGTCGAGCCGGGCATGCGCCTGTCGATCGACGGGCTCGCCCGGACCCTCGGCGTCTCGCCCACGCCGGTGCGTGAGGCGCTCGTCCAGCTCGAGCGGACCGGACTCGTCACCCGCGAGGCGAACAAGGGGTACCGCGTCGCCCCGCCCCTCGCCGGCGACCAGCTCGAGGCGCTGTTCGACGCCCGGCTCATCGTCGAGAGCGGCGCCGTCGAACTCGCCGCGCGCGGGGACGTCGAGGCGCTCCGGACCCGGCTCGACGCCGCGCTCGCGGTGCAGTCCGACGTCGCCGCCGAGGTCGCCGCGATCGAGGTCGGGACGGTGCCCGACGAACTCATGGCCCGCTTCTTCCGCAGCGACTGGGACTTCCACCAGGTGCTCTTCGACGCGACGCACAACCCGTTCCTCGAGGAGATGTCCGAGATCATCACCACGCGCGTGCACCGGATGCGGCAGATCGTCGGGGGTGGGGACGACGACACCTCGCGTGCGGTGGCGGAGCACCGGTCGATCCTCGACGCGCTCGCGATCAGCCCGTCGGCGGCGGTGTCGGCGATGCGTGTGCACATCGACAACGTGCGGGTCCGGTCGCGCGCCGACGCGTCACACGGCGCCTGACCGCACGGCGTCTGACAGCTCGGCACCCGACCGAACGGGGCCCGATCGCGCGGGCCGGGTTGCGCTCCGGCCGTTTGCGAGTATCTTTCCTATAGGAAAGAGGTTCAAGGCCGAACCGCACCGCACGACTGCGAAGGAGCATGCACGTGGCATCACCACAGGACTGGGTCACCCAGGATTGGGACCCGACGACCTGGACCGACGAGACGTGGCCGATCGCCGCCTGCCTGCACGGGTTCGCCCAGGTCACCCGCGACGGGACGGCCTTCCACGACGCGCCCGCCGAGGTCTGGGACGACGTCTTCGCACAGATCGCGTCCGCGGGCTTCTCGCTCGCCGAACTCGCCGACAGCCACATCCGCCCCGCTGACCTCGAGCGGTCCCGACGTGACGAACTCTTCGCGGTCGCCGCGGCGCACGGGGTCGGCATCCCCTCCGTGCACCTGCAGCGGAAGAGCGTCATCCAGCCCGGGCACGAGGAGGACAACCTCGCGTACGCGCACCGGACCATCGACGCCGCGGCCGAGTGGGGCATGCAGGTGTTCTCGACGGGCCTGCACCAGCCGTTCACCGAGGCGCAGCGGAAGGCCCTCTGGTTCTGGACGGCACCGGGCCCGGAGGACCCCGACGACCCCGAGGTGTGGGACGCCGCGGTGAAGCGCCTCCGGGAGCTCGGGGAGCACGCCGCGAGCGTCGGACTGCCGATGGCACTCGAGCTGTACGAGGACACCTACCTCGGCACCGCCGACAGCGCGGTCCGCCTGGTCGAGGAGATCGGACTGGACACCGTCGGCCTGAACGCGGACGTCGCGAACCTCATCCGTCTGCACCGTCCGGTGGAGGACTGGAAGGAGCTCTTCGCGAAGACCCTGCCGTACACGAACTACCTCCACGTCAAGAACTACACGCGCGACGAAGCCGGCGACGGCAGCTGGGCGACGAGTGCGCCGAGCACCATGGAGACCGGACTCATCAACTACCGCCAGGTGCTCCGGGACGCCGTCGCCGACGGGTTCCGCGGCATCGTCATGACGGAGCAGTACGGCGGGGACAGCCTCGGCGTCTGCGCGGCCAACCAGCAGTACATCCGATCCGTCCTCGCCACCTCGGTGGTCGGGGCGACGAAGCAAGGAGCAACTCGATGAGCACCCTCGACATCGCCGTCGTCGGGTCCGGCTACATGGGCGGCGGGATCGCCCAGGTCCTGGCCCTCGCCGGCCACACCGTCCGGATCGCGGACGTCTCGGCCGAGATCGCCGCGTCCAACCGCGCCCGGCTCATCGCCGAGACCGAACAGTTCGTCGCGGACGGCCTGTTCCCCGCGGACGCCGTGGCGCGCGTGGACGCCCACCTCAGCGCCGCCGACTCCATCGAGGAAGCGGTCGCCACGGCCGACTTCATCGAGGAGGCCGTGCCCGAGAAGCTCGAGATCAAGCACGCCACGCTCCGTCGGATCAGCGAGGCCGCGCGCCCGGACGCCGTCATCGGGTCGAACACCTCGACGATCCTCATCGAGTCGCTCGCCGAGGCAGTCGTGGGTCCGGAGCGATTCCTGGGCGTGCACTTCTCGAACCCGGCGCCGTTCATCCCCGGCGTCGAGCTCATCCCGCACCCGACCACGAACGAGCACGCGATCGAGGTCGGTGAGACCGTCGTCGCTGCGACCGGCAAGCAGTCCGCCCGGGTGAAGGACTCCACGGGCTTCGTGCTCAACCGCCTGCAGTACGCCCTGTTCGAGGAAGCGACGAAGATCGCCGACGAGGGCATCGCGAGCCCGGACGACATCGACACCATCGTCCGCACCACCTTCGGGTTCCGCCTGCCGTTCTTCGGCCCGTTCGCGATCGCCGACATGGCCGGGCTCGACGTGTACGCGTTCTGCTTCGAGTCGCTGCAGACCCGCTGGCCCGAGCGCTTCGCCACGCCGCCGTCGCTCCAGCAGCACGTCGACGCCGGTGAACTCGGCACGAAGTCCGGCGCCGGGTACCTCGACGTGCCCGCCGACCGCACGCCCGAGCTGGTCGCCTACCGGAACAAGGCTTACGTCGCGATGCAGAAGCTCCTCGACGACCTCGGCCCGGCCCCGATCCACTGAGGGGACCGAGCATGAGCACCGAACAGCAGACCGTCGTCCTCACCGGCGCCGCCTCCCCGCGCGGGATCGGCCGGGCCACGGCCCACCACCTCGCCGGGCAGGGCTGGAACGTCGGCATCATCGACCTCGACCAGGCCGCGAGCGAGCAGGTCGCCGCCGAGCTCCGCGACCAGCACGGCGTCCAGGCCGTCGGCGCCGGGGCGAACGTCGCGGACGAGGCCGCCGTCCGCGCCGCGTTCGACACGATCGAAGCCGCGCTGCCGCCGATCGCGGCGCTCGTGAACCTCGCGGGCGTCTCGTCCGCGCACGAGTACCTCGACCTGCCCGAGGGGGAGTGGCACCGGGTCCTGAGCATCAACCTCGACGGCGTGCACTTCGCGAGCCTCCGGGCAGCGCAGTCCATGGTCGAGCGCGGGTACGGCCGCATCGTGAACCTGTCGTCGGTCTCCGCCCAGCGCGGCGGCGGCACGTTCAGCAAGACGCCGTACTCGGTCGCGAAGGCCGGGGTCATCGGTCTCACCCGTGGCATGGCCCGCGAGCTCGGCCACCGGGGGATCACCGTCAACGCGATCTCGCCCGGTCCGATCGACACCGACATCATGGGCGGCACGCTCTCCGAGGAGCGCAAGACCGCGATGGCGGCCGACGGTGTGCTCCCGCGCATCGGCACCCCGCGGGACATCGCGGCGGCGATCGCCTACCTCATCAGCGAGGACGCCGGGTTCGTCACCGGGCAGACGCTGAACGTCGACGGCGGCCTCTACATGCACTGAAACGCCCACAGGCGTACTGGGCCGACCCAGCCCCACGACCAGAGCGAGCCGGTGTGCTCGTCGTGAGTCGTGCCTCCAGTCAGACCACCCGATCGCGAAGGAGCGACCGTGTCCGCAACCAGCCCCGCCCTGGGGTCCACCCACGATCCCGCCCTGAAGTCGGCGATCGGCAAGGCGACGAAGCACCTCATGCCGATGCTCGTCATCCTGTACTTCGTCGCCTTCCTCGACCGCACGAACGTCGGGTTCGCCGAAGAGGCCCTCAGCGTCGACCGCAACATCTCCGACGCCGCGTTCGCGCTCGGCGCCGGCATCTTCTTCATCGGCTACGCGATCTTCGAGATCCCGTCGAACCTGCTGCTCAAGCGGTTCGGCGCCCGCTTCTGGCTCGCCCGCATCGCCGTCACGTGGGGCATCGTCGCCGCGCTGTTCTCGTTCACGACGAACGACACGATGTTCATCATCCTGCGCTTCCTGCTCGGCGTGACCGAGGCCGGGCTCTTCCCGGGCGTGATCATGTACCTCTCCGAGTGGTTCCCGAACAAGGTCCGCGTGCGGATGTTCGCGATCTTCTACCTCGCGCAGCCCTTCTCGCAGATGATCGGCGCACCGCTCTCCGGCGGACTCATCAGCGTCGGCGACCAGGTCACCCCGTTCCACGGCTGGCAGGTCATGTTCTTCGGCGAGGGCATCCTCGCGGTGCTCGCCGGCGTCGCGGCCCTCTTCTTCCTGACGAACAGCCCGCAGCAGGCGAAGTGGCTCGACGACGGGCAGAAGGCGTCCCTCACGGCGGCGATGGCCCGCGAGGACCACGCCCGGAACGAGGACGGCCCGAAGGGGATCTGGAAGGCGATGGCGAGCGGCCGCGTCTGGTACTTCACGATCATCTACTTCTGCCTGCAGGTCGCCGTGTACGGCACGACGTTCTACCTGCCGCAGCAGGTGTCGTCGCTCCTCGGGCAGGACGTCGGCTGGCAGGTCGGCCTCGTCGCCGCGATCCCGTGGCTCGTCGGCCTCGTCGCCTGCTACCTCGTCGGCTCGAAGGCGGACACCGTCGGACGGCGTCGTCGCTGGGGCACCATGTTCTACGTCACGACGGGCCTGTCGATCCTCGGGTCGGCGTGGGCGGGTGCGAACGGGCAGCCCATCCTCGGCATCCTGTTCATCACCCTGGCCGTGGCGAGCTTCCTCGCCGTCGGCCCGATCACCTGGGCGTACCCGACGGCGTTCCTCACCGGGGCGGCGGCGGCCGCGGGCATCGGCCTCATCAACTCGCTCGGCAACCTCGGCGGCTTCGTGGCCCCGATCATGCGGACGGCCATCAACGAGGTGGTCCCGACCGACAGCGGCGCGTTCGGCATCGTCTCGCTCGGTGTCCTGGCGTTCGTGGCGGCCGTGATGATCTTCTGCACGAAGTTCTTCCGAGGCGCGAAGGCGGATGATCTGCTCGACACCTCACACGTGGCGACGAGTGCGTCGAAGGAGACGACACGATGACCAGGCTCTTCAACGACCCCGCGGACTTCGCGGACGAGGCGGCGGACGGGTTCGTCCTCGCCAACCAGCGGTGGGTGCGCCGGGTGCACGGCGGTGTGGCCCGCGCCACCACCAGTCCCGACGGCACGGTCGCGGTCGTCATCGGCGGCGGCTCCGGGCACTACCCGGCGTTCGGCGGACTCGTCGGGCACGGGCTGGCGGCCGGCGCGGCGATGGGCAACCTGTTCGCCAGTCCGTCGGCGCAGCAGGTCGCCGGGGTCGCCCGAGCAGCCGAGCACGGGGGCGGGGTGCTGTTCTCGTACGGCAACTACGCGGGTGACTGCCTGAACTTCGACGCCGCCGCACGCACGCTCGAGGGCGAGGGCATCCCGGTGCGGACCGTCCGGGTCACCGACGACGTCGTGTCCGCACCCACCGACCGCACCGCCGAGCGCCGCGGCATCGCCGGCGACCTCTGCGTCTTCAAGGTCGCGGGGGCCGCCGCCGAGGAGGGGCGCAGCCTCGACGACGTCACCACGGTGGCGTCGCGGGCCAACGACCGGACCCGCTCGTTCGGCGTCGCGTTCTCCGGGTGCTCCCTCCCCGGTGCCGCCGAACCGCTCTTCGAGGTCCCGGAACACCGGATGGCCATCGGCATGGGCATCCACGGCGAACGCGGCATCGACGAGACCGAGGTACCCACGGCCGAGGGGCTCGCGTCCCTCCTGGTGTCGCGCCTGCTCGACGAGCTGCCGACGGGCGTCACGGCGTCCGGTGCGCGGGCCGTCCCGATCCTCAACGGCCTCGGCAGCGTGAAGTACGAGGAACTCTTCGTCGTCTACCGCTCGGTGGCCAGACTGCTCGAGGACGCCGGCGTCGTCATCGTCGAACCCGAGGTCGGCGAGCTCGTCACGAGCTTCGACATGGCGGGCGTCTCGCTCACCCTGTTCTGGCTCGACGAGGAACTCGAACGGCTCTGGGCAGCGCCGGCCGACACCCCCGCGTTCCGGAAGGGCGGTGCGGTCGCGGCCGAGCGGCTGCCGGAGTCCGAGCTCGAGGCGTCCGACGGCATCGAGGTCGGCACCGGCACCGCGGAGTCGCAGGAGGTCGCGGCACGGGTCGCCGCGGCGCTCGCCGCAGCGCGCCGCGTCGTCGACGAGCACGTCGACGAACTCGGAGAGATGGACGCGGTCGCTGGCGACGGCGACCACGGCATCGGCATGCAGCGCGGGGCGCACGCCGCGGACGCGGCGGCTTCCGGTGCGTTGCACCGCGAGGTCGGAGCCGGCGGCCTCCTCGCGATCGCCGCCGACGCCTGGTCCGACAAGGCCGGCGGGACGTCCGGAGCGATCTGGGGAGCCGCCCTGGAGGCACTGGGTCGCGTCATCGGGGACGAGTCACGTCCGTCGTCGGCGCGGCTCGCGGAAGCGGTGCACGCCGCGACCACGGCGGTGTCGGCCTTCGGTGCCGTGCCCGGGGACAAGACGATGGTGGACGCCCTCGTGCCGTTCGACGAGGCCTTCGGCGCCGCGGTCGAGGGTGGGGCGTCGACCGCGGACGCCTGGCGCACCGCGGCGACCGCTGCCCGCGAGGCGGCGGACGCCACGGCTGACCTCGTGCCCCGGAAGGGACGCGCCAAGACCCACGCCGACCAGGCGGTGGGGACGCGGGACCCCGGAGCGGTGTCCTTCGCATTGATCGTCGAGACGGTGACCTCGGTCATCGAGGAAGGAGCAGCACGATGACGCTGCGACTGGTGGTCGGATCGGACGATGCCGGCTTCGAGTACAAGGAGGCGATCAAGGCCGACCTGCTCGCGGACGAGCGGGTCTCGGACGTCGCCGACGTCGGCGTGGACGCGGACGGGCACACCGCCTACCCGCACGTCGCCGTCGACGCCGCACGCATGGTCGCGAACGGCGAGGCCGACCGGGCAATCCTGATCTGCGGCACCGGGCTCGGCGTCGCGATCAGCGCGAACAAGGTCCCGGGCATCCGAGCAGTGACCGCCCACGACAGTTACAGCGTCGAGCGTTCCGTGCTGTCGAACGACGCGCAGGTGCTCTGCATGGGGCAGCGGGTCATCGGGCTGGAACTCGCACGACGGCTGGCGAAGGAGTGGCTCGGGTACGAGTTCGACACGTCCTCTGCCAGCGCCGAGAAGGTCGCGGCGATCTGCTCCTACGACGGCTCGGCGGCCGAGGGCATCGACGCGACGGGGGCCGACCGCGCATGACGCTCGTCGGGGTGTCGCTCAAGACGTACTTCTCCCACGCCCGGACCCTCGACTGGGTCCGGCAGGTGGTGGACATCGCCGAGCGGCACCCCGCCGTGCGTTCCGGGGCCGCGCAGCTCTTCGTCGTCCCGACGTTCCCGGCGCTCGTGCCCGTGCGTGAGGTCATCGGCGATGCTCCGGTGCTGCTCGGGGCGCAGGATCTGGCGTGGGCCGACGAGGGCGCGTTCACGGGAGAGGTCTCCGGCGCCGAGCTCCGTGAGATCGGCGTCGACCTCGTCGAGATCGGCCACGCCGAACGGCGGAGCCTGTTCCACGAGACCGACGAGGACGTCGCGGGGAAGGTGCACGCGGCGTACCGCAACCACCTGCGGCCGCTGGTCTGCGTCGGGGAGCCGCACCGTGCCTCCAGTGCGGACGCGATCGACGAGGTGACCGCGCAACTGGACCGCTCGCTCGCCACCGCGACCGCGGACGGTCTCGCCGGGCCGCTGATCGTCGCGTACGAGCCCGTGTGGGCGATCGGTGCGCCGGCGCCCGCGCCGGACGACCACATCGTGGACGTGCTCGCCGGGCTCGAGGCGCACCTCGCGTCGCGGCCGGAACTCACTGGCAGCACGGTGATCTACGGCGGCAGCGCCGGACCGGGGCTGCTCACCCGTGGGCAGGGGCGGATCGGCGGACTGTTCCTCGGACGCTTCGCCCACGACCCGGCCGCGATCACCACCATCCTCGACGAGGTGCTGACCCTGCCCGGTCAGCGCAGCGAGTAGCCGCCGTCCATCAGCAGCTCGGTCCCGTGGCAGTACGAGGCCGCGTCACTCAGCAGGAAGTGGATCGCCGCCGCGACCTCGGCCGGCTGCGCGAACCGCCCCGGCACGATGTCCCGCATCCACTCGTCGAACTGGTGGTGCTTCTTGGCGAGCAGCGGTGTGTCCACGTAGCCGGGTGACACGCAGTTCACCCGGATGCCCTCCGACCCCCACTCGACGGCGAGGGTCTTCGTGAGCGCGGTGACGCCCGCCTTCGACACGTTGTAGGCGACCTGCTTCTGCGGGTGGTTCACGACGTGGTTGCCGGACATGGACGCGATGCTCACGATCGCTGCTCCACCGCGCCCCGCCATCACCCGGTGGAGGGCCTGCGAGGTGAGGAACACCCCGACGAGGTTGACGTCGAGGACCCCGCGGAACTGTTCGGCGGACATCTCCGCCGCGGCGACGTCGTCCTCGACGATGCCCGCCGCGTTGACCAGGTCGATGCGGCCGGGGTGCTCGGAGCCGACCCGGTCCGCGAACGCGCGCAGGGACTCCGGATCAGTGATGTCGACCGTGTCCGACGTCACGCCCGCGGGGACGTCGGTCGGTTCGCGGAGGTCGACCGCGACCACTTCGGCGCCGGCGGCGTGGAGGCGGCGCACGACCTCGCGGCCGATGCCGCCGGCTGCTCCGGTGACCACCACCGTCCGGTCCGTCAGGTCGCGGGCCACGGTCGTCGTCTGGTCGATCGTCATCGATCGCCCCTCTCTGCCCGGCGCACCGGGCGTCGTTCGGTCGGTGTCCGGGACGGTACCCGGCGACACCTGACGTGCGTCCGTGCCGCGTCCGCCGCTACGCCTCGTCCGCCGCTACGCCTCGTCGCGTGCGCCCGCGAGCCCGTGGTCGTGGGCGTAGACGACCAGCTGCACCCGGTCGCGAAGCTGGAGCTTTCCCAGGATGCTCGAGATCTGGGTCTTCACGGTCGACTCGGTGACGAACTCCTTCGCGGCGATCTCGGCGTTCGACAGACCCCGCGACGCCCAACCGAACACGATGCGCTCGCGGTCGGAGAGCGTCTGGAACTCCTGCGGTTGCGGCTTCGGCGCACGCTCGACGTCGGCGCCGAACAGCTGCGCGAGGTCGTTCGGGGCGATCACCGAGCTGCCCTCGTGCACGGCGCGGATGGCCGCGAACAGGAACGGCGGCGTCGTGTCCTTGAGGAGGAACCCGCTGGCACCGAGCCGGATCGCGGTCGCTGCCGCCGGGTCGAGGCCGAACGTCGTCAGGACGATCACGCGGGGGATCGGGCCGTCGACCGCGCCGGAGAACAGCTGGCGGACGGTCTCGACGCCGTCCATGCCCGCCATCCGCATGTCGAGCAGCATCACGTCCGGACGGACGTCGGGGATCGCTGCGAGGGCCTCCGCGCCGTCCGATGCCTCACCCACCACGACCATGTCGTCCTGGGCGTCGAGCACGACACGGAGCCCCGCGCGGAAGAGCGCCTGGTCGTCGGTGAGCAGGACGCGGATGGGCGCCGGTCCCGTCGCGTCGGTGCCGGCCGGGCCGCGGGCCGGGTCGGCGGCGGCTGCGTGGTCGGTCGTGTCGGTCATCGGTGGTTCCCCCCTGGGATGTCGATCGGGATGCGGGCGCGGGCGACGAACACGTCGTCGAGGACCGCGGCGTCGAAGGAGCCGTCGAGGGCGGCGAGTCGGGAGCGCATGCCGTCGACCCCGCGGCCGGAGCCCCCGGTGGCACCACCGCCGACGACGTTCTCGACCTCGAGCACGAGGTCCGCGGAGCGCCAGGTCTCCCGGACGGTGACGGGCATGCCGGGAGCGCCGTGCCGGAGCGCGTTCGTGAGCATCTCCTGCAGCACCCGACGGGCAGCGGTGCCGGCGTCGGGGCCGAACGTGCGCGGGACGCCGCGGACGGTGTGGTCCACGGTGATCCCGGCGTCGCGGATGCCCTGCACGATCTCGTCGAGCGTCGCCGGACCGGCGTCCCCGGTGCCGTCGATCTGCCCGAGGACCTGCCGGACCTCCATGAGCGAACTGCGCGCGGTGCTGGCGATCGTGGCGCTGACCTCGCGCACCCGTGCCTCGTCGGCGAGGAACGGCACCGAGTCGGCCTGGGCGATGATCACGGCGAGGGAGTGACCCACGACGTCGTGCACGTCCCGGGCGATCGCCGCTCGGATCCGCTCGGACTCCGCGACGTCGATGGCACGGGTGGCGGTGGCCTCGGCCTCGGTGGCGACGGCCTCCGCTCGGGACCGCGCGGCCTCGGCGTGGGCGCGTCGCTCGGACTCGCGGTCGCGGGAGCGGAACGCCCGCACGGCCAGCCCGCCGGCCCACACCGCGAGCAGCGCCGCCGCGGGGGCCGCCATCGCCAGGAAGGCCTGGTCGCGCGGCCCGTTCACGAGCACGGCGAACCGGAACCCGGTGACGGTCAGGTACAGCGTCGCGCCGACACCGGTGACGAACGCGAGCAGTCCGGAGAGGACGACCTCGGCGCGGGTCCCGACGATCGCGGTCGTCCCGATGACGACGAAGATCGCGAGGTCCACGAGCGACGGACGCTCGCCGCCGGCTACCTGCACGAACCCGAGCGCGACGACGAGCAGCATCGCGACGGACGGCGAGATGCGTCGCACGGCGATGGCCCCGGCCGCGGCGACGACGGCGAGGATGCTGGCGTGCTCGAGCTCGAGGTCGACGGGGGCGAGGAACGCGAGCGCCGCGACGACCGCCCAGACCACGTCGACGACGATCGAGCGCGTGGCGAGCGGTCGGATGAACGTGCGCCCTTCCGTCACGGGTCCGATCATCGCACGGAGGGGTCCGTCACCCGGCCGCGCGTGGGGACGGCCCCGCGGGTCGCCCCGCGCTTCACGCCACCGGTGACATCGCGATGAGCGCCCACGCGGTGACGACGACGATCCCGGCGCAGACCGACAGGGTGGCGATGACGTGCTTGATCGAGGAGTCCATGCTCCTCAGCCTCCGCGATCTCGGGCCGCCGGGCATCGGGCGGACGGCCGAAGCGCATCCGTCGCGGGGACGAACGGCTCAGCGCGCGAGGGCTGCCAGGTCCGCGACGACGTCGTCCAGCGGCCGGGTCGCGTCGAGCTCGTGCGTGCACCCGGCGCGGAGCAGCGGCAGCACCTCGGCGAAGTCCGCCGCGATCATCGCCCGCTCCACGTCGGTCTTCCCGTACGGGTTCGTCGTCCGCCGCGCGACCCGTTCGAGCAGGACGTCGAGCGGTGCGCTGAGGAGCACGACCGCATCGAAGCGGTCGTACCAGCGGCCCTGGTTGCGGACGCAGCCCTGGACGAAGAGCGACCGGTCGTCGTCCTCGTCGAGCAGCGCCGTCATCCGGTCCTCGGCCCAGAGCCACTCGCCGCGGTGTGCCTCGTCGGACGGGTGCGGGTACGGGTGGTACTCGCGCCAGCCCGGGTCGTCGGTGTCCACGACGCGGTGACCGAACGTGGCCAGCCGCTCCAGCGCCGAGGACTTGCCCGTCCCCGACATCCCGGTGATCAGCACCCTCGCCACGACGGGGAGCCTAGCGGGGCAACGGGGTGACCACTCGCCGCTGCGACGACCACGGACCCGCCACGACGCGCGTGACGGGTCCGTGGTCGCGGGCTCCCGAGGATCAGCCGACCTTGCTCCAGGTGCCGCAGCCGGAGGACTCGAAGACCGAGATGTCAGAGCCGATCCGGACCGTCGTGGACCCACGGCCGTCGATGAAGTCGTTCGCGATGACGTCCTCGAAGCGACCGGACGCGCGGCTGCTCGTCTCCCAGTAGCAGCCGTCCGTGAACGACGTCCGCCAAGTGCCGGCAGCGATCTGCTGTCCGACCTTGAAGACGCCGTCCGCAGGCATCTTCGTCAGTCGGGGCGCGCTGGCGATCGGGTACCACGATCCGCAATCCGAGAAGGAAACGTACCGGTCCGACGAAGCGATGGTGATGATGCGCTGACCACTCCCGAAGGAGTTCCCGATGATCTCGTCGAAGCTGCCGCTCGCGCCGCTGAGTCGCGCCCAGTAGCAGCCGCTCGTCGAGCCGGAGAAGTACGTGCCCGGCTTGATCTTCGACCCGACGGCGTACGTGCCGTTGCCGGAGAACGCTGCGCTGCGGGTCACCTTGGCGGTCACCGTGGTCCGCGCGCTGCCGTCCTGGTAGCCGGCCTTCGAGACGATGACCCGGGCTGCCAGCGTTGCACCGAAGTCGCTGCCCGACACGGTGTACGACTTCTTCGTCTGGCCGCTGATCACCGAGCCGTTGCGGAGCCACTGGTACCGCACCGAGAGCCCGGACCGGTTCCACGAGCCGTTGGTCGTCGTCAGCGTGCTCCCGACCTTCGCGGACCCGGTCAGCTTCGGGGCGACGGTCATCTTCGGTGCATCGCCCTTCGCGACGATCCCGAGATCCTTCGTCCGCGTGGCCTTCGCGTACCCGCTCCGGGATCCGATGATCATCAACGAGAGGCGGTGCCCGCTGTCCCCGGCCGCGGGCGTGTACGTGGGCCGCGTCGCGCCGGTGATGGCCTTCCCGTCGCGGAGCCAGCGGTACCCCTTGGCCGTCGGAGCGGGCCGCCAGGTGGGGAACACCGCGGTGATCGTGCTGCCGACCTTCACCGCGCCGGTCGCCCGAGGGGCCTGGGTGGTGAAGGTCGCTGCGGCGCTCGCCGGGGTGGTGCCGGCGAGCACGGTCACGGACGCGATGCCGAGTCCGAGGAGAGCGAGGAGAGCGCGTCCACGGGACGCGCTTCGGGTGGGAGACATGTCGATCCGTTCTCGGATGCTGGGCAGGGGCACAGGAAGTGCCGGCCCAGCCTAGAAGAGCAGTGCTCAACTTGGGGAGCCCCTGAAAGGAGGGTGACGGAAACCTGCGGTTTCCCGCAGAGCTGTCGGGCGACTAGCGTGCGGACACGGTCGACATCAGCCACGAGACCCCGTACGAGACCGACCGACGGCTCCGAGCGATGATCGCCGAAGCCGAGCTCGTGGTCCTCGACGGGGAGTGGGCGTACCGCGAGGCGCCCGCGGACGAGACGCCCACGCTCGGGATGGACGTGCTCGCTGTCGTGCCGGACGAGCACTCGTGGTCCTGGCTCGCCCCGGCCGGCGAGGATGCGCCGGAGCGGTTCGGGCTGGTGTCCTTCCACTTCCCCGCCGGCACGGACAACAGCGGCTTCGTCGGGTGGCTCGCCACCGAGTTGAAGCAGCGCCTCGGCACGGGAGTGTTCGTCGTCTGCGGGCAGAACAGCGCCCGCGGCGGCATCTACGACTACTGGGGCTACCCGGCGTCGCTCGCCACCGAGGCCGTCTCCGTGGTCCGGGAGCTCCGGGACGGTCGCGCGGCGTAGAGGTCCCGCAGGAGCGCCGCCTCGGCACCGTGGTGGATCAGCTCGTCCGCCACGTGCAGCACGAACGACCGCTTCGTCGACTCGGCGTACGGGCCGGCGACGGCGCCCATCGGCTCGGAGGCGGTGTCGCCGACCTCCGTCGCGGCCGCCAGGAACACCCGGATCGCCGCGTCGAGTCCCGCGAGCGCCTCGGCGGCGGTCGCCGGGGTGCCCGGCGTCGGTCCGGTCGACGGCGCGAGCCCCAGCCACTCGCGGTTCCGGCTGGTCGTGAGCACCTCGACGACGTGGTCGAGCCGCCACCGCACGGTGACCTCCGCATCCCCGGTGATCGGCTGCCATGCCCACTCGTCGTCGGAGAGCCCTTCCATCCGGTCCGTCAGCCGCCCACCGGCGTACTCGACGAGTCCGACCACGTCCTGCTCCGCAGTGTCCATGCCCCATCTTGACCCTGCACCGGGCGCACGGACAGGGCGCTGACGCACCACGGGACGGACGGGAGGCGCGGGGCGGGCCCGCCACGGGCCTCCCGTCCGCCGCGACGCGGCTTCAGACGACGACGGAGCCGAGCATCCGGTGCGCGATCGAGATCGACTCCCCGCTCAGCGCCGAGAGCGGCGACGACAGGAACGCGACGAGGTCGGCGATCTGCTGCGGGCTCGACTCGCCGCCGGCTCCGCGCTGCACCTCCGACGAGGGCTCGTCGGTGACGGTCCCGGGGTTGACCACGTTCACGGCGACGCCGGACCCGGCGCACTCGTCAGCGAGGTTCTTCGCGATGACGTTCGTCGCGGTGTTCCGCAGCGACGCGGTGATGTTGCCCGCGATGTAGGCGTTCTGGCCGCTCACGACGACGACCCGACCGAAGCCCGCCTCCCGCTGGTGGGGGAGCACGGCGTTCGCGACGCGGAGGAAGCCGAGTGCCTTGCCGTCGATCGCCTCGGCGACCTGCGCGGGGTCGGACCCCCGAGCCGGGTCGAGGGTCTGCGCGCTCGGGGCGGCCGTGACCACGAGCACGTCGATCCGCCCGTGCCGCTGGAGCACCGACGCGACGCCGGCGTCGACCGAATCCTGCGACGCGGTGTCCATCGACACGCTGTCGTCGTCGTCCCCGGCGCTCCGGGAGGCCACCACGACGGTCGCCCCCTCGGTCCGGAGCCGTTCGGCGACGGCACGACCGATGTAGCCCTTCCCTCCGACGACGAGCGCGACACGTTCCGAGAGTTGCAGGTCCATGCCGGCCACGCTACGCGCGGCCCGTCGGGCCGGTGCCCGCGCGATCCGGCCACACCCGCCGCGCGATCGGGCCACTCCCGGACGGCCGCTCAGTGCGGCGCGCCGACCATCGGCCGAACCGAGCGGTCCTCGGACGAAGCGGACCGCGCACCACTGATCAGGAGGCGACATGACCGACCGACAGCAGCCCCCGGGGAGCGACCAGGAGCTCAGCCCGACGGCGGACCACGGCGAGCAGTCGTACCGCGGGTCCGGCAAGCTCACGGGCAAGCGGGCGGTCATCACCGGCGGGGACAGCGGCATCGGCAAGGCCGTCGCGATCGCCTTCGCCCGCGAGGGTGCCGACGTGCTCATCAGTTACCTCCCCGACGAGGAGGACGACGCGCAGGACACGAAGCGCTGGGTCGAGGAGGCGGGGCGGGCGGCGGTCCTGCTGCCCGGCGACGTCAGCGACCCCGCGTACTGCCGGTCCGTCGTCGCCACCGCGGTGGAGCAACTCGGCGGGCTCGACGTCCTCGTGAACAACGCGGCGTACCAGATGACGCACGAGACGATCGAGGAGATCAGCGACGCGGAGTGGGACCACACCCTCGCGACCAACCTCAGCGCCTACTTCCACCTCGTCAAGGCCGCGCTGCCGCACCTCGGCCCCGGCTCGGCGATCATCGGGTCGAGCTCGGTGAACTCGGACAACCCGAAGCCCGACCTCGCGCCGTACGACGTCACGAAGGCGGGCGTCGCGAACCTCTCGGCAGCGCTGGCGCAGCTGCTCGGCCCGCGTGGCATCCGCGTCAACAGCGTCGCGCCCGGGCCGATCTGGACGCCGCTGATCCCCTCGACCATGCCTCCGGAGGAGGTCGAGCAGTTCGGGAAGCAGACCCCGCTCGGCCGTCCCGGACAGCCCGCGGAGCTCGCCCCGGTGTACGTGCTGCTCGCGAGCGACGACGGCAGCTACGTCTCCGGTGCGCGCGTCGCCGTCACCGGCGGTACCCCGATCCTCTGAACCGCACCACCGAACGAAGACAGGAGCACGATTTGTACTTCCACAAGCAGGAACTCCAGTTCAAGTCCACGCCCGACAAGCCCGACGCCGTCTACGCGCGCAAGCTGCAGGAGGTGCTCGGCGGTCAGTACGGCGAGATCACCGTCGCCCTGCAGTACCAGTTCCAGGCGTGGAACATGCACATGCCCGGCAAGTACCGCGACCTGGTGTTCGGCATCGGCGCGGAGGAGATGGGCCACGTCGAGATGCTCGCGACGATGATCGCGCAGCTGCTCGAGAAGAGCCCGCTCGGCATCACCGAGGACGCCGTGCAGGACGACCCGACCGTCGCGGCGATCGTCGGTGGCACGGACGTCCAGCAGGGCATCGTCGCCGGAGCCGGCGCACGTCCGGTCGACAGCAACGGCAACCCCTGGCAGGGGTCGTTCATCACCGCGAGCGGCAACCTGCTCGCCGACTTCACGGCGAACGCGAACGCCGAGATGCAGGGCCGCGTGCAGGTCGCGCGGCTCTACCACCAGACCGACGACGCCGGGGTCCGGGACCTCCTGTCGTTCCTGCTCGCGCGCGACACCATGCACCAGAACATGTGGGCGACGGCCGCCGCGGAGCTCCGCGAGAAGGGCATCGAGGACTTCCCGGTGCCGAGCAACTTCCCGCAGGCGAAGGAGAACCAGGAGGTCAACTACCAGTACCTCAACTTCTCCGACGGCAAGGAGGCGGCGAACGGCCCGTGGGCGAGCGGCCCCTCGTTCGACGGCAAGGGCGAGTACACGTACCACGACGGTCCGACGACCTCGTCGCCGATGCCGCCGCCCACGCATCCGGACGTCCGGTTCTACGGCACGACCGAGCTCCCGAACGTCGTCGAGAAGACGGCCGGCACGGTGCAGGACAAGCTCAACAAGGAGTAGTCCGCGGAACGAAACGCGCGCGTTCCGACGTGGCACCCGTCGATCGACCGGTGCGATGTCGGAACGCGCGCGTTTCGTTGACTGATGGGGCGGACGGACGGGAGGCGCGGTGCCGCTGAGCGGGGCGCGCCCGTCCGTCATGCGGTCACCGCGCGGTCGTCGCGATCGTCCCGGTCTCGTCCGCCGGTTCCGGCGGCGGGGCGAAGACGCCGTCGTAGAGCCGGACGACGCTCCAGCCGGCCGTGAGCGCCGCCGTCCCGAGGACGGCGGCGACCCACGGCACGAACCCGGAGAACGCGCTCGGCGCGACCACCCACGCGAGGAACGCGCCGACCGTGCTGCCGGTCGCCCCGAGCACCAGGGCGACCCGCCTCTCCAGACTCGTCGCGGTGAGCGCGACGGTCACGGCCCCGATCGCGAGCAGCGCGTTCAGGAGTGCTGCCATCGCGCCTCCGACCTACTCGGAGGCCCCGCCGCCGACGGCGAGCTGCTGGGACCCGCTGCCCACCGCGACCTCGATCTTGCGCGGCTTCGCCGACTCCTTGACCGGGATCGTGATGCTCAGCACACCGTTGTCGTAGGTCGCGGTGATGCGTCCGGCGTCGAGGTGGTCGCCGAGCGTCAGCTGGCGGACGAACGTGCCGGGCTGCCGCTCGCGCGTGATCCACTGCGAGCCCTCCGGGGCGCCGAGGGTGCGCTCGGCGCGGATCGTGAGGACCGAGCCGTCCACGTCGACGTCGACGCTGCCCGGGTCGATGCCCGGCAGGTCGACGTCGAGGACGTAGTGGTCCCCGGTGCGGTACAGGTCCATCGGCATCGAACGCGGTCCGCCGGCGCTCCCGAGCAGGGATCCGGCGAGGCGGTCGAGCTCGCGGAACGGGTCGAAGTTCATCGTCATCGTCGTCAACTCCTTCACGTGATCCTCGTTGAGTCCCCTCGACTCAACTGCCATCCGTTCTAGCACTCGAACCCAGAGAGTGCCAACAGTGCGCTCCGAGGACGCTGAGGGTCAGGCGAGGAGCGGCTCGAGGCGGTCGGCTCCACGCTGCAGGAGCGGCAGGAGGTCGCCGGGGGAGTCGATCCGGGGCGCCGCGGCGGACAGCGTGAGTCCGGCGACCAGCAGACCGTGCTCGTCGAGGACCGGGACCGCGAGGCACCCGAAGCCGGACCGGAACGCGCCGACCTGCCGGACGACCTCGGTGCCGCCGTGCGCGTGCAGTCGCCCCATCGCGCTCGCCCCGGGGTCTGCGCGGAGCCCCCGCTCGTCGAGGAGCGGGAAGTCGGGGTCCACGTCGACGTCGGCCAGCCCGGAGGCGTCGTACCGGGCGAGGTGCACGCCGGCGCGGACGCTCGACCGGACCTCGGCGAGGACGGACCGCACCGCGCGTGACAGCGGCGGGAGGGACGGCGCTGCCCCGAGCCCGGCCAGCTCGGCGACCTTGTGCCCGAGGGCGAAGCCCCGCAGGTCGGACAGGCGGACCAGGTACTCGTCCTCGACGAGGAGCGTGATGAGCCGGTAGGTCGTCGCCCGTGGCATGCCGAGTGCCTCGGACACCTGCTGCGCGGTGGTCCCCGGTCCCGATGCGGCGACGGCCTCGAGCACGGCGAAGGCGTTCTGGATCGCCTTCGGCTGGCGTGCGCGCAGGCCGGGGTCGCTCACGGCCGGTCGCCTCGGCCGGTCCGGTCGGGGTCGTCGGGGCGCAGCCGGGAGGCACCCAGGAGGTCCGTCTCGACGGGCACGTCCCACACGGCCCGGCTCCTCGCGCGCCGCCACGGACGCCGTCGGGTCACGACCGCGAAGGCGAGCAGGACGACGGCGACCACTCCGACGACCAGCGCGACGGCGGGCCACCGGTCGCTCGTCGCCTCGACCCCGGCGTAGACCACGAGGACTCCCGTCAGGAGCGCCGCCGTCACGACCGCGACGGTCGCGACCCGGGCGGTCAGCTCGCCGATCCGACGGAGGAACACCGGCGCGGCGACGCAGGTGAGCGCGTAGGCGACGAGGTACCCGAGTGCGGCGACGGCGAGTTCGGTCTCCATGAGCGTCCACGTCGCGACGCCCGCGGTCAGTCCTGCGACCGGGACCGCGGTCAGGACGACGCTCGCCACGATCCCCGCGACGAACGGCGTCCGGAAGCGCGGGGACGTCCGACCGAACACACGGGGGAGCACGCCCTCGCGGCCCATCGCGAAGAGCACCCGGACGAGCGCGGTCGTCGACGCGATCGCGCACGCCGCGAACGAGGCCGCGATCGCGAGGTCGAGCACCCACCCGACCCAGCCCACACCCGAGGCGACGGCGAGCTCGTTCACCGGCGAGGCGCTCGTCGCGAGTTCTGCTCCCACCGCCGCGAAACCGGACTGCTGGGCCACGGCGCTGCCGAGGTAGAGGACGCCGGCGAGCAGGACGGTCCACGAGATCGCGCGCGGGATCGTGGCGAACGGGCGGCGGGCCTCGACGCCGAGCACCGACGCGCTCTCGAAGCCGACGAACGCGGTGACGGCGAGTGCGGTCCCGACGGAGAACGGCGCCGGCATGACGGGGCCGAGTGCGACCGCCCCGAGGTTCGGCGGTCCGCTGCGGGCCAGCAGGGCGATGACGAGCACCGCGATCACCGCCACCGAGACGGTCTCGACGAGCAGCGTCAGACGGGTCGACAGCCGGACGCCGACGGCCGTCACGGCGAACACGACGGCCCCCGTGACGAGGACCACGAGCACGGTGACGAGCACACCGCCGTTCCCGAGCGGGACGAATCGCGACAGCACGTACTCGAGGTAGTAGCCGGTCCCCGTCAGCGAGAACACCGCGATGCACCCCGAGCCGAGGAGCAGCGCTGCACCGCACACCACGCCCGCGACCGGTCCGAGGCCGAGGGACACGTACGTGTAGAGGGAGCCCGGGCCCGCGACGCGGCGGACGAACTCGTTCACGGTGCGTCCGACCAGGAACGAGAGCGCCATCGCCGCCAGCAGCGACCACGTCGCACCGCTGCCGGCGACGGACGCGACGAGCACCGGGATCGTGGTCGCGGCGGCGGACGGGGCCACCGCGGAGACCGACTGCGCGAGCACGTCGACCGGCCCGACACTGCGTCGCGAGAGTCCGTCGACGGGCGAACCCGCACCGACGCCCGGCACCCGGGGCGGGTGGGCTATCGCACGGTCGAGGGCGGTCACCCGGCCACGGTAGGGCCCGCGCGTTGCCCCGGTGTGGCGGCCGTGTTTCGGGCAGGTACCGGCGGAACGGGACGCCGGCGACGAAGGTGTCCCGTTCGGGTGCGACCGGGTTTCACCTCGGCGGTACGTGGCCGCAACGGCGGCGCGGGACCGTGGTGCCGACCCCCGAAGCCACCCGAACCGGAAGGCCACGATGTCCAGCATCACGAAGGACCCCGCGTCACTCGGAGCGCTCCCCGCCCCGCACGGCCGGGCCATGCACGGCTCCCTCGGCGTCACCGCGATCGTCTTCATGGTCGTCGCGGCCGCCGCACCGCTCACCGTCGTCGGCGGCGCAGCCCCGCTCGGCATGCTGCTCGGCAACGGCGTCGGGTTCCCGGCGCTCTACGCCGTCTCGGCCGTGGTGCTCCTGCTGTTCTCCGTCGGGCTCGCCGCGATGACCCGTCACCTGCCGCGGCCCGGCGCCTTCTTCACGTTCGTCGGGCACGGACTCGGACGTCCGGCCGGCGCGGGGGCCGCGACGCTCGCCCTCCTGACGTACACGACGATCCAGGTGGCCGTGCACGCGTACATGGGGTACCTGCTCGGCGTCACCGTCGCGGGCCTCGGCGCGCCGGACGTGCCCTGGTACGTCTGGTCGCTCGCCGTGGTCGTGCTCGTCGGCGTCCTCGGCTACCGGCACATCGACCTGTCGAGCAAGGTCCTCGGGGTCCTGCTCGTCGCCGAGGTCGGCATCGTGCTCGTCCTCGTCGCCGCCGTGGTGTTCCGGGGCGGCGCCGACGGGCTGTCGCTCGCGCCGTTCGCGCCGTCGCAGGTCGTGTCCGGCTCGCCCGGTGTCGGACTGATGTTCGCGATCGCGGCGTTCATCGGCTTCGAGGCCACCGCGATCTTCCGCGACGAGGCGAAGGACCCCGACCGCACGATCCCCCGCGCGACCTACGCGGCCGTGATCGGCATCGGGGTCTTCTACACCCTCGCGTCGTGGGCCCTCGTGATGGCCTGGGGACCGGACGGGGTGCTGGCCGAGGCGGCGGAGGACCCGGGGTCGCTCATCCTCACCACGGCGGCCCGGTACATCGGCGGTGTCGGCGAAGCGGTCCTCAACGTCCTGCTGCTGACGAGCATGTTCGCCTGCGTCCTCTCGTTCCACAACGTCATCACCCGCTACCAGCACGCGATGGCGAACGCCGCACTGCTCCCCGGTCGCCTCGGCCTCGTGCACCGACGACACGCCTCCCCGCACACCTCGAGCGTCGTCCAGACCGTCACCGCCGTCGTGCTCACCGCGCTGTTCGCCGTCCTCGGCCTCGACCCCGTCCTGCAGGTCTTCAGCTGGTTCTCCGGCGTCGCCACGCTCGGCATCGCCGTGCTCATGGCGGCCACGAGCCTCGCCGTCGTCGTCTACTTCCGCCGCAACCGAGCCGACCTCCGCGTCTGGAACACCGTCGTCGCGCCCCTGCTCGGCTTCGCGGGGCTGGTCGCGTCGGCCGTCCTGATCTGGGCGAACTTCCCGACCCTCGTCGGCGACGTGGACGCAGCCGGGCACAGCGTCTTCGGCGTCGTGAGCACCGTGCTCACCGGCCTCGTGGTGGTCGTCCCCGCCGTCGGGACCGTCCAGGCCCTGGTGCTGCGCCGGCGACGACGCGACCGCTACGAGCTGATGCTCGACCGCCTCGAAGCGGAGCAGTGAGCGGCACCGACCGGCGGCGTCCCGCCAGCAGGACCGACCGACAGCACCGACCACCCAGTCGGCGTGAGCCGACCCACCGACCCACACCGTGCCTCCCGACCGAACGCAAGGAACCACGCGCATGACCATCACCGAACCGACCGTCCCCGCCACCTCGACCACCCACCCGCTGGCGAGCCTCACCGCCCCGGAGATCACCCGGATCCGCGACGTCGTGACGGCGCAGCCGGACTGGACCGACACCACCCGGTTCGCCTACGTCGGTCTCGCGGAGCCGCACAAGCGCGACGTCCTGGCATGGCAGGCCGGGACCGGCGCAGTCCCGGAACGGTGCGCCCGCGTGATGCTGCTCGACATGGCGACGGGCCGCTCGACCGACAACGTCGTGTCGATCGACGGCGGTACGGTCCTGCGCACCGACGTCCTGGACGGCTCGCGCGGTCAGCTCCCGGTGCTCATCGAGGAGTTCGACGCCGTCGGCGAGATCGCGGCGGCCGACGAGCGGTGGGTGGCCGCCCTCGCGGCACGCGGGCTCACCGTCGAGGAGGTCAAGTGCGTCCCACTGTCGGCCGGGTACTACGACCTCCCCGAGGAGGAGGGCCGACGCATCCTCCGCGTGCTCGCCTTCCGGCAGGACCACCCCGCCGACCACGTGTGGGCACACCCCGTCGACGGGCTCTCGGTGTACGTCGACGCGGCGAACCGCACCGTCACCCGGATCGTCGACGCCGCCGACATGCCCGTCCCCGCGACCTCGGGCAACTTCGACGACCCGGAGCTCCAGGGCGAGCCGCTCGACCTCAAGCCGATCGTCATCACCCAGCCCGAGGGGCCGTCCTTCACGGTCGACGGTGAGTTCGTCGAGTGGGCGAACTGGCGGTTCCAGGTCGGGTTCGACCCACGCGAGGGACTGGTGCTCCGCCAGCTCTCCTGGCAGGACGGCGACCGGCTGCGCCCGATCGTGTACCGCGCGTCGATCGACGAGATGCTCGTGCCCTACGGGGACCCCTCGCCCGTGCGGTTCTGGCAGAACTACTTCGACACCGGCGAGTACCTCTTCGGCCGCTTCACGAACTCCCTCGAGCTCGGCTGTGACTGCGTCGGCGAGATCCGCTACTTCGACGCCGTCCTCGCCGACGAGCTCGGCAACCCGCAGACCATCACGAACGGGATCTGCATGCACGAGGAGGACTTCGGCACGCTCTGGAAGCACGAGGACATCTACACCGGCTCGCACGAGGTCCGCCGGTCCCGCCGCCTCGTGATCTCCTTCTTCACGACCGTCGGCAACTACGACTACGGCTTCTACTGGTACCTCTACCTCGACGGCACGATCGAGTGCGAGGCGAAGCTCACCGGCGTCCTGTTCACCTCGTCCTACCCCGGCCGGGACGCCGACGGATCGGACTACGGGTTCGCGTCCGAGGTCGCCCCCGGGCTGGGTGCGCCGTACCACCAGCACCTGTTCTCCGCGCGGCTCGACATGACCGTGGACGGGCTCACCAACGCCGTGGACGAGATCGACGCGGTCCGGGTGCCGGTCGGACCCGGCAACGAGCACGGGAACGCGTTCACGAAGCGGGCGACGCGCATCGCCTCGGAGTCGATGTCGGGGCGGCTCGCGGACGCGTCCCGTGGCCGGACCTGGTTCATCTCGAACACCGAGGAGCGCAACCACCTCGGCCGGCCGACCGGCTACGTGCTGTACCCGCAGGACGCCCCGGTGCTGCTCGCCGACGACTCGTCCTCGGTCGCGTCGCGCGCCGAGTTCGCCCGCAAGCACCTCTACGTCACGCAGTACGACCCCGCCGAGCAGTACGCGGCGGGTGACTTCGTGCACCAGAACCCGGGCGGGGACGGCGTCGCGCGGTACGTGCAAGCCGACCGGTCGCTCGACGGTGAGGACATCGTGCTCTGGCACACCTTCGGTCCGACGCACTTCCCCCGCCCGGAGGACTGGCCCGTGATGCCCGTCGACTACGCGAAGTTCACCCTGAAGCCGTACGGGTTCTTCCCGCGCAACCCCGCCCTGAACGTGCCGGCCGCGGTGTCGGCCGCCACGGACGCGCACTGCACGCACCACACCGGGCACTGACGTGACGGACGTCCTCGGGCTGGTCGCCGTCCTGCCGGCGTCCGCCGGAGCGTGCTGCACGGTCGGGGCGTGGCGCCCCGGCCGTGCGGTCGACGTCGTCGCGGCGATCACGATGGTCGCCGCGATGGCAGACGGCCTCCTGACGCCCCGCGTCCTCCCCGGAGCCGCCTGGTTCCTGGTCCTGGTCGTCCTGGCGGTGGCGCTCGCCGCGGTCGACCGGTCGCAGCGGAACGGCGCGCGTGCGGACCCGTCCGCGCGGCTGCACGCGGCGCTCGGGTTGCTGGTGATGGGCGCGATGGGCGTCGGGATGTCGCACGACGGCTCGATGCCCGGCATGCACGACCACGGCGGACCGGTCGCCGCGACGTGGGCGGCCGTGCTCGCCGGGCTGACCGCCGGGTACCTCGTCCTGACGGTCGCGGAGGTCCGCGGCTGCCTCCGGGAACGGGAACGGGAACGGGCACAGGAGCGAGGCCGGCGCCGGGCGGGCATGCTCCCGCTGCTCGAGACCGTGACGATGGGGACGGCGGTCGTGGTCATGGCCGTCGGCATGCTCTCCTGACGGCACTGTCCGAACGGTTCAGTGCGCGAATCGTCCAGGACGGAAACTGTTCGTTGCGCAAACCGTTCACCTCGTGAAAGAGTCTGGATCGTCCACGACGGACACCTCGACCACAGCAGGAAGGCGGGATCAGACATGCGCAGCACGTACACGGGGATGCCGCGACTCGCAGCCAGCGGACGGAGCCACCCCCGGGTCGGCCTGACCGACCAGGCAGTGATCGACGCCTTCGTCCAGCGTCGGATCGAGGATCCGTCGCTGCTCGCGAAGCAGACCGAACCGTCCTACGCCGACTTCTTCTCGGCAACCCTCGTCTGACCAGGAGCGCATGACCGCATGCCGTTGACCGTCGTCCGCCGCGAGCACGCCCACCTCTACGCCCGCCAGCCCCGCTCGGCCGCCGCCAAGACCGCGGTCGACGCACTGCTCCGCCTGCAGCACGCCGAGGAGCAGCAGATCGAGGCCGCACGTGTCGAGACCGGGCTGACGAAGAACGAGTCGCTCGCGCTCCGGTACCTGCTCCAGGCGCACCGCGACGACCGGCCGATGAGACCGAAGGACCTCGCGGTGATGCTGTCGGTGTCCAACGCGTCCGTCACCAAGCTCGTCGACGGGCTCGTCGCGTCGGGCGACCTCGTGCGGGCCGCGCACCCGACGGACCGTCGACAGCAGGTCCTCGAGCCGACCGACGAGGCGGCGGCGAAGATCGGTGTCTCCTACGCCTCGTTCCACGAGGCCGTGGTGGGCGTGCTGGACGGGCTGTCGGACGACGACAACGAGGTGCTCACGCGGACGCTCTCGGCGATCGTGGACGCGCTCGCGGAGGGATCGCCCGTGCCGGTCGACGAGTACACGGTCCCCGCCGACGCAGACTGAGCGACCATGCCGTGGTGCGGCGCGCGATCGTGCGCCGGCCCGTGCCCACGACCGGTCGCGCGGAAAACCTTCCAGCGGTAAGTTGGCGGGGTGACCTCCCCGGCCGACGACGACGCGGTCCCGCGACGACGCGGGTACCGCAAGGGCGCCGAGCGCCGGGCGCAGATCCTCGACGAGATGATCCGCATGGTCGCGGCGCAGGGCGTCGACGCGTCGTCGCTCCGGTCGGTCGCCGACGCGCTCGGCATCACCCACGCAGCGCTCCGGCACTACTTCCCGAGCCGCGACGAACTGCTGCTCGCGGTCTACCACGAGCACGAGGTCCGGTCGCAGGCCGATCCGGAGCGCGTCAAGTCGGCGATCGGCGACATGCGGGACAGTGCCGTGCGGAACCGAGCGGTCCCCGGCCTCGTGCAGCTCTACACGACGCTGTCGGCCGACGCGGTGCAGGAGGGGCACCCGGCGACCCGGGAGTTCATGCGCGAGCGCTTCGCCGCACTGCGCGCCGAGCTCGCCGAGTGGATCCGGGCCGACCAGGCCGCCGGGCGCATCCGCGACGACCTCGACCCGGTGGACCTGGCGAGCCTCGGCATCGCGGCGTCGGACGGCCTGCAGGTGCAGTGGCTGCTCGACCCGGACGCCGTCGACGGGGAGCGCGTGCTCCGCATGCTCGAGCGGCTCCTGCCCCCGGCGCCCTGACGCGACCGCGGCTCAGCGGGGCGCGGTGACCCTCGTCGTCATCGTGACGAGCCGCGCGCCGGGGACGTCCTCGACGCTGATCGTGACCGCGGGGTCGACCAGGTCGGCGAGGGACTCGGCGTGCGTGCCGCCGCAGGGGATCGCGGCGGTGCCCTCGGGCAGCGCGCACGTCCACTGCCGCCGTGCGGAGAGGCCGGGACCCTCGGCGTCGACGTGGATCGAGCCCCCGGCGGCGGTCCAGGCGCGGAGCTGCTCCGTCACCCGGGCAGCGATCGCGTCGGGGTCGTCGAACGCGCTCGGGTCGAAGCCCTTCTTCCGGAGCGACTTCCCGATCCGGTAGACGTCCTCGGACCGGTACTCGTGGATCGAGGACCGGGTGACGGCCAGCGCGTCGAAGGCCGGACGGCCGAGGGCGTCCTCCGGCACGGCCTTCGACCAGTGGTCCGCGAGCGCTGCGTCGAGGGCGAGGGCGGCGAGGTGGCAGGCACTGTGCGCGACGCTCAGCGCCGCGCGGTACGCCGCGTCGACGGTGACCGTGACGGTCTCGCCGACCCGTGGTGGGGTCCCTGCGACCACGTGCGCGACACCGAACACCCACCCTGGCGTGCCGGTCCGCACGGGCAGGGCGTCCCCGAGGAGCACGCTCCCGTCGTGGAAGCCGGCGACCCGCACCTCCGCCACCTCGTACGCGTCGTCGGGCCCCCGGAGGGCAACCCGGTCGGCTGGCTGGTCCGGCCAGGCGGTGTCGACCGGGTGCGCCGCGGTGCGGTCGAGGAACACGGCCCACCGGTCGTCGCCCGCGGGCTCGACCTGCAGGACCGTCCCCTCGCTCGTCAGGGCGCCCGCGGGGTAGGAGACCTCGGTGTCGGTCGTCGGTGCTGCCATGGTCGCGCCCTCCTGCTCGTCCGCCGGTCGACGGCGTCCACCCATCTTGGCGCGGACGCCGAACGACCCGTCGGAGGCGGGCCGACCGCGCGGGTCTCGTGGACCGGGGCGGGATCAGCCGTTCGCCAGCGCGTCGTCTCGGGTCCGGACCAGCAGCTCACGGAGCACCGACCGATCGACCGCCTCGAGTCGGGTCAGGTAGAGGCAGGCGGTGCTCGCCCGGTGCGCTCCGAGCTGCTCGAGCAGGTCCGGCCACCGTTCCGCGAACCCCGAGGCGAGGTAGACCGTGTGGTGCTTCGGACCTGGGGCGAACGCGAGCAGGGGCACGGTGCCCGAACGGCCGGAGTCGTGCCGGTACTCGACCGCACCGAACCCGAGGATGCGACCCGCCCACACCACCGGCTCCGCCCCGCTCAGGTCGCGGTGGAGCGTCACCAGATCGTCGACCTCGGCGCGACGGGCACCGGTGGCGCGGTCGAGCACGTCGGCGAGGGGCGTCGGCGTCGGTGTCATCGCAGGGGTCTTCGCCACGGGGCGACGCTACCCCAGCCGGACGGGTGCGGTGTCCCGGATCGACCCGCGCGGCGCGACCGGTGCCCGCGGGGCGGGCGCGACCCGTGCCTCCCGGCCGACGACGCCGGACGGCGGACACGAAGGGGGCCGGTCCCTGACGGAACCGGCCCCTCCTCGTGCGGTGCGACTAGGCGTTGACGCCCTCGGCGAGGACCGCGGCTGCCGGGTCGAAGTCCTCGGGCAACGGCTCCGGCTTCGCGATGCGCGAGGCGATCTCGACGGCCTGGCCGGACTCGGCCGCGTCGCGGATGCCGAGCATGACGTCGAGCGCGTGCGACGCGACAGCACCGGAGGCCCGCTCGGGGCGGCCCTCGGCGATCGCGCGGGCCATCTCGACGACGCCCGTGCCACGACCCCAGGTGGAACCCTTGTGCGCCAGCGTCGTCGGCTCGTCCTTGCCGAGCGTCCACAGCGTGCTGTCACCGTCGAAGACGTTCGGGTCCGGCAGCACGATCGTGCCCTCGGAGCCGTTGATCTCGACGAAGCCGTTGCGCGGCAGGGCGTGCTGGAACGACAGCGTCGTCTGCGCGGACTGCCCGTCGGCGAACGAGATGAGCGCGGCGTGGTGCGTGGGCACCTCGACCGGGAACTCGGTGCCGGCACGGGGACCCGAACCGATCACGCGGGTCTCGCGCGACTTCGACGACACGGCCTGCACGCGCGAGGCGGAGCCGAACGCGTGGAGCAGCGTCGTGACGTAGTACGGGCCGATGTCGAACAGCGGACCGGCGCCCTGCGCGTACAGGAACTCGGGGTCCGGGTGCCACTGGTCCGGGCCGGGCACGTGGAACATCGTCGTCGCGGTGAGCGGCGTGCCGATGTCCCCGCGGGCGATGGCGCGGATCGCGGTCTGGATGCCCGCACCGAGCACGGTGTCCGGCGCCGTGGCGTAGCGGACCCCGGCAGCCTCGGCCGCGGCGAGGAGCGCCTGCGCGTCCTCGGCCGTGGTGGCGACCGGCTTCTCGCTCCAGGTGTGCTTGCCGGCGGCGATGATCTGCTGGCCGACCTTGGCGTGCTCGGCCGGGATCGTGATGTTCACCACGATCGAGATGTCGTCGCGGGCGAGGAGCTCCTCGACCGAGCCGTACGACGGGACGCCGTACTTCTCGGCCTGGGACTTCGCGCGCTCCTGGATGAGGTCGGCGACGAACAGGACCTCGACGTCGGCGAACTGCGTCAGGTTCGTCAGGTACTGGTCGGAGATGTTGCCGGCACCGATGATGCCGACGCCGACGCGGGTCACGCGGCGCTCCCGGCGGTGTCGTTCTCGCGCAGCCACTGCAGCGACTCGGTGATGCCCTCGAAGACGTCACCGGCGTAGGCGTCGAACTCGACGACGCGGATGGCCTGCGGAGCGGCGGCGAGGATGCCTGCGACGTCGACGTCGCCCTGACCGGCGGGCTTCTGGTTCTCGAACGCGCGCTGGAGCGCCTCCGGGACGATGAGGGCGCTCTCGGCGGAGGGGAGGGCGGTGAGGATGTCACCGTCGACCTTGCCGTCCTTCACGTGGATCGCGACGACGCGGTCACCGAGGGAGCGGAGCACGGCGGGGGCGTCCGCGCCGCCGACGGTCGCCCAGAAGGTGTCGACCTCGAGCACGGTCTCCGGTGCGAGCTGCTCGACGAACAGGTCGTAGACGGTGCGCCCGTCGACCTTGTTCGTGAACTCCCACTGGTGGTTGTGGTACCCGAACTGCAGGCCGTGCCCGGCGGCCTCGGCGGTCAGCTCGTTGACCCGGTCCGCGATCTTCTTGACGTCGTCGGCGGTCTGCCAGCGGTCGGTCGGGATGAACGGGTCGATGACGGTCTGGATGCCGAGGCGCTTCGCGGCGTCCCAGATCGGGGCGGTGTCCTCGGCGTCGATCACCGCGACGTGGCCCGAGGGTGCCGAGAGGCCGTTGGCCTGCAGTGCCCGCTCGAGGTCGTCGACGCGCTCGACGAAGGCGTACGGCTCGACGTTCTCGTAGCCGATCTCGCGGACCCGGGCGATGGCCTTGTCGAGGTCTTCGGCGATGGCGTCGCGCAGCGAGTAGAGCTGCACAGAGGTGGTGGGCATTGCAGAGGCTCCTTCGGTCCTGACTGGTGTCGCGGCACTGGTCGCCGTGACGGTGTCGTCGCGGCCCTGGTCGTCGCAGCCCGCAGAGGAGCGATGCTCCACGGCGAGATCGAGGACGACGCTACCGGAAAAACCACCCGGTGGGTAGTTTTCGACGCCGTGTTGCGGGCGTCGGCGCTAGCGTGGAGGGCGTGACCGATCTGCGCGCCTTCGACACCCCGGTCGGCACCGTCCAGGCCCGCGTCGACGGGGACGTCGTCCGGGCGCAGGGGATCCCCTACGCCGTCGCCGAGCGCTTCGGCCGGCCCCGACCCGCACCCGCGTTCGGTGCACCGTTCGCCGCCGTCACCCCCGCCCCGGTCGCGCCGCAGCCGCCAGCAGCGTTCGTGGACGAGTTGCTGCCCCCGATGCAGCACCTCGCCGTCGCCGAGGACTGCCAGCGCCTGACCATCACGCTCCCCGCCGACGTGCGTCCGGACGAGCAGCTCCCCGTCATGGTCTGGGTCCACGGCGGCTCGTACGTCATCGGCGGCGGCGACCTGCCCATCCACGATGCGCACGACCTCGTGGTCGAGCAGCGGGTCGTCGTCGTGTCGGTGACCTACCGGCTCGGCGTCCTCGGGTTCCTCGGCGACGGGGAGCGCGTGCCGGCGAACCTCGGACTGCTCGACCTCGTCGAGGCGCTGCGGTGGGTGCACGGGAACATCCAGTCCTTCGGGGGCGACCCGGACGCCGTGACGCTGTTCGGGCAGTCGGCCGGTGGCGACGCGATCGCGCACCTCATGATCAGCGACGGCACCGAGGGGCTGTTCCGTCGCGTGATCGTCCAGAGCGCTCCGCTCGGCATCTCCCGACGGCGAGCGCGGATGTCACGCGCGGTGCTCCGGGCCGTCGGTGTCGTGGGCGCGACCACACCGCTCGACGACGTCCTCGAGCGGCAGCTGGCCGGCACCCGGGCGGGCGCACCGTTCGGCCTCCGCGGCGGCATGCCCTTCGGCACGCAGTACGGGCACGATCCGCTGCCGACCGAGCGCCGGGCGGCCGACGCCTGGCGCGCGGTGGCGCCGAGGATCGACGTGCTCATCGGCTCCGCGGTCGACGAGGCGGCGATGTTCGTCCGGGCCGTCCCCGCGCTCGCAGCCGTGACCCGGATCCGCCCACTGCGCTCCCTCGTGCGATGGTGGCTCGTCCGGCCCCTGTCCGAGGCCATCTACGGACGGGACGTCCGGCGCTTCCGCGACCGGCACCGAGCAGCCGGCGGGCGGGCGACCTCGTACCGCCTGCTCCGGGGCACCACGGCCCGCCCCACCGGCGCGGTGCACATGAGCGACCTGCCGATGCTGCTCGGGGGGCGTGCGGCGTGGGCCGGGTCGGCGTTCGTGCCCGAGCGGGACTGGGCGGCGGTCGATGAGCGTGGTCGCCGGATCCGGAAGGTGTGGGCCGACTTCGCGCGGACCGGACGGGTCGAGGAGCCGGACGACGAGACGATCGCGTTCGACCGCGGCTGACGCGCTGACGCGCTGACGCGCTGACGCGCTGACGCGCTGACGCGCGGGCGGGACCGGCTGGCGGGTGGCCGCATGACCGGCGGGGCACCCCGGCGCCCCGGACTGACCCCCTGAACTGGGCGATGCTCCGCACCCGCCGGTCGGGACAGGATCGACGGCATGCCCGATTCCGACGCCGACCTCCGGTCCCGTGTGGTCACCGGTGCCGTCGAGGCCTACCGGTCCGGTGACTTCCACAGCGTGGGTCACGCCGAGATCGCCGGCGCGGCCGGCCTCACGGAGGACGACGTGTGCCGCGCCTACCCGATCTGGGACCTCCTGATCGTGGCCGTCATGGACCGTTGGAACAACGGGAGCCGCCGGGCGCTGTGGAGCATCGCCGAGCAGGACGGCGTGGTCGCCTACCTCCGTGCCCGGTTGCAGGCCGGCCTCGACGAGCCGTCGCTCGTCCGGCTGCGGATCGCCCTCCTCAGCGCCGCGTCCACGCCGGGTCACCCGGCCGAGGGCTGGTTCCGCGCCCAGTACGCCCACTCGTTCGAGGACATCACGCTCGGACTGACCCGCGACGTCGTCGCCGGGCGCGAGTCGCGGGGCGCGTCCCCACGGCACGCCGCCGAGCAGCTCGTCGCGCTGTACGAGGGCCTGCAGCTGCAGGCCATGCTCCGCGACGACACCGAGGTGCTGGGGGCGTTCGACCGGGCGGTCGCTCGGCTCCGGGTCGGGTGGAGCACGGTCGCGACGGCGTGAGCACCGTCACACCGCTGTGAGCGGCGGCGCGCGGTCGTCCCGCCGCATCAGCCGGGAGGCACGGCGCGGCTGAACGAGTCGCACTCGCGTTCCTGGCATGGTCGGGTCATGGAGTACACGGACTACGACACCCGGCTCGCGGCGTACGCCGTGATCACCGAGGGCGACCGGGTGCTCCTCGCGAAGCTCCGGTTCCCCGAGGCCGGGACGTGGACGCTGCCGGGCGGGGGAGTCGAGTTCGACGAGACCGTGGAGCAGGCCGTCGTGCGCGAGGTGCAGGAGGAGACCGGGCTGGACGCCATGGTCGGGCCGCTGCTCGGCATCCGGCACCACGTGGTCCCGGGGGAGCGGCGCATGCACGCCGGAGCGAAGGGCCGCCCGATGAAGGCCGTGCAGGTGGTGTTCCGCGCCACCGTCACCGGTGGGGTGCTCCGCGACGAGCTCGACGGATCCACCGACGAGGCCCGGTGGATCCCGATCGCCGAGCTGCCCCACCACCGACACGGGCTCCTCGTCCCGATCGCCCTCGCGTGGGCGGGCGCGCTCACACGCTGACGGCCCGAGCGGACCGCTGCTCCCAGTCGACGAAGGGCGCGTCGACCGTCCAGCCGAGCGCGCGGAGGGCCTCGGCCGTCTCTGCGGGGAACTGGCGTGCCGTCGCAGCGGCCTCGTCCCGACGCCAGTCCCGCCGGTACTCGTGCACCGCGCTCCGCCAGCCGGGTCGTGCGTCCACGCCGCACTCCTCGATGAGGAACTCGACGAAGTCGGCGAGCCCGGTCCGGAAGTGCGGGCCGCCGAGCGGCAGGTGCAGCGACGACAACCGTGCGGCGCTCCGAGGGCCGGAGGTCCTGCCGTGCGCCTTCGTGAGCATCGCACTGAATGCGCCACGTTCGGCGTGGACGTGGAAGTGGGCCGGTGGTGTCGACGTCAGGGCCTCCTGGTACTCGAACCGGAGCAGCGGCTGGCGCTCACCGTCGAGGAACAGTGCGAACGTGGACGCGTCGACGACCGCCTCCGACGAGGAGGGGCCGGGTCGGAATCGGAACCAGATCTCTGCTGAGCCGAGTACCGCGCCGTCGGCCAGCAGGGTCAGCGCGGACGGGACGGAGCCGTCGAGCTGCACCCATCGGTAGTCGTCGGCACCGACGCTGGCCACGAACTGTGCACCGTGGTGGGGCAAGGACGCATTGACGAGCGCCTGCATGTCCTCGACCGCCGAGTCGATGTCACGCATGCTCGTGGTTCCGCATCGACCAGTCGATGTTGAGCAGGTGCTGCTTGGCGCGGAACTCGTCGACGTCGAGGTCCCGCCAAGCCTCGATCGGCTCGAAGCCCCGCTCGTCCAACCCGAACCGCGTCAGGATCGCCGCGCGTTCGGCGAGGAGCCCTTCCTTCGTCGTCGTCACCCAGATGACCATCGATGTGTCCTCCCGCTCGTGTGGAGAAGACCGTACGGAGGTCCATCCCGAGGACCGCAATCCTCGGGATACGACATCCCGACTACTCCTCGAGGACGCTGAGCACGTTGCCCGACGGGTCGGTGAACCACGCGATCAGCGGACCGCCCTGCCGGTTCACGCCCCGCGCGTCCGTGACACCGTCGTAGTGCAGGAACACGACCCCGGCATCGGTGAGCTCGTCGACCGCGGCATCGATGTCGGGCACCGGGAAGTTCAGGACGGTGAAGGACGCCGGCTCGTGCGCGGGACCCTTCGGGTAGACCAGCACGTGGGTCCCGCCGACCTGCAGGGAGAGCATGCCGTACTCCTCCGTCACGGGGACGCCGAGCACCCCCTCGTAGAACGCCCTCGCCTCCGGGACGTCGCGCACCGAGAACCCGCTGAACGCCTTCGTCGCATCGACCATGCGGCCAGTGAACCACCGCGCCTGCGAGGATGACACCGTGCCGCAGCAGGAGATGTCCGTCGACGAGGCCGTCGAGCGAGCCGTGGAACTGGCACGGGGCGCGGACCGGGTGGTCCTCGGCATCGCCGGCGCTCCGGGCGCGGGGAAGTCCACGCTCGCCCGACGCATCGTGACCGCGGTCGACGAACGGCTCGGCGCGGGGACGGCCGTGCAGGTGCCGATGGACGGGTTCCACCTGGCGAACGCGGCGCTCGACGCCCTCGGCCGGCACGACCGCAAGGGAGCGGTCGACACCTTCGACGCCGCCGGGTACGTCGCGCTCGCCCGTCGACTGGCGACCGCGGACGAACCGGTCGTCTGGGCCCCGGACTTCGACCGCCGGATCGACGAACCCGTCGCGGGCAGCATCGCCGTCCCGCGTGCGACCCGACTCGTGGTGACCGAGGGGAACTACCTCCTCGACACCGAGGCGCCGTGGACCGCGCTGCCGGAGCTCCTCACCGAGACGTGGGCCTGCGTCGTCGACGACGCGGTCCGCGTCGACCGCCTGGTCGGTCGCCACATGCGGCACGGGCGCGACCACGACGCAGCGCGCGCGTGGGCGGTGGAGGTGGACGGCGTGAACGCCGCACGGGTCGCTGCAACGGTGAGCCGTGCCTCCAGGACGGTCCGGACGTGACCGTCCGACCGACGGGGGCCGGCCGGCCCCGCACCACCCGACCGACGCTGGCCGGCCAGCCCCGCACCACCCGACCGACGCGCGCCGGCCGGCCCCGCACCCCACGAGAGGACCGACCATGACCATCGCCGTCACCGGGGCCACCGGCAACATCGGCGGCGCCGTCGCCCACGCGCTCGCCGCGGCCGACGTGCCCTTCCGCATGATCGTGCGGGACGCCTCCCGTGCGCCGCGGCTCCCCGGCACCGAGGTCGCGGTCGCCTCCTACGACGACGCCGGGGCCGCACGCGCCGCGCTCGAGGGCGTGGACCTGCTGCTCATGGTGTCCGGTGCCGAGGCCGAGGACCGCCTCGCGCAGCACCGCACCTTCGTCGGCGCCGCCGCGACGGCCGGGGTGCGCCACGTCGTCTACACCTCGTTCGTCGGTGCGGCGGCGGACGCGACGTTCACGCTCGGCCGCGACCACTGGGCGACGGAGCAGGCGATCCGGGCGACCTCGATGGCGCACACGTTCCTCCGTGACTCGTTCTACCTCGACTTCGTCGAGGACCTCGTCGGCGAGGACGGCGTGATCCGCGGGCCGGCGGCGGACGGCGCGATGGCCGCGGTCGCGCGCGCCGACGTCGCTCGCGTCGCGACGGCCGTGCTGCAGGCGCCGACGTCGCACCTCGACCGGACGTACGAACTGACGGGACCGGCCGCGATCACCCTCGCGCAGGCCGCGGCGACGGTGTCGGAGGTCCGCGGGCGCACCGTGACGTACCACTCGGAGACCCTCGACGAGGCGTACGCCTCCCGCGCTCGGTGGGAACCGGCGCCGTGGCAGGCCGATGCCTGGGTGAGCACCTACACGGCGATCGCCGAGGGGGCGCTTGCACACGTCTCGGGCGACGTCGAGCGCGTCACCGGGCGCCGGCCGATGTCCCTGCACGAGGTGCTCGAGCAGGCCTGACGAGCAGCTCGACCCGGCCGTGGCCGTCGGCCGGGTGCACGAGCACGCTGCCGACCGAGGGTCCCGACAGCCCGCAGCGCCACACCGACCACCGCAGTCCGGCGATGGCCCAGCGCCCGCGGGTGTGGTGCCTGCCCGGGAGGACGTCCCCGACGGTCCGGCACCCGCCGAGCAGCACCGCGCGGAGCACCGGGTCGCCGAGACGGGTGCCCTCCCGCACGACGACCACGCGGAGTCCGTGGTCGATCCGCTCCCGGATCTGGTGCGTCGTGAACACCGCGACGGTCCCGGAGAAGCCGCCGTCGGTCAGGACCGGCAGCCCCGTCGCCGAGATGACGCGGGAGGACAGCCGCCACGTGTCCGTGAGGAACAGCGGCATGCCGTGGCGGGGGCCGTCGATGCGCTCCGAGAGCGCGACGAGCCGGCGGAGCGCGACCGGGTAGGCGGTCGGCTCGCCGCCGCGCCAGTCCGGCGACGAGACACGGAAGCGCTCCGCCGCGTCGGCCGTGCGCCCCACCGACGCGTCGAGTCCACTGCCGTCGCGTGCCGCGTCGAGCGCCTGGAGCGAGAAGGCGGCCGGCCCCGCCACGAGGGCCAGTCCGGTGGCGGTCGCGATCACCGCACGGGAGGCACGGTGCAGCCCCGACGGTCCCCCCGCGACCTGCCGTGGCCGCCAGAGCAGTGCCACGACCGCCGCGACGACGCTCGCGTTCGCGACGACGTGCGCCGCGTGGGCGAGGACGGTCGGCTCACCGGCGCCGTGCGCGAGGAAGAGCCACCAAGCCTCCTGCCCGACGGCGAGGACGAGCGGGAGGGCGCGCAGCCATGCGGACCGGGAGCGCGCCAGGCCGACCGCCCCGCACCAGCCGACGGCGGCGAGGACCGCGAGCTGGACGCCGACCGCGGCGACGTAGGCGGTGTGCGGGATCCGGGCCACCGAGAGCACGGCGGCCGCGGTCGCGAGCCAGACCGTCACGACGACGAGCGTGACGGCACCGGCGCGGGTGTCGAGCGCGCCGCCGAGGACCAGCGCGGCCCGGTCGTGCCGTCGGATGCACACCACGACGGCTCCGACGAGGACGGCGAAGAGCGCTGCCGGCAGCAGCCACGACACCTGCGAGCCGAGGTGCGGCTCGAGCAGCTTCGTCAGCCCGCCCGGGTCACCGGACGGCGCCGGCGTGGCCGAGGGGTGCACGGCGACCGACCCCGGGAACGTCCCCGGTCGGAAGCGGTCGAGCCCGTTGTAGCCGAACACCATCGCCCACGGGTCGTCGTCCGTCGAGCCGTCCACGACGGGCCGTGCCCCGGCGGGCGTCGCGGCGAGCCAGACGATCCACACGAGCGAGGCCGCGACGGCGACGGTACCGAGCACCGCGGACCGCCCGAGCCGCATCCACACGCTCCACCGTCGTCCGTCGGGCCGGGCGTCCGCGAGCAGTGCGCCGAGCACCAGTGCGGGCAGGATGAACCACGCCTGCAGCATCTTCGCCTGGAACCCCACCCCGACCGCGAGGCCGGATGCCACGAGCGGCCACCACGTCCCGGTGATCGCGGCACGCTGCCAACAGAGCAGGGCGACGGCGAGTGCGGCCGTGACGAGTGCGTCCTCCATCGGGTGCGCGAACACGGACACGAAGATCGGCGTGCTGGCGGCGGCGAGGGCGGCGACGAGTCCCGTCCCGGCACCGGCCCAGCGGAGGCCGACGACCGAGCACGCCCACACCGTGACGAGTCCCTCGACGACCTGCGGCAGCGCGAGGGCCGAGGTGGAGTCGCCGAACAGCCGGATGCTCAGTGCCTGCGGGACGAGGAACCCGCTGAGCTTGTCGAGCGTCACCGTCCCCGAGGGGTCGAAGGACCCGGACCACAGCGCGTGCCACGATCCGGACATCGAGCGGGCGGCCGCCGCGTAGAAGGGCGCATCGCCGCCGCGGGCGAGGTTCCACCCGAGCAGCACCGTGGACCCGGTCAGGACGAGGAGCAGTGCGACCCGCGCCGCGGGGTGTTGGTCGGCCCACCGGGCCGGACGTCGGGTGTCCACCCCTGGACCCTCGCGCTGCCGGGTGACGGTGTGCCGCGACGCTGCCGCCAGCATGCCGCGAAGCCGGAGCCTGCGCTGAGCCGACGTGCGGTTCGTCCGGGGAACGTCCAGCCCGCGTGCGGCCTCGACTGACCGGAAGCTCAGCCGACGCCGAGGACCGGTCAGTCGACCCGACGCGCCGAGATCGTGCCCGCGACGCCGAGGGTCAGCACGGCCACGAGGACGACGAGCAGCGGCGCCGTCCAGTCGCCCGTGGCTCCGTGCAGGGACCCGGCCACGAGCGGTCCGGCGCTCCCGAGGAGGTACCCGCCGCCCTGCACGAATGCCGACATCCGCCGGGCATCGGCGTCACTCGACACGATCCGGACGATGACGATGAAGATGACCGTGATGCCGCCGCCCTGCGCCGCACCGCCGAGGACCGACCAGAGCAACCAGAGCTGCGGCGCGAACAGCAGCCCGAGCGGCATCGCGAGCCAGAGGAACGCGACGAGCGCGATGATCGCCCGTGGACGCCACCGGGTCGCGAGCAGCGGGACGCCGAGCGCCCCGACGACGGCGAGGATCTGGAAGACCGACGAGCTCGCGCCCGAGGACTCCTTCGAGAAGCCGATCTCGTCGTGCAGCAGCGTCGGGATCCAGGCGGTGAGGGCGTAGTACGAGAACGCCTGCCCGCCGAACGCCAGCGTGAGCCCCCAGGTGATGAGTCGCCGAGCCGGACGGACGGGGGTCGTTCCCGCACCGCCGTCGACGGTCCGGATCGACCCCGTGCCGAGCACCTGGTCGATCGGTCCGGTCTCCACGACGGGCTCGACCGCGACCGGCCGACGCCAGGCCGCCCGAGCCCCGACGGTGTACGTCCAGCCGATGCCGGCGAGGACTGCGAGCACACCCCAGATCGCGATCGCGACGGGCCAGCCCCAGACCGCGGCGATCGGCGCCGTCCCGAGCGAGGTGATCATCGACCCGACGTTGAGCGCCGAGGTGTACACGCCCGTGACGAGTCCGACCCGCTCCGGGGAGGTGTCCCGCCGGATGACCACCGGGATCACGACGTTCCCGATCGTGATGCCGATGCCGATCACCGCGGTGCCGACGAGCAGTGCCACCGACGAGGGCAGCGACCGGACGACCGTGCCGACGAGGACGACCACGAGCGAGAGCGACACCGCGCGCTCGGGATCCGCCTTCGCGATCACCCAGCTCGCGAACGGTGTCGCGAGTGCGAAGCAGAGCACGGGGATGGTCGTCAGGAGACCGGCGATGCTCGCGGTCAGCCCGAGGTCGGCGCGCACGTCCCCGATGACCGGGGCGGTCGCGACGATCGGCCCGCGGAAGTTCAGGGCGATGAGGACGACGGCGGCGGGGAGCAGCCACGCGGCCCCGCGGAGCCCGGTGCGGACGGCGCCCGTCACGGGAGCAGGATCGGCAGGAGGTCGAGCGGGGTCGCGGCCCGGGCGACGGTGCCCTCGGCCTCCTCCGGCGAGCCGTAGCCCCACTCCGCGAAGATCGTCGGCACGCCGTGGACCGCTGCGCCCTCGACGTCGTGCTTGCGGTCGCCGATCAACACGGGACGGCTGACGTCGAACCCGCGGGCGTCGAGTCGGCGCAGCGCCTCCGCGACGACGTCGGCCTTGGAGCTGCGGACCTCGTCGTCGCTCGCGCCGGTGATGATGTCGATGTCCCCGGTCAGGCCGTAGTGCTCGAGGATGTACGTCGCCGGGGTCTCCGGCTTGCTCGTCGCGGTCGAGATCGGCAACCCGGCCTCGTGCAGCGTGTGGAGCACGACGTCGATGCCCGGGAACATCGCCGAGTCGAGGGCGCCGTGCGAGAGGTAGTGCTCGCGGTACACGGCGAGGGTGTGCTCGGCCTGCGCGGCGTCCATGCCCATCGCGTCGTGGAAGGTGTCGAGGATCGGCGGTCCCACGAACGACATGAGCGTCGCGTGGTCCGGCACGGGGACGCCCACGGTGGTGAAGGTGTGCGTCATGCTCTCGAGGATGCCCGGAGCGGAGTCGCTGATGGTGCCGTCGAGGTCGAAGAGGATGGCGGTGAACGGGCGCGTCATGTCCCACCCAGCCTAGCCGGGGCCGTGGAGACGACCACGCGGCCGCCGTCGGCGACGGGGCGGACCCGCACCGTGCCTCCCGGCTGCGGGTGAGCGGGGTCCACGAAACGCGCGCGCTTCGACGTTGCACCCGTCGATCGACGCGCGCGATGTCGGAACGCGCGCGTTTCGCGACCCTGTTGCCGGCAGACCCACGCGTCAGAACAGGCGGGTGTGCCCGCCCTCGATGCCGCGCATCGCGTCGTAGTCGAGGACGAGGACGCGGATCCCGCGGTCCTCGGCCAGGGTTCGGGCCTGCGGCGCCACCGTCTGCGCCGCGAGGACGCCCTGCACCGGACGGAGCAGCGGGTCGCGGTTCATCAGCTCGAGGTACCGGGTCAGCTGCTCGACCGCGTCGATGTTCGCGTTCCGCTTCATCTCGACCGCGACGCTCGCCCCCGCGTCGTCGCGCGCCAGGATGTCGACCGGCCCGATCGCGGTCATGTACTCGCGGCGGACGAGGGTGTGCCCGTCGCCCAGGAGCTCGATCTGCTCCGCGAGGAGCTGCTGCAGGTGGGCCTCGACGCCGTCCTTCACGAGACCAGGGTCGACGCCGAGGTCGTGGGTCTCGTCCGCGATGACCTCGTACAGGCTGACGACGAGCTTGTCCTGCGTCTTCTTCTGCGTCACCGTCCAGACCTGCGTGATGCCGGCCTCGGCCTGCTCCTCGCTCGGCTCGCCCATCTCGATCGAGCAGGGCGGGCTCATCCAGTTCAGCGGCTTGTAGCTGCCGCCGTCGGAGTGGACGAGCAGCGAGCCGTCCGCCTTGAGCATGAGCAGGCGCGTGGCGAGGGGGAGGTGGGCCGAGAGTCGCCCCGCGTAGTCGACGGAGCAGCGGGCGATGACGAGACGCACCCGGCGATCCTAACGGTCGGTGCGTGCACCGCCCGACGACGCCGGGTCCGCCATCGTGTCGTCCGTCGCGTGGTCCGGATGGTCGGCCTGGAGGCGCGGCTCGCCTCCGCCGCGCTGCGTCGCGTCCGCCTGCTGGTCGCGTGCTGCCCCGCGGGAGTCGGTGGTGCCGTGGTCGCCGTCACGTGCGCGCCGCTTCCGGAGGGTCTCGGCGGCCGCGCCGGTCTCGCGGGCGGCACCGGACGCCAGGCCCGCGGCGATGATGAAGACGAACACCACGAGCAGGGCGCCGAGCAGCCCGATGTGCTCGCCGAGGAAGCCGATCAGCGGCGGGCCGGCGAGGAAGGCCACGTACCCGATCGTCGCGACGGCGCTGACCTTGAGCGCTGCGGAACGGGGGTCGTCGGCGGCGGCGGACATGCCCATCGGGAAGCCGAGGCTCGCCCCGAGGCCCCACAGGACCACGCCGACGATCGCGATCGGGATGACGTCGACGAAGATGAGCAGGCCGAGTCCGACGACGGCGACGGCGGCGCTCACCCGGAGCACGGGGACACGGCCGAACCGGTCGATGAGCGGGCTGCCGGCGATGCGCCCGGCGGTCATCGCAGCGAGGAACACCGTGAGCACCGCGGAACCGGCGGCGTTGTCGAGGCCGTGGCCGTCGATCATGGCGAGGGGCAGCCAGTCGTTCGCGGACCCCTCGGCCAGGGCCATGCCGAGCACGATCACGCCGATGAGGAGCGTGGACGGCTGCGCCCACACCTGCCAGCGGGTGAGCTGCACCGGGGTCGGGCTGGTCTCGGTGCCTTCGTGCTCCTCGTACCGGTGCTCGTCGCCGAAGCGCGAGGCGGCGGCGAGCATGACGAGGCAGGTCACCACACCGAGGACCGCGAAGTGCAAGACCACCGGCACGTCGAGCGCCTCGGTCAGGGCGCCGATGCCGGCACCAGCGAGCGTCCCGACGCTGAACGCGGCGTGGAAGAGCGGCATGATCGTGCGGCCACCGGCCTTCTCGGCGGCTGCGCCGGAGACGTTCATCGAGACGTCCACGAGGCCGTTGCCGAAGCCGAAGGCGACGAGGCCGATCCAGATCGCGGCGAAGCCCCAGCCGAAGGTGACGGCGAACCCGGCGAAGACGATCCCGGCCGCGAGGCAGACCGACGCGACCTGCACACCCCGACGGGCGCCGACCTTGGCGACGATGTGCCCGGCGAACGTGAGGCCGCCGATCGAGCCCACCGCCATGCCGAGCACGAGCAGGCCCATCTCGAAGGTGGTCGCGCCGAGGGAGTCGCGGACGCTCGGGATCCGACCGAGCCACGTGGCGATCGCGAGGCCGGACATCGTGAAGGCCACGAACACGGCGGTGATCCACGCCCGGGTGGTCGGTGCGGTGCGTGCGGACGTCGTCGTCATGGTGCTCTTCCGGGTCTCGTGCTGGGTGGGGTCCCGCGTCGTCTTGCGTGTCGGGCCGCTGGTCGAATCGATTCGACCGCCGTTGACGATTACGCTAACGGGCGATGGACGAACCGGCAACCGCGAACGGCGCGGCGCGACCCACGACGGGCAGTCGTGTCGCGCGCCCGACCCTGGCCGCGGTCGCACGGGCCGCCGGCGTGGCACCCTCGACCGCGTCGCTCGCGTTCAGCGGTGCCGGCCCGGTCTCGGACGAAGCCCGCGAGCGCGTGCTCGCGGCCGCCGCGGAACTCGGCTACGGCGGCCCCGACCCACGTGCGCGCTCCCTCCGCCGAGGTCGGTCCGGGGTCATCGGCGTGGTGATGGACGAGCGGCTGAGCGACGCCTTCCGTGACCCGGTGAACGTCCTCACGCTCGACGGCATCGCCGAGGTCGCCGGCGAGGCGGGGACCTCCCTGCTCCTCGTCCGCAGCCCGCTCGACGACGCCGGGTTGGTGGGACCGCTCGTCGACGCCCCGGTGGACGCGGTGGTGCTCATCGGGTGCAACGTCCGGATCGATCCAGCGGTCGCCGTCCTCCGCCGTCGGAACATCCCCGTCGTCGCCATCGAGGCGGACGACATCGAGGGCGCGGTCCCCGTGCAGCTCGACAACCGGGAGGCCTCGCGCCGCGCCGCTGCCTTCCTCCGCGACCTCGGCCACACCGACGTCCTCGTCGTGACGCTGCCGCTCGACGGCACCCACCGACGCGGGCCGATCAGCCCCGGACGTGAGGCCGAGGGCATCGCGCACACTTCGCTCGAACGCCTGCGCGGGGTCCGCGGGGTCTTCCCGTCCGCGCTGGCGCACGAGGCGGCCGGGAGCTCGGTCGAGGAGGGCCGCATCGTCGGGGCCGCCCTCTTCGCCCCCGACGGGCCTCGGCCCACCGCGGTGGTCGTGCAGAGCGACGTCCTCGCGGTCGGGGTGATCTCGGCGGCGCTCGATGCCGGACTCCGCGTGCCCGAGGACGTCAGCGTCGTGGGGTTCGACGGCATCCCCGTCGACGACAGCCTGTTCCACCGCACCCCGATCCGGCAGCTGACCACGCTCGTGCAGCCGTTCGTGCAGAAGGGCCAGGCCGCGGCCCGGGCGGCGATCGCCATGCTCGAGGGGGCTCCGGCCCAGCCCGCTGCCTTCCGCTCCGAGCTCCGCATCGGCGACACGACGGCCCCGCCGCCCGCGCGCTGACGCGGTGCGCGGAACGCGCCGGCGATCGTCGTTTTCGCGAAAGCGACAGTCTGCCGCGGGGATCCGCACGGTTCTTGTCGCTCTCGCGAGAGCGACACGGCACATCTGTCGCTGTCACGGCACCCGCGCGCCCTCACCAGGGCGCGCGGATGCCGCCGCTCAACGGGCCAGCGCCACCTCGATCCAGCCCCGCCGGTGCGCCCGCACCCCGAGCGTCACCGCGCGCACGCCGATGTACCCGAGCGCGAACGCAGCCCAGAGCCCTGCGAGCGTCCCGCCCGCCCACCACAGCAGCGGCAGGTACACGACGAGGTTCACGCCGCCCGCGAGTGCCAGGTACCGCGCGTCCCCGGCGCCGATGAGCACCCCGTCCAGCACGAACACGTACCCGGCGACCGGCATCCCCACCGCGACGATCACCAGCACCAGGGGGAGTGCCTGCTGCACCGCGCTCGAGCCCGAGAACACCGGCCCGAGCACGCCGCTCACAGCCGCGGTCAGGAGTCCGAGCACGACGCCGCCCACGATCCCGAGCAGCACCAGCCGGCCGGTCACGAGCCGCACCCGGTCGGGATCGCGCGCTCCGAGTCCGTGGCCGACGAGGGCCTGCCCTGCGATCGCGAGGGCGTCGAGCGCGAACGCCAGCGTCGAGAACACGGTGAGCCCGACCTGCGTCGTGGCGAGCCCCGTGGTGCCGAGTCCCGCCGACACCGACACCGTCGCGAGCATGGCGATCCGGAGCGAGGCGGTGCGGAGGAACAGCCACGCCCCCGACCGGAGCGCGCGTGCCACCCCCGAGGCGCCGGGGCGCAGCGGGGCACCGGACGCCCGGGCTGCCCGCACCGCGATCACCACGTAGACGGCGGCCATCGCCCACTGCACGACGACCGTCCCGGCCGCCGAACCCTCGACGCCCCAGCCCGCGCCGTAGATGAGGACCGCGTTGAGCAGCCCGTTCGCGACGAACCCGACGGTCGCGACCACGAGGGGGGTCCGCGTGTCCTGCAGTCCGCGCAGGAGCCCGGTGGACGCCGTCACCACGAGGATCCCCGGCAGCCCGACGAGCGACAGCGTGAGGTACGCCGTCGCTGCTGCCGAGACCTCCGGCGCGGCGCCGAACGCATCGACGAACGGTGCCGCGAGGGGCCACCCGACCAGGGCGAGCACGACCCCGAGCACGAGGGCGAGCCACATGCCGTCGATGCCCGCGTGCACGGCTCCGCGTCGGTCACCGGCGCCGAGGGCCCGCGCGACCGCAGGGGTGGTCGAGTACGCGAGGAAGACGAGCAGCCCCGTGACGGTCTGGAGGACGGCACTCGCCAGACCGACCGCTGCGAGCGGCGTCTGGCCGAGGTGCCCGACGAGGGCGGTGTCGGTGAGCAGGAACAGCGGTTCGACGACGAGCGCGCCGAGCGCGGGCACGGCGAGCCGGACGATGTCCCGGTCGACTCGACGGGTCTCGGTCCTCAGGTGCACCGGACCATCTTGACGGGTCGCGCGGCTCGCGCGGCGCGCACGGGACGGACGGGAGGCTCGGGCGCGGGCCGGCCACGAGCCTCCCGTCCGTCCCGTGGCGGCGTCTCAGTCGGCGCGCGGCTCCGCGGGGACCGCGCCGGTCGCGGCGTGGGCCGCGTCCGACGCCGCAGGCGTCGCCGGGTCCGTCCCGCGGGCCCGGCCGATGAGGTCCATCACGTGGTACACCACGATCGCAGCGACCGTGCCGACGATGATCCCGCCGAACGTCGCGCTGCCGAACGAGAACGTGAAGTCCGCGATGCCCATGATGAGCGCGATCCCCGCCGTGAGCTGATTCTTCGGCTTCGCGAAGTCGACCTTGTTCTCGACCCAGATCCGGATGCCGATGATCCCGATGAGGCCGTAGAGCGCGGTCGTCGCTCCGCCGAGCACCCCCGCGGGGACCGACGAGATCAGGACACCGATCTTCGGGGAGAGTCCGAGCAGGACCGCGACGATCGCCGCGACCCAGTACGCCGCGGTCGAGAACACGCGGGTGGCGGCCATCACGCCGATGTTCTCGCCGTAGGTCGTCGTCGCGGATCCGCCGCCGATGCCCGCGAGGACCGTCGACACCCCGTCCGCGAACAGCGCACGCCCGGTGAGCGGGGTGAGGTCGCGGCCGGTGAGCTGTCCCACGCCCTTCACGTGGCCGACGTTCTCGGCGACCAGTGCCAGGACGACCGGCACGAAGCCGAGGTAGATCGCGAGCTGGCCGGCGTCGAAGGCCGGGGCGGTGAACGTCGGCAGACCGATCCACGGCGCCGCCGCCACCTTCGAGAAGTCGACCTCGCCCGCGATGACCGCCGCGACGTAGCCGACGACGACGCCGATGACGATCGAGAGCCGCCCGATGAGCCCCTTGAACAGGACGGTCACGAGGATGATGGCGAGCAGGGTGATCAGCGCGATGACCGGCGCCTTGACGAAGTTGTCGCGTGCGGCGGGCGCGAGGTTGAACCCGATGAGGGCGACGATCGCACCGGACACCACCGGCGGCATCACCCGGTCGATCCACCCGGCGCCGGCGAGGTGCACCACGAGTCCGACGACCGCGAGCAGCGCCCCGACGACGATGATCCCCGACAGGGCGAGCGGGATGCCGCCGATCTTCGTGGCGGCGCCGATCGGTGCGAGGAACGCGAACGACGAACCGAGGTAGCTCGGTAGGCGGTTGCCGGTGATGAGCAGGAACAGGATCGTCCCGATGCCGCTGAACAGCAGGGTCGTCGACGGCGGGAAACCGGTGATGAGCGGGACGAGGAAGGTCGCGCCGAACATCGCCACGACGTGCTGCACGCCGAGGCCGACGGTCCGTCCCCAGCCGAGGCGCTCGTCGGGGGCCACGATCGTCGTAGCCGAGACGGTGCGGCCGTCGCCGTGCAGCTTCCAAGGGAGTCCCATGCGGGAAACGGTAGTGGCACCGCGAGGCCCGTGACGAGGACCGAACCGATCTGTGGACGAGTGCCGCTGGTGACCGCTCGGGCTGGCCGCCCGCGCACAGGGCAACGGTGGCTATCGTGGACGGCATGACCGACGTCGCAAGCACCTCCGGCATCCACACCGACGAGCTCGACGCCGGTGTGCGCCCACAGGACGACCTCTACCGGCACGTCAACGGCACATGGGTCGCCGCCACCCCGATCCCCGACGACAAGGCGCGGTACGGGTCGTTCACCGTCCTCGCCGAGGCGGCTGAGCTCGCCGTCCGCGAGATCGTCGAGCGCTCCCAGCAGGCAGCCCCGGGCACGGAGGAGCGCAAGGTCGGCGACCTCTACACGGCGTTCGTCGACGAGACGCGCCTCGAGGAGCTGGGCACCGGCCCGATCGAGCCCTTGCTCGCCGAGGTCGACACGGTCGACTCCGTCGAGGACCTCGTCCGCATGGTCGGTCGTTTCGAGCGCCTCGGCCTGCCGAGCTTCCTCCAGCTCTTCGTCGACAACGACCCGGGCGACCCCGATTCGTACGTGGTGTTCCTCGAGCAGAGCGGCCTCGGTCTGCCCGACGAGTCGTACTACCGTGAGGACCGCTTCGCCGACATCCGCACCAAGTACCGCGAGTTCGTCGCCGCGATGTTCCCGCTCGCCGGCTTCGACGACGCGGGCGACCGCAGCGACAACGTCATCGGGCTGGAGACCGCCCTCGCCGCCGAGCACTGGGACAACGTCACCACGCGCGACAGCCAGAAGACCTACAACAAGCTTCCGTGGGCCGAGGTCGCGGCGCTCGCCGAGGGCATCGACCTGCGGCAGTGGTGGGAGGCCATCGACGCCCCGGCCGGTGCCTTCGAGACCGTCGTCGTCCGCGAGCCGTCGTTCATCACCGGGCTCGCGCGACTGCTGCGCACCGAGCCGCTCGCAGCGTGGAAGGACTGGCTCCGCTGGCAGGTCGTCCGCGGCTCGGCGGCCTACCTGACGAGCGCGTTCTCCGCGACGAACTTCTCGTTCTACGGCACCGCACTGACCGGAGCGCCCAAGCAGCGCGAGCGGTGGAAGCGCGGCGTCTCCCTGGTCGAGGGCGCCATGGGCGAGGCGATCGGTCGCATCTACGTGCAGGAGCACTTCGACGAGACCTCCAAGGCCGAGATGGACGAGCTCGTCGCGAACCTCGTCGAGGCCTACCGCCAGAGCATCACGGGTCTCGACTGGATGACCGACGAGACCCGCGCGCGGGCCCTCGACAAGCTCGACAAGTTCACGCCGAAGATCGGCTACCCGGTGAAGTGGCGCGACTACTCGGCGCTGCAGGTCTCCGCCGACGACCTCATCGGCAACGTCCGCGCCGTCGCGAGCTTCCAGGTCGACCGTGAGCTCGGCAAGATCGGCAAGCCGATCGACCGCGACGAGTGGTTCATGACCCCGCAGACGATCAACGCGTACTACAACCCCGGCTTCAACGAGATCGTGTTCCCCGCCGCGATCCTGCAGTTCCCGTTCTTCGACGCCGGACGCGACCCCGCCGCGAACTACGGCGCGATCGGCGCCGTGATCGGCCACGAGATCGGTCACGGCTTCGACGACCAGGGGTCGCAGTACGACGGCGACGGTCGCCTGCAGAACTGGTGGACCGAGGCCGACCGCGCCGCGTTCGAGGAGCGCACGAAGGCCCTCATCGCGCAGTACGACGCCCTCGTCCCGACCGAGGTCCCCGACGGTCACGTCAACGGCGCGCTGACGATCGGTGAGAACATCGGCGATCTCGGTGGCCTCTCGATCGCGTGGAAGGCGTACCTGCTGTCCCTCGACGGTCAGGAGCCGCCGGTGGTCGACGGGCTCAGCGGCGCAGAGCGCTTCTTCCTCAGCTGGGCGCAGGCCTGGAGGATGGCGATCCGTCCGGAGGAGGCCGCGCGCCTGCTCAGCATCGACCCGCACTCCCCGAACGAGTTCCGGTGCAACCAGGTCGTGCGCAACATCGACGGCTTCTACGACACGTTCGGCGTGACGGAGGGCGACTCGATGTACCTCGACCCGGCCGAGCGCGTCGCCATCTGGTGATGGTCGAGCCGGACGCGGCTCTGCCGTCCCGGCGACGCCGTCAGGGGTCGGCCGGCGACGGCGACCGATCGCGCGGCGGCAGCGGCGGCCGTGCGCACGGCCGGCACCGTGGCGGTGCCGACGAGCGCTTCGGAGCCACCCTGGAGGCACTCGGTGCGTTGGCGAGGGACGGTGCGGGGGTCAGTGCCTCCGTCATCGACACGTCGACCGGCAAGGCGCTGCTCGCGGTCGACGACACCTTGGTCCAACCGGTCGCGAGCCTCGGGCGGGTGCTGCTGCTCATCGAGGTCGCTGCACTGCTCGAGGACGGTGGTCTGCACGGCGACCGCCTGCAGCGGATGGCCCGGGACACCGCGACGGGCGCCGGCCTGTGGCAGTTCCTGCAGGAGTCCACCATGCAGGTGTCGGACCTCGCGACCCTGGTCGGCGCCGCCGCGGACGCCTGGGCCATGAACGCCCTGCTCTCGACCGTCGGCATCGACGCCGTCCGCGAGCGCGCCGAGTCGCTCGGCATCGAGCGGACGGCCCTCATCGACCGCATCCGGGACCGCCGGGGCCCGGACGACGCTCCTGATGCCTCGGTGGCGGCGACCGGGGAGCTGAGCTGGCTCTTCCGCGGGCTGGCACTCGGGGAGGTCGTCGACGAGGCCGTCTCGAACCGGGTGCTCGGGTGGCTCTCCCTGTCGAGCGACCTCTCCCTCGTGGCGGGCTCCTTCGCGCTCGACCCGCTGGCCCACCGGTCGCTCGACCACGGGTTGCAGGTCGTGTCGATCACGGGTTCGTCGCTCGGGGTCCGTGCCGAGGCGGGGATCCTCCGCGGTCCGGCGTCCTCCGTGAGCTACGCGGTCACGGTGACGTTCGACGACGCCACCCTGCAGCGGCGACTGGCGGTCGTGGATGCCCTGCGCACGATGGGCACCGAGGTGCTCGAGGCCGTGCACCTGCCCGCTCGCCGCTGACCGGCACCGTCTCAGTCGAGGAGGCGCCGGACCCACGCGTCGAACCGCTGCCGGATGACCCGCGCCGTGATGTCCTCCCGACCGATCCCGGCGTAGTTGGGCGCCCACGTCTCCACGTACGGGTCGGCGCGTGCCGCGGCCAGGACGTCCCAGGCGTGCACGTCGAGGACCCGCACACCGCCGGCGCGCTCGTACGCGGCGAGGAACCGGTCGGCGGCGTCGGTCGAGCCCAGCAGCACGAGGTCCTGTCGGCACCACGCCACGTCGACGCCACGAGGAGCCGACATCGCACCCGACCAGTCCACGATCCCGCTGAGACGGTCGTCCTGCCACACGGCGTTCCCGCTCCAGAAGTCGCCGTGGGTGAGCACGCGAGCCTGGTCGGTCGTCGGCCAGACGGCGCGCGCAGCACCGGCCAGACGGCCCGCGACGCGCTTCGGTGCCCGTCCGTCGTCGGGCAGCCCGGTCGGATCGAGCTCGTGCACCCGTGCGAGTGCGGCGCCGAGCTGGTCGGCGGCGGATCCGAGGTCGAGGTCGGCGGGCGGCACGGAGCCGGGCAGGGCCGAGGTGACGACGGTCGGCAGCCCGTCGACGGTGCCGTGCGCGAGGAGGCGGGGCGCGAGGACGCCGAGGGGCTCCAGTCGTGCGAGCACCGCGGCCTCGCGGAGGACGGCGTCGTCGCCGCGTGGGAAGGTCCGTACGACGACGTGCTGCTCGCCGTCGTCGGCCAGGACGGTGCGGGCGTGCTGTCCGCCGGTGAGTACGCGCACGGCGTGCAGCGGCCGTCCGACCAGTGCGCTGCCGCGGTCGACGACGGCTTGCTCGACGACGCGTTCCTGCTGGCTCGTAGCGGTCACCGGGCAAGGGTAGCGAGCGCCCGATGTCACGGAACGGTAACGGCGAGAAGTCGTCCCAATCCACTCCGGGCAGGGCGTCGAATCCCCTGCACAGACCGGGAACCACCCGGAGCGCTCACCAGCCGCAGATCGCTGGTTCTCGACCCGTCGACGGGTCGGTTCGGCGCGCCATCGAACGCCGCGCCGAGCGCGACACAGCAAAGGACAGAACATCATGCGCAAGAGCCTGAAGACCACGATCACCCTCGCCACGACCGGCGCGCTCGTCCTCGGTGGCGCCGCGTTCGGTGTCGGCGCCGCGAACGCGTCGACCCCGTCGGTGCACACCGTCTCCTCCAGCTCGTCGAAGATCCCGGCGCCGGTCGCGTCGGTGCCCGAGGTCCTCGGTGGCACGACCGCGGTGAAGCTCGACTCGGGCTTCACCGACGCGCTGACCGCGCTGAAGCTCACCCCCGGGGTGTCGGGCAACGCCAAGCTCGAGGACGGGTCGGTGTCGTTCCCGATCACGGCCGGTTCGGTGACGTACTGGAACCCGGACGGCTCGTACCGTCCGTACGTGCAGGGGCTGCTCAACCACGACGACTCGGGGCTGACGCTCAAGGCCGGTGACACGACGGTGACGCTGGAGAACTTCGTGGTGAACCCGGGGTCGTCCAAGCTCTACGGTGACGTGCTGGTCAACGGCAAGGTCGCCGCGGCGAACGCGTACCTGTTCGAGCTCTGGGGCGGCACCCTCAAGCCGCTGCAGCTCGAGGGCGACAACGCGATCCTGACCGGTACCACGGTCCACGTCTCCGAGGACGCCGCGGGTCTGCTGAACAAGACGTTCGGCACCGACGCGGTCAAGCGCGGCCTGCTCGTGGGCACCGCGACCATCACCGCCAAGATCAAGTAACACCCCGCACCACCACGCAGCAGCGCCGCCCCCGGACCACGGGGGCGGCGCTCTCGTGTGTTCAGCGCAGCAGCACGAACGACCGCAGCGGAGCGGGCTCGACGTCGTGCGCCTCGACGAACCCGAGTGACTCGTAGAACGCCCGCTGCCCGGGTTCGGCGTCGGTGAGCAGCACCGTCTGGCGCACGTGGTCGTACCGGCGGAGCACCTCGGCGAGCAACGCCCGGCCGACCCCGGTCCGCTGGTGCTCGGGGCGCACGAGGACGTCCTGCACGTACGCGATCGTCGCCCCGTCCGACACCGTGCGCACGAGCCCCACCAGCACGCCGTCCACGCGGGCGGTCACCACGAGGTGCGCACCCGACACCGCGGCCTCGAGCAGGTCGGGATCACGGGTGTAGGCCGACCAGCCGACCGATGTGTAAAGGCCGATCAGTTCGTCCGAGGTCGGCACGTCCGTCGCGATGGTCACCATGCGCCCATCGTGGCAGGCCTCAGTCGGTCGCCTGACCCTCCGGCACGAGCGCCTGCACGCTGAGCAGCGGCGCGTCCGACGACCGGCACGCCTGGCGCCCCTCGTCCTTGAGGAACAGCGACGTCTTCGACCCGGGCGGGTAGACCCGGTAGCCGTCGGGCGTCACCGGGGAGCAGTCCGCGGCGGAGTAGTTGCCGGCCTGCCCGATCTTCAGCGGCGCGACCGCGACCTGTCCGGGGCGGAGCGTCACGGTCGGGTGCGGCGACGAGCGGTCGAGGGACGCCGCGGCACCGATCTGCTGGCCGTCGCCGCCACCGACGAACGAGACGCCCGGCCAGCCCTGCAGCGTGCACGTCGACGAACCCGTGTTCGTGAACGCGAGGTGGATGATCGTGCTCCCGGCGGCGCCGCCGCTGCCCGGCTGCTCGGTGAGCGACAACGACGACGCGGCACACCGGGCGACCCCGCCGGACGACGACCCGGTGCCCGACGACCCCGACGCGGACGACGACGGCGTGGAGGACGGCGTCGGCGTGGCCGTCACGGTCTCGGTGGCCGTCGCCGTGGCGCTCGGCGTCGCCGCACCTCCGCCGGCACACCCGGCGAGGACGCCGACGGCGATCAGCCCGACGGCGACGGACAGGACCCTGGGGACGGTGCTGCGTTGCATGGACCCACGCAACCACCGTCGAGCGACCCGGACTCGGGCGGTGTCCAGCCTCCGCGAGCACACTCGCGGTCACCGGCACGGGAGGGCCCGTGCCACGGACGACGGAGACCGCCATGACGGACAAGCACGAGCAGGCACGCGGCGACGAGGGTCGCGCGGACGGCGTCGAACCCCGCGCCGGAGCCTTCACCGACAGCGAGATCCCGGGCGAGCAGCACGTCGCGAGCACCGAGCCGGTCGGGGAGTTCGTGTCGAGCGACATCCCGGGCGAGGGTCGTCCGACGCCGGACGGCGAGCAGGGTGAGTACGTCGAGAGCGACATCCCCGGCGAGCCGGAGCCGACCGGCACCGAGGGAGTCGGCCACTACACCGACAAGGACGAGTAGCCCGGGTCGTGCCCGTCAGTCGACGAGGTCCGCGGCGACGAGCCGCCGGAGCGTCTCGACACCGGCGGGCGGGCACCGGTCCGCGTCCGCGGAGGTGACCCACTCCACCTCGTCCACCTCTGCCGAGGCGATGGGCGTGGCGGAGTCGAGCGTGCCTCCAGGCCGGACCGTGAACAGCGCCATCGCGACCATCGTGCCGGGCGCCTGCCCGTGCGCGGGTTCCGTGACCGTCCCGAACGGCTCGACGTCCTGTGCCGTCAGGCGCAGTCCGGTCTCCTCGTACGCCTCGCGGAGCACCGCCTCGACGTCGGTCTCGCGCGGCTCGGCCTTGCCGCCGGGCAGGTAGAGGACGTCGCGCCCCCGCGCACGTACCATCAGGACCCGCCGGTCGCGCACGAGGAGCAGCGCGCTCACGCGCAGCGTGGGGACGGCCGGAGGGCCCACGCGCCCCGGTTCCGCCGCGCTGCGGAGCTTGCGGAGCGGCGTGGCGGCCGTGGGCGTGGGGCGGCTCAGCTCGCGTCCGCCTCGTCGGTGCGGTCCGCGTCGTCACGGGCGGGCGCGGTGCGCTCCGCGAGCGGCACGACCGGGCTCGGCACCTCGGTCTCGGGGGCGGGCTGCACGCCGAAGAGCGCGTCGAGCGCGCCGACGAACTCCTCGCCACGACCGGCGCGACCGAGCTCCCGTGCTCGGACCGAGGGCCGGTGCAGCAGCACGCCCACGAGGTGGCGGAGGGCACGCTCGGTCTGCTCGACGGACTCGGGGTCGCCGTCGCGACGCTTCGCCCGGTCGATCTCGTCGTCGAGGATGTCGAACACGTGCTTGCGGAAGGCGACGAGTGCGGGGGTGGTCGACTGCTCGAGCGCCTGTGCGCGGAAGCGCGACACGGCGTCGTCGACCATCGCGCGGGCCTCGGACTCGGCGTTCAGCTCGTTGATCGGCGCGTGGATGCTGATGGTCTCGAGGTCGAGCAGCTCGACGCCGTCGACACCGGCCGCGGCGGGGTCGACGTTGCGGGGGAGCCCGAGGTCGATGACGATCCGACGGACGCCGTCGTCGAGGTCCGCCGGTGCGACGACCGGGACCTCGCTCGAGGTGCAGGTGATGACGACGTCGCTCGACCCGATGGCCTGGCGGAGGTCACGCGCGGCGACGAGGTCGTGCTTCGCCGCGAACCAGGACGCACGACCAGAGGGCGAGAACACCTGGATGTTCGCGGCGCCCTTGTCGCGCAGCGCCGCGATGGTCGTCGCGGCGTAGCTGCCGGTGCCGATCAGGAGGACGCGGGTCTGCGCCCAGTCGGTCACGCGGGAGGACGCGAGCTGGAGGCCGAGGCGGACGAGCGACCGTCCGGCGGCACCGATGCGCGTGCGGGTCTTGACGCCGCGGGAGGTGTGCGCGGCCTCTTGGAAGAGGCGCTCGAGGTCCGAGGTGGTGGTGCCGTTCGAGCGGGCGTCCTCGAGGGAGCGACGCACCTGTCCGGAGATCTCGGTCTCCCCGACGACGACGGACTCGAGCCCGCTGGACACCGCGAAGAGGTGCTGCACGACGTCCTTGCCGCCGAGCACCCGGACGGAGTCGCGGAGTTCGGTCGGGGAGAGGTCGCTGGCGGTGGCGACGGCGTCGACGGTGGCCGAGACGGCGGAGTCACGGTCGTCCCCCGCGATGTCGAGGTAGGCCTCGAAGCGGTTGCACGTGGCGAGGACGACGGCTCCGTCCAACACGTCGGAGTCGGTCACGAGACGGCTCGCGGCGGTCGGTGCGCCGATGCTCAGTCGCTCCAGGAGATCGAAGCTGGCGTTGCGGTGCGACGCCGTGAGACAGATGAGCACGTGTTCCATGGTAACCCGCGCTCGGTGTGCCGGCGGTTGGCTGCACGGATGTGCGGGAACCACCCGGACAGCCGGTGGGAGAATCGTTCGGTGACCGACGCCCCCGCCTCCGCCCTCCCCGGGACGCACCCCCTCACCTCCGGCCTGACCAGCGGTTCCCCGCTCGTCCGTGCGCTCCGTGGCGACCGACCTGAGACGCTCCCCGTGTGGTTCATGCGGCAGGCCGGGCGTTCGCTGCCGGAGTACCGCGAGCTGCGGGTCGGCACGGCGATGCTCGACGCCTGCCTCGACCCGGCGATGGCGTCCGAGATCACGCTCCAGCCGGTCCGTCGGCACGGGGTCGACGCCGGGATCTTCTTCAGCGACATCGTCGTGCCGATCAAGCTCGCGGGCGTCGACGTCGAGATCGTCCCCGGTCGCGGTCCGGTCCTCGGCTCCCCGATCCGCACGGCGGCCGACGTGGACGCCCTGCAGCCCCTCGACCCGGCGTCGCTCGCACCGATCACCGAGGCCGTCGCGCGGACGGTCGCCGAGCTCGGGAGCACGCCGCTCATCGGGTTCGCCGGCGCGCCCTTCACCCTCGCCGCCTACCTGGTCGAGGGCGGTCCGTCGAAGGACCACATCCGCGCCCGCACGCTCATGCACGCCGACCCGGAGACGTGGTCCCGCCTGCTCGCCTGGGCGGCGGACGTGTCGGGGGCGTTCCTCCGCGCGCAGGTGCTCGCCGGAGCCTCGGCCGCGCAGCTCTTCGACTCGTGGGTGGGATCGCTGCCGCGTGCCGACTACCTCGCGTCCGTCGCGCCGCACTCCGCCCGGGCGCTGGAGCACGTCGCGGACCTCGGCGTCCCACGGATCCACTTCGGCGTCGGCAGCGGCGAGGTCCTGCACGACATGACCACCCTCGGGGGTGACTCCGTCGTGGTCGACGGCGTCGGGGTCGACTGGCGCATCCCCCTCGACGAGGCCGTCCGCCGCGTCGGCACCGACGTCACCGTGCAGGGCAACATCGACCCGGCGATGCTCTCCGCTCCCTGGTCGGTGCTCGAGGCCCACGTGCGCGACGTCGTCCGTCGCGGCGGATCGGCCCGTGCGCACGTCGTCAACCTCGGGCACGGCGTCCCGCCCGAGACGGACCCGACCGTGATCACCCGCGTCGTCGAGCTCGTGCACTCCCTGGGCTCCGGCCGGACGGCGGGGGAGCCGGCGTGACCGACGTCGTCGTCGTCGGTGGTGGTGTCGCCGGCCTCGTCGCCGCGCGGGACCTCGCCAAGGCGGGTGCCCACGTGGTGCTCGTCGAGGCGTCCGGCGTGCTCGGCGGCATGGTCCGTCGGCACACGGTCGCCGGCATCGACCTCGACATGGCCGCGGACTCCTTCGCCACCAGGACGGACGCGATCAGCCGGCTCGCGATCGAACTCGGACTCGGCAACGACATCGTGACGCCGGACCAGCGCGGCGCGTGGCTGATGACCCGCGACGGTCGCACCGCGCCGATCCCCGCCACGGGCCTCCTCGGCATCCCGAGCACCCCGATGGCGGCCGACGTCCTCGCCGTGATCGGGCAGAAGGCCGGACTGCGGGCGCAGATGGACTCCCTGCTGCCGTCCCCCGTCGGCGCGAAGGCGGCGTCGCTCGGCGAGCTCGTCCGGAAGCGGATGGGCGAGCGGGTGCTCGACGACCTCGTCGTCCCGATCGCCGGCGGCGTGCACTCGACGCACCCCGACCGCCTCGACCCCGACCGTGTGGCGCCGGGGCTGCGCGCCGCGCTGCTCCGGGACGGCTCGCTCGGCCGAGCGGTGCTCGCACTCCGCTCCCGTGCCGCTGCCGGCTCCGCCGTCCAGGGCATCCGCGGCGGCATCGTCCGTCTGGTCGACGAACTCGTGGCGGACATGGAGACCTACCGGGTCGACGTCCGGCTCAGCACGCGCGCGACCGCCGTTGCCGGACACCACGTCGAGGTCACCGGAGCGGACGGCGAGACCGAGACGCTCGTGGCCGACCACGTCCTCTCCTCGACGGCCGACCCGCAGCGCACGGCGGCGGCCGACCGCACCGGCATCGAGCTCGTGACGCTCGTCGTCGACGAACCCGCCCTCGACGCCGCTCCGCGCGGGACGGGCATGCTCGTGCACCCGGACGCCGAGGGGGTCGGTGCCAAGGCCCTGACGCACGCCACCGTGAAGTGGCCCTGGCTCGCCGAAGCGACGGGCGGTGCGCACGTCCTGCGCCTCAGCTACGCGACGCACGCCGACGTGTCGGACGTGGCCACGAGCCTCCCGGTCGACCCGGCCGACCCTGCCGGCGTGCGCGCCGTCCGCGACGCCGTCACCCTGCTGGGCGTGCGGTTCGGGACGGACCGCGTCCGTGGCGCTGCACGCGTCCGGTGGCACGGCCCGGACACCACCGCCGCCGGCCTCGCCGAGGGCGTCATCGGCATCGGGGAGACCTCGAGCGGTCGCGGGCTGTCGGGCATCGTCGCGTCCGCCCGGACAGCCGCTGAACGCATCCTGGACGACACGGACCTGTGAACCTGGGCGGACCGAGCGGTGCCCGAGGGCTACTGTTGGGGAGACGCCGGACGTATACCGCTCGGCGCATGACCACCGCACACTGACCCAACGGAGGAATCGCACATGCGAGGCAAGCTCCTGTTCGTCGCCGGCGCAGCACTCGGGTACGTCCTGGGATCACGAGCCGGAAGGGCGCGGTACGAGCAGATCAAGACCGTCAGCGGCAAGATCTGGAACAGCAACGGCGTCCAGAAGGGCGTCCACACGGCTGAGGAGTTCATCGCCGACAAGACCCCGGACGTCGCGGAGTTCGTCGGCGAGCAGACCAAGAAGGTCGTCCGCAAGGTCGGGCAGAAGAAGGACGCTCACACCTCATGACCGACACCCGCGACCGCAAGCCGCGTTCGCTGTTCGGTCTGGTCGGCGACGTCCCGAAGCTCGTCAAGGAGCTCGTGACCGGTGAGCTCAACCTGCTCAAGGCCGAGATGCTGGCGAAGGTCAAGATCTTCGCGCTCGCGGCCGGGCTCCTCATCGCGGCGCTCGTCATCGTGCTGTACGCGATCGGCGTCCTCCTGACGGCAGCCGTGATGGGCCTCGCGACCGTGATGCCGGCGTGGCTCGCCGCGCTGGTCGTCGCCGTCGTCATGCTCGTCGTCGCGGCGATCCTCGGGCTGATCGGGTGGAAGCGCTTCAAGAAGGGGCTGCCGATCACGCCGAAGCGCACGATCGACAGCGTGAAGAACGACGTCAACGCGGTGAAGGGCCTCGGCAAGAAGCCGACCCCGGGGACGCAGTACGGATCGCGCAAGCCCGACGTCGGCGGCCGGTTCTGACGCCGACCCCAGGCAGCGACCGAGGTCGCGCAGACGCCACCAGCACCAGCACCACCGACGGAGGAACCGTGACCGACCAGCACGACGACTTGGCCGACCGCGTCGCGGCGACCCGCGCGCAGCTGTTCGACACCCTCGACGCCATCGAGGACAAGCTCAACGTCCCGAAGCAGCTCGGCATCGCCGCCGCGAAGGTGAAGCGGCGCGCGGACGAGAACCCCGTGCCGTACCTGGCCGGGCTCGCAGCCGGCGTGGCAGTGGTCGGGGGTATCGTCGTAGCGGTGCTCCGACGGCGGTGACCGGCCGACGCATCGCCGCCGCGCGGGTCCTCCTCGTCGGGCGCTCTTCGGCAGGGGCCGAGGTAATCCCTGGCAACCGATAGGACAAAGGACCCATGAGTTCCACCGTGCCCGCTCCGGGCGACGCACACGAGACCGACCCGGCCTCCGGCATCGACCCGAACCTCCTGACGGCCTACGCCCTGTGGGCCGTCGTCCGCCGCCCGGTCGGGGCGGTGACCCCGGTCGGTGACGACGGTGTCGCCGAGCTCGACGGCGTCGTGTCCGCCGCGGCCGACCGCGGCGTCACGATCCGCGGCTTCTACGACGTCTCCGGCTTCCGTGCCGACGCCGACGTCATGATCTGGCTCCACGGCGACGACGCACAGGCGATCCAGGCCGTGCTCCGCGAGATCCGTCGCACCCCGCTCTTCCGAGACGCCGAGCCGGTCTGGCACGCCATGGCCATGCACCGCGAGGCCGAGTTCAACAAGCGGCACACCCCCGCGTTCCTCCGCGGCAAGGACCCCGAGGCGTGGATCACGGTGTACCCGTTCGTCCGCTCCTACGAGTGGTACCTCCTGCCGGAGGACGAGCGCTCGAAGATGCTCCGCGACCACGGCGTCGCCGGCGCGAAGTACCGCCGTGTGCTGACGAACACCATCGCGACGTTCGCCCTGAGCGACTACGAGTGGATCCTCCCGCTCGAGAGCCCCGACCTGGTGGACCTCGTCGACCTCATGCGCGACCTGCGCTACACCGAGGCACGCCTCCACGTGCGTGAGGAAGTGCCCTTCTACACGGGTCGTCGCGTGACGACCGCCGAGCTGCCGGAGGTGCTGTCGTGACCGACACCAGCCAGATCACGAACGGACACGGAGCCGTCCTCGCCGCGACGCCCGCCGCGGTCGACGGACCCGAGCACGTCGAGGTCCCGACCGCGTACGACGCGATCCTCCTCGCCGGGTTCGGCGGTCCGGAGGGCCAAGACGACGTCATCCCGTTCCTCCGCAACGTCACCCGTGGCCGCGGCATCCCGGACGAGCGGCTCGAAGAGGTCGCGCACCACTACCGGCACTTCGGCGGCGTCAGCCCGATCAACGCGCAGAACCGCGCGCTGAAGGCGGCGCTCGAGGCCGAACTGGCGGAGCGCGGCATCGACCTGCCCGTGCTGTGGGGCAACCGCAACTGGGACCCCTACCTCGAGGACGCCTTCACGGAAGCCGCAGACCGCGGGCTGACGAACCTCATCGCGATCGCGACGAGCGCCTACTCGTCGTTCTCGAGCTGCCGGCAGTACCGCGAGGACTACGCCCGCGTGCTCGACGCCACTGGCCTCATCGACACGATCAAGATCGACAAGGTCCGGCAGTTCTTCGACCACCCGGGCTTCGTGCGGCCGTTCGTGGACGGCGTGCGTGACGGCCTCGCGAAGGCGATCGCGGAGAACGAGGGCCTCGACCTCGGCACCGAGTTGCACGTGCTGTTCTCGACGCACTCGATCCCCTCGGCCGACGCCGCCCGCTCCGGGCCCGACTTCCGCGGCTTCGACGAGCACGGCGCGTACGAGGCGCAGCACCTCGCGGTCGCCGAGGTCGTCCTCGAGCAGGCGTGGAACGAGCTCGTCGAGCAGCCCGAGCACGCGCACCTCGCCGGGACGTCGAAGCCCGCGTGGAAGCTCGTCTACCAGTCGCGTTCGGGCCCCCCGACGCAGCCCTGGCTCGAGCCGGACATCAACGACTACATGAACGAGGAGCTCAAGGGCGGACCGACCCGCGCCGTGCTCATCGTCCCGCTCGGCTTCGTGAGCGACCACATGGAGGTCATGTGGGACCTCGACGAGGAAGCCACCGAGACCGCGCAGGAGCTCGGCTTCTGGTCGGTCCGGACGCAGACGCCCGGCGTCGACCCGGCGTACGTCGCCGGGCTGATCGACCTCGTGCTCGAGCGCGTCAACGGCGTCCCGACGTCGGAGCGTCCGCACCTGACCGACCTCGGCCCCTGGTACGACGTCTGCCGACCGGGCTGCTGCGAGAACGTGCGCGCCGGCTTCAAGCCCGCCGCCGCCGGCCTGGCACCGTGAGCGAGCAGGCAGCAGCCGAGCGGCCGGCAGCCGAGCAGGCGCCGGCCGGTCCGGCACCGATCCGTCTCGGCACCCGGGCCAGCCGGCTCGCGATGTCGCAGTCGCAGGACGTCGCCGACCGCCTCGCGAAGGCGTCCGGCCGTCCCGTCGAACTCGTCGAGGTGACCAGCGAGGGCGACACGAACCGTGCATCGCTCGCCAGCCTCGGCGGCACCGGGGTCTTCGCCAGCGCTCTGCGCGAAGCACTCGTCGCGGGCGAGGTCGACGTCCTCGTGCACTCCCTCAAGGACCTCCCGACCGCGCCGTACCCGGGGCTGACGATCGCGGCGGTGCCCAAGCGTGCCGACGCCCGTGACGTCCTCGTGGCCCGGAACGGCGCCACGGTGGACTCGCTGCCCGAGGGTGCGAAGGTCGGCACGGGGTCGCCCCGCCGGGTCGCGCAGCTCAAGGCCAAGCGTCCGGACCTCGACGTGGTGGACATCCGCGGCAACATCGACACCCGCCTCGGCCGGGTGGAGGACGACCTCGACGCGGTCGTACTCGCCGCCGCGGGACTCGGGCGCATCGACCGACTGAGCGCCGCCACGGAGCTCCTCGACCTCGGCTTCTGGCCGAGTGCCCCCGGTCAGGGAGCGCTCGCGGTCGAGATCCGGTCGGACGAGACGGACCGGAACCTGCTCGCCGCACTCCGGAAGCTCGACCACGCGCCGACCCGCCTCACGGTGACGGCCGAGCGCGAGGTCCTGGCGAAGCTCGAGGCCGGGTGCTCCGCGCCGATCGGTGCGACCGCGGTCGTCGACGCCGAGCTCCTGCTCGTCAGCGCGACGGTGTACCGCCCCGACGGCTCTGAGTACCGCACGGCGTCGCACGCGGCGCACCTCGACGGGTCCGCGCAGGAACGCCTCGACGAGGCCCTCGACGTCGGCCGCCGTGTCGCCGCCGAACTGCTCGAGAACGGCGCGGCCGGACTCGCCGACCTGGCGTCGTCGGTGTCGGACGCGCCGGCCGACGGTCACCACTCGGCCGGACCCGGACTGGCCACCCCGGCCGCCGCGCAGCCCGCCGACGACGCGACGTCGAGCACCGGCTCCGGCACGGCGACCAGCACGGACTAGCCACGGACGGCGACACTCCCGTGCAGGACGAGCCGCGGCCCCCGGTCGTGCTCGTCCCGCGCGGTGGTGCGTGGGGTGCCACGGTCGCCGGGGCTGCGCGCGCACGAGGACTCGATGCCGTCGTGGTGCCACTCATCACCGACGCGCCCCCCGAGGACCCGGCAGCCCTCGACGCGGCGCTCGCGCGCCTGGCGGCGGAAGCCGGGAGGCACGACTCCCCGTCCGCCGTCGGAACCGGTCCCGGCGGGGCCGGGTCGCCAGCCCCCTGGCTCGCGGTGACCAGTGCGACGGCCGTGCGGATGGTCGCCGGACGCATGCCGCGCCTCCCGGCCGGGGTGCGCGTGGCCTGCGTCGGCGAGGCGACCGCGCGGGCCGCGCGGCAGGCGGGCTGGCCCGTCGACGTGGTGCCCGACACGGAGTCCGCTGCCGGACTCGTCGCCGCCTTCCCGCAGCCCGCCGGACGTGTCCTCTTCCCGCGTTCCGAGCTGGCTGCACCCACGCTCGTCGAGGGGCTGCGGGCCCGCGGGATCGACGTCGAGGACGTGGTCGCGTACCGTACCGTGGGGACCGGTGACGAGCCGGTCCGCCTCGACCGGGCACCCGACGCGGTGCTCGTCACGAGCGGCAGCGTCGCCTCGGAGATCGCCCGCCGCATGACCCCGCTCGACCCGCGCACGCGCATCGCGTGCATCGGCCCCGGGACCGCAGCGGCCGCGCGCGAGGTCGGTCTGCCCGTGCACGTCGTCGCACGCAGCCGCTCCGCCGACGCCCTGCTCGACGCCGTCGCCGAGGCACTCCGAACCGAAGCGCCCGAAGCACCCGAAGCCCCAGAACCACCCCGATCAGGAAGGTCATCGTGACCGGACAGTTCCCCCAGGTCCGCCCCCGCCGGCTCCGCGCCACCCCGGCCATGCGACGCCTCGTCGCCGAGACGCGCCTGCACCCGGCCGAACTCGTGCTGCCGATGTTCATCCGCGAGGGCGCGACCGAGGCCGTGCCGATCTCGAGCATGCCCGGTGTGTCGCAGCACTCGCTCGACTCGTTCCGGCGCGCGCTCGTCGAGGCGGCGGAGCAGGGGATCGGCGGCGTGAACCTGTTCGGCGTCCCGACGTCGAAGGACGCCGAGGGGACCGGTGCGACCGACCCGGACGGCATCCTCAACGTGGCGATCCGCGTCGCGCGCGAAGAGGTGGGCGACGCGCTCGTCGTGCAGTCCGACCTGTGCCTCGACGAGTTCACCGACCACGGGCACTGCGGTGTCCTCGCGGCGGACGGCTCGGTCGACAACGACGCGACGCTGCTCCGCTACCGGGACATGGCGGTCGCCCAGGCCGAGGCCGGCGCCGAGCTCGTCTGCATGAGCGGCATGATGGACGGCCAGATCGCCGCCGCACGGGACGCCCTCGACACCGCCGGGCACAGCGGCACCGCCCTGCTGGCCTACTCGGCGAAGTACGCCAGCGCGTTCTACGGGCCGTTCCGCGAAGCCGTCGCGTCCTCGCTGCAGGGTGACCGTCGGACGTACCAGATCGACGCCGCGGACGGGCGCCAGGGCCTCCGCGAGGTGCTGCTCGACATCGAGGAGGGCGCCGACATCGTCATGGTGAAGCCCGCGATGAGCTACCTCGACGTGCTCGCGCGGACGGCGGACGTCTCCGAGGTCCCCGTGTGGGCGTACCAGATCAGCGGTGAGTACGCGATGATCACGGCAGCAGCCCAGAACGGCTGGATCGACCGCGACGCCGCCGCGATGGAGGCACTGGTCGGCATCAAGCGTGCCGGTGCCGACGCGATCCTCACCTACTTCGCGGTCGAGGTCGCGCGGAAGCTCAACCAGGAGGCCGGCCTGCGCACGTCCGGCAGCACCGCGGCGGTGTCCGGCGTCGCCTCGACCGGGAAGGCCCCCGAATGACCACCACGACGACCACCACCAACGACCAGCTGTTCGGGCGTGCGAAGAACAGCATCCCCGGAGGCGTGAACTCGCCGGTGCGCGCCTACGGTTCGGTCGGTGGCACGCCCCGGTTCCTGACCGCCGCGAAGGGCGCGTACGTCACCGACGCCGAGGGTCGTGAGTACGTCGACCTCGTGGCGTCGTGGGGACCGGCGATCCTCGGCCACGCGCACCCCGGCACGGTCGAGGCCGTGCAGCAGGCGGCCTCACGGGGGCTCTCGTTCGGTGCGTCGACGCCGGGCGAGACCGAGCTCGCCGAGCTCGTCAAGCAGCGGGTCTCGGTCGACGGCGACGGGCCGATCGAGAAGATCCGCATGGTGTCGACGGGCACCGAGGCGACGATGACGGCGATCCGACTCGCCCGCGGGTACACCGGCCGTGACCTCCTGGTGAAGTTCGCCGGGCACTACCACGGGCACTCCGACTCGCTCCTCGCCGAGGCCGGGTCCGGTGTCGCGACGCTCGCGATGCCCGGGTCCGCCGGGATCACCGCCGAGACCGCCGCGCAGACGCTCGTGCTGCCGTACAACGACCTCGACGCCGTGCGCCGCGCGTTCGACGAGCACTCCGAACGCATCGCCGGCGTGATCGTCGAGGCAGCCGCGGCGAACATGGGCGTCCTCGCCCCCGAGCGCGGGTTCAACCGCGCCCTGGCGCAGATCACGAGGTCGCACGGTGCGCTCCTCATCGTCGACGAGGTCCTCACCGGCTTCCGTGTCGGCAGCGCCGGGTGGTGGGGCCTCGAGGCGTCGAAGGTCGTGCCCGACGGTGCCGGTTGGAAGCCCGACCTCGTGACGTTCGGCAAGGTCATCGGCGGGGGGATGCCGCTCGCCGCGTTGGGTGGCCGTCGCGAGGTGATGGACTTCCTCGCGCCGCTCGGCCCGGTGTACCAGGCGGGTACCCTCTCCGGGAACCCGCTCGCGGTCGCGGCGGGCATCGCCACCCTGCGTGCCGCGACGTCGGAGGTGTACGCGCACCTCGACCGCACCGCTGCCACGATCGCGACCGCGACGAGCGAGGCGCTGTCCGCCGCCGGGGTCGCCCACACCGTGCAGCACGCCGGGAACCTGTTCTCGTTCGCGTTCACGGAGACCGCGCCGCGGAACTACGACGACGTCCGTGCGCAGGAGGCGTTCCGGTACGCGCCGTTCTTCCACAGCATGCTCGACCAGGGCGTGACGCTCCCGCCGAGCGTCTTCGAGGCGTGGTTCGTCACGGCGGCGCACGACGACCGTGCCGTCGGTCGGGTCCTCGACGCGTTGCCCGCCGCGGCGCGCGCGGCGGCGGCCGCCACGGCCTAGCGGCGCGCCCGGCCGGCGGCTGGTCCCCGCGGGACCGGCCGGGAGGCGCGGGTCGCCTACACCGCTCGGCGAGCGTGCCAGCGCCCCTCCGCACGCACGATGGCGAGCGGGAAGTCGAAGGCGTGCGACACCGCGGACGAGGTGATCACGTCGTCCGCGGTGCCCTGTGCGACCGCACGACCGTCGCGCAGCAGCATCGCGTGCGAGGTCGAGGTCGGCAGGTCCTCGAGGTGGTGCGTGACCATCACGCTGCCGAGTTCGGGGTGCCGGTGCCGGAGCGCATCCACGGTCTCGAGCAGGTGCTCGCGCGCGGCGACGTCGAGTCCGGTCGCGGGTTCGTCGAGCAGCAGCAGCCGCGGTTCGGCCATGAGGGCACGGGCGATGAGTGCCCGACCGCGTTCGCCCTGCGACAGCACCGGCCACCGGGCGTCCCGGCGTGCGGCGAGCCCGACGTCGGCGACGTGCTGTTCGGCGGCGGCCACCTGGTCGGCCGTCGGGGTCCAGCGCAGCATGAGGTCGGTCGTGCCGGTGACGCCCGTGAGCACGGTCTCGAGCACCGTCAGCGGCGAGGTCATGCGGTGCCGAGGGTCCACGTGGCCGATGCGCTCGCGGAGTTCCCGCACGTCGACCCGTCCGAGCCGGCGCCCGAGCAGCTCGACGGTGCCGGCCGTGGGGTGTCCGGTCGCGCCGAGCACGGCGAGCAGCGTGGACTTGCCGGCACCGTTCGGCCCGAGGAGCGCCCAGTGCTCGCCCTGCCGGACGGTCAGGTCGACGTCGTGCAGGAGGTCGCGGCCGGACCGCGTCACCCGGACGCCGGTGGCCTGGATGAGGGTGTCGGTCACGACGCGGCGCCGGTCGTCAGGACGTCGCGCCGGCGGCCCGCAGTTCCTCGGCCTGGTGCTCCGCCGTCGCGGTCAGCGCACGGATGGCCGCGGCTGCACCGTCACCGTCGCGCTTGGCGATCGCCGCGCGGAGCGGCTCGACGGCGTGCTGGTAGTCCCAGAACTCCCACGGGCCCTGTGCCAGCGAGAGGAATCGTGCGCGGGGCAGCAACGACTCGGACAGCTTGTCGAGGAGCTGGTTGTCGGCGGCGCGGATCAGGAGCAGCATGACCTGCTCGATCTCGGCGTCCATGCGCTTGTCGTGCGCGTCGGCGTAGCTGCGGACGGCCTCGAGGTGGTCCACGAGGGCCTTCGCCGCGTCGTCGTCGAGCTGCGGGACGCCCCAGCGGGCGGCCATCTCCATGAACCCGCCGAGGACCTGCGTCGTGTCCGTGGCCTGCTTGCCTGTGGGAGTCGCGATACGTGTGTAGCGGTTCGCCTCCATCTCGACGAGGCCGTAGTCGACGAGCTTCGCGATGGCCTCGCGGATGGGGGTGCGACTCACACCGAGCCAGGCGACGAGTTCGTCGTCGTTGAGTCGTTCGCCGGCCTGCAGCGTGCCGTCCTGGATCGCGGCGAGCATCTTCTCGAGCACCACGTCGCGCAGGAGCTTCCGCGGCGAGTTCTCGACGGTGGACTTCGGGACCGGCATCGGTGCTCCTCACGGGTCAGACGTGTTGTACTCCAATCCTAACGTGTCAATGTGCAAGCGTTTGTGAAATGATGGCGTAGCAGTATTTCGGTTCTTCACGTCGCCGTCACGTCGACGACCGTCCGACCGTGTACTCGTCCCGCGACGACCTCCGCTCCGACGCCGATCGCATCGGGCAGGGACACCGTTCGGGTGACGTCGGCGAGCAGCGCCGGGTCGAGATCGGTCGCGAGCCGGTCCCACGCCCGCTGCCGCAGCGCGTGCGGCGCCTCGACCGAGTTGACGCCGAGCAGCGACACCGCTCGCAGGATGAAGGGCATCACGGTCGTCGGCAGCGCGGAGTCCTGGGCGAGTCCGCACGCCGTGACCGCCCCGCCCCACCGGGTGGCGGCGAGCACGTTGGCGAGGGTCGCGCCCCCGACGCTGTCCACCGCGCCCGCCCACGTCGCACGCTGCAGGGGCTTGCCGAGGTCCGACAGCGCGGCCCGGTCCACCACGTCCGTCGCGCCGAGCCGACGCAGGGAGTCGGCGTTCGCCACCCGCCCGGTCGACGCCGTCACCGAGTACCCGCGGGCCGCGAGCAGGGCGATCGCCAAGGTCCCGACCCCGCCGGACGCACCGGTCACGAGCACCGGCCCGTCGTCGGGCGCGACCACCCGCTCCAGTGCGAGGACGCTGAGCTGCGCCGTGAATCCCGCGGTGCCGATCGCGGCGGCGAAGGAGTCCTCGATGTCGTCGGGCAGCACCACCAGGGCGTCGGCGGGCACCACGGTGTGGGACGCCCACCCGCCGTGCCGGGTCTCACCGAGGCCGGCGCCGTTGCACGTCACCCGGTCACCGATCGCGACGCCGTGCACGCCCGGGCCGAGGGCGGACACCGTGCCGACGACGTCGATGCCGGGCACGAGGGGATCGACCCGCGCCACGCCGGGGTTCCCGGCGAGGGCGAGGCCGTCCTTGTAGTTGACGCTCGACGTCGTGACGTCGACGAGGACCTCGCCCTCGGCGGGGTCCGGGAGGTCGACCTCCGTGAGGGCGGGCGGGGCGGAACGGGAGACGAGGACGGCGCGGGTCACCTGTCGGACGCTACCCCGTGCCTCCAGGCCGGGTCGTCACCACGAGTCTCGGGCTCGCGGGCGGCACTCAGCCGAACATGATGGCGGCTTCGTCGTACCGATCCTGGGGAACGGTCTTGAGCTCGCCGAGCGCCTCGTCGAACGAGACGTGCACGATGTCGGTCCCCTTGAGCGCGACCATGCGACCCCATCGCTCCTCGACGACCGAGTCGATCGCCGCGAGCCCGAGCCGGGTCGAGAGCACCCGGTCGTACGCCGTCGGCGTTCCGCCGCGCTGGATGTGCCCGAGGGTCGTGGCACGGGTCTCGATGCCCGTCATCTCCTCGATGAGTGGCGCGAGCCGCTCCCCGATCCCGCCGAGCCGCGGCCGGCCGAAGGCGTCGAGTCCGCGCTCGGTGTGGGCGTTGTCCTCGTGGTCGGGGACGAATCCCTCCGCGACGACGACGAGCGGCGCACGGCCGCGGTCGTAGGCGGCGCGCACCCACTGCGCGATCTGCTCCATGCTCGTCTTCTGCTCGGGGATGAGGATCGCGTGGGCGCCCGCGGCCATGCCGGAGTGCAGGGCGATCCAGCCGACGTGGCGGCCCATGACCTCGGCGACCATGCAGCGCGAGTGCGACTCACCCGTGGTCCGGAGGCGGTCCATGGCCTCGGTCGCGATCGCGACGGCGGTGTCGAAGCCGAAGGTGTAGTCGGTGGCGCCGAGGTCGTTGTCGACGGTCTTCGGGACGCCGACGATCTTGAGCCCCGCGTCGGTCAGCCGCTTCGCTGCCGCCAGGGTGCCCTCGCCGCCGATCGCGACGATGGCGTCGATGCCGTGCCGCTCCAGCGTCCGCTCGATGTTCTCCACGCCGCCGCGTTCGCCCTCGAACGGGTTCGTGCGGCTCGTCCCGAGGATCGTGCCGCCCTGCTTCGCGATGCCCTGGATGTCCTTGCGGCCGAGCGGGACGATGTCGCCGTCGACGACGCCCCGCCAGCCGTCGCGGAAGCCCACGAACTCGTGTCCGTGGATCGCGATGCCCTTGAGCACGATCGCGCGGATGACCGCGTTGAGGCCGGGGCAGTCGCCGCCGGAGGTGAGGATGCCGATGCGCACGGGAACTCCATCGTCGGTGGTGGTGGGACACGCCCATCATGACTGACGGTGGTTCCGCATTACCATCCTGGGGTGTCCCTCGCTGTGTCCGCCACCGCCGTCGGTTGCGTCGACCACGCAGCCGGACGGATCGACACGGTCTACCGACCCACCGGGGCGGTGGACGTCCGCGCGACGCTCCGTCCCCTGCAGCGCGGTTCCGGTGACCCCGCCTTCCGTGTGGTCGGTGCGGACACCTGGCTCGCGCTCCGGACGCCCGCGGGGCCGGCGTCGGTGCTCGTCCGCCGGGCCGGACCCGACGCGATCGCCGTCTCGGCGTGGGGCGACGGCGCCGAGTGGGCGGTGGCGCACGCCCCCGAGATGCTCGGCCGCGGTGACGACTGGTCCGACCTCGACGTGACCTCGCACCCGTTCCTCGTCGACGCCCGGCACCGGCAGCCAGGCCTGCGCCTGCTCCGGACGAACGCGGTGGTCGCGGCCCTCGTGCCGGCGATCATGGAGCAGAAGGTGACCTCGCGACAGGCGTGGCGCGCGTGGCGGTACCTCCTGCGGCGCTTCGGGACGCCCGCGCCCGGTCCGGCCCCGGCCGACATGTGGGTGCAGCCGACCGCGTCCGGGTGGGCGGCGATCCCGAGCTGGGAGTGGCACCGTGCCGGCATCGAGCCCGGGCGTTCGGCCACCGTGATGCGCGCGATGCGGGTCGCGCCGGCCCTCGAGCGCACCCTGACGCTCGGCCGTGGTGGCGCGGTGGTGTCCGACCGGCTGCAGTCGGTGCCCGGTGTCGGCAGGTGGACCGCCGCCGAGACGGCCCAGCGGGCGCACGGGGATCCGGATGCTCCGAGCGTGGGCGACTACCACGTGCCGGCCCTCGTCGGGTGGGCGCTGACGGGCGGTCCCGTCGACGACGACGGGATGCTCGAGCTGCTCGAGCCGTACCGCGGTCACCGGGAGCGGGTCGTGCGGCTCATCGGGGGCTCGGGCTTCCGGAAGCCGTCGTTCGGGCCGCGCATGACGATCCAGGACCACCGGCACCACTGAGCGTCGACACAGTCGCCGGACACACGCCGTCCGCACCCGTATCCTCCTGTTGAGAACCGATCTCAGGAGGAATCATGACCGACACCGACCCCACTCCGGCACCCGGCGACGACGAGCACCGCATCGCCGAGCACGACGTCTCGGAGCACGACCACGAGCACGACGGCGGCGAGCACGAGACCGTCGACCACGGCGACCACGTCGACTTCGTCCACGACGGCCACCGCCACGCTCGGCACGATGACCACTACGACGAGCACTGACGGTCGCTGACGCGACCACAGGACGGACGGGAGGCCCGTGGCGGCGCCGCCACGGGCCTCCCGTCCGCGACCTGGTCGGGGGCTGCCGCCGCGCGGTGTCGGCGCACGACGCGGGTCACCTCGAACCGCAGCTCCCGGTGGTTCCGCGTGACTTCCGTCGTGCGCTGCGCGACCGCACGACGGACGCGCACCGCGACCGACCCGCACGTCAGGGGTGCCGCGTGCCCTCGCCGGCGAGGACGGCTCGGTAGCCCTCGCGGAAGGTCGGGTACCGCGGTGCCCAGCCCGTCGAGCGGAGCAGCGCGTTCGAGAGCCGCTTGTCCCCGCCCGCCTGCCGCCCGTCGCCGTCACCGCGGACGGGTTGGTCGACGCCGAGCTCGGCGGCGAGGAACCGGAGCACGTCGTCGAGGCGGACCGGCTCGTCGTCGGTCCCGAGGTAGGTCGGCGCCGGGTCCTCCACGGCCGCGAGGTGCACGAGCGCCGCGGCCGCGTCGTCCCGGTGGATGCGGTTCGTGTGCGGGGAGGTGTCCGGCGCGAGTCGGGCGCTGCCGGAGCGGACCTGGTCGACCAACCGCTCGCGACCGGGACCGTAGACCCCCGACAGCCGGAGCAGCACGGCACCGGGTGCGCGCCGTCGGAGCAGCTCCTCGGCCTCGACGAGCACGGCGGCCGTCGGGGTGCTGCCACGGACCGGGGTGTCCTCGGTGACCTCGCTCCCGTCGTCCACGTCGTACACCGCGGTCGAGGACACGACGACGATGCGCGGTTCGGCGGTGGATGCGTCGACGCCGTCGAGGACGTTCCGGAGTCCGTCGACGTAGGTCGCCCGGTACTCGTCGACGTCCCTGCTGCCCGCTGCGGTCGCGACGACCACGAGCGCGGTGTCGTCCGGAATCGTCGGGACCTCGTTCCGGAGGTCCGTGCTCCGACCGACCAAGGGCGCCGGCAGGAGCTCGGCGCGTCGACGCAGGCCGATCACGTGGTGGCCGAGCGCGGCGAAGCGGAGACCGGCCTCGGTCCCCAGGTCGCCGCAGCCGGCGACGACGACGGTTCCGTGGTGCTGCACAGGTCCACTGTGCCAGGCGTTGGCAGACGAAACGCGCGCGTTTCGACGACGCACGTGTCGATCGACGCGCGGGACGTCGGGACGCGCGCGTTTCGTGCGCCGTAGACCGGGTCAGACGGGCTGCAGCGGCTCCGGGGCGCCCTCGGGCAGCTCGACCCGGACGGTGTCGCCCGGTCGGACGGTCCCACCCGTGAGCACGACGGACATCACGCCGCCCTTCCGCTCCACGGACCCGTCCTCGGCGCGGCCGAGCACCGCCTTGAGCAACCCCGGCTCGAACCCGTTGATCTGCTGGCACGGGTTCCGGAGGCCCGTCACCCGCACGCTCGCGGTCTCGCCGAGGTGCAGGACGGTCCCGGTCGGCAGCCCGAGCAGGTCGACGCCGCGCGTCGTGACGTTCTCGCCCATGTCGCCCGGAGCGACCTCGAAGCCGGCGTCCGCGACCTCGTCGAAGAGCTCGGCGTGCAGCAGGTGCACCTGGCGGAGGTTCGGCTGCGAGGGGTCCCGCGCCACCCGGGACCGGTGCTGCACGGTGGTGCCGGCGTGGGCGTCCCCCTCGATGCCCCACCCGGCGACGAGCACGACCTCGTCCACGAGCGGCTTGCTGAAGTGGTGACCCCCGTCACGGGCCACGGCGACGACGACCGGTGACTGCGCTCCCACACCCTCAGCCTGGCACGGATCGACACGCCGATCGAGACCCGGTGAACGATCCGGTCCGCTGTCTCGTCGTGAAGGGTATGGGACTCCGCACACGCACCAAGGTCATCATCGGCATCGCCTCCGGCGTCGTGGTCGTCGGCGCCGTCGCAGCGATCGCCGGCCCGGTCATCTACGCGAACACCGTCAACGGGCAGGCCGCGGCCGCTCCGTCGCTCAGCGCCGCGCCGTCCGGCGGCACGGGGAAGCTCTCCGCGTCCGAGGCGGACGGCAGCTGGAAGTCCACTGGCGACTCGTTCGCCGGCTACCGGGTGCACGAGACGCTCCAGGGCCAGGATGTGAACGTGGTCGGACGCACGAAGGACGTCGAGGGCACCGCCGAGGTCAGCGGCGGCTCCCTCACGAAGGCGACCGTCACGGTCCAGGTCGCGAAGATCAGCACGCCGGAGTCCGCGCGCGACGAGTACTTCCGGAACACCGCGCTGCAGACCGACCAGCACCCCACGGCGACCTTCACGCTGACGAAGCCCGTCGACGTATCCGGCGCGCTCGACGGCTCCACCCAGGACGTCACCCTCACCGGCACCATGGACCTGCACGGCGTCGAGAAGCCCGTCACCGCCGACGCCCAGGTCGCCGTGGCGGCGGACGGCACGGTGCAGGTCGCCGGCAGCATCCCGATCACGTTCGAGGACTACGGCGTCCAGGCCCCGTCGCTCGGCTTCGTCACGGTGGACCCGAAGGGCTCCGTGGAGTTCTCCCTCGACCTGGAGAAGTGATGGTCACCGGACGCTCCGCCGACGAGCTGCTCGCCACGCTCCACCGGGAGCACGGCGACGCGCTCACGCGGTACGTCCGGCACCTGACGCGGGACGGGCACACCGTCGAGGACGTCGTGCAGGAGACGATGGTGCGCGCCTGGCAGCGACCGGCCGTGCTCGAGCGGACGCCCGACAGTGTCCGGGCATGGCTCTTCACGGTCGCGCGGAACCTCGTCGTGGACGACGCCCGGTCGGCCCGGAACCGACACGAGCACGGCACGGAGCAGCCGGTCGACCGTGCCGAGGCCGACCGCACCGACGCCGTGCTCGACCGCATCGTCGTGGCGGACGCGCTCGCCTCGCTCAGCCCGGAGCACCGTCGGGTGGTGGTGGACGCGTACTGGCTCGGCCACACCGTGCCGGAGATCGCCCGGCGGCACGACATCCCGGAGGGCACCGCGAAGTCGCGGCTGCACTACGGTCTGCGGGCCCTCCGGCTCGCACTGCAGGAACGAGGAGTGACCCGATGAGCGACGACCGCTACGCCGAGTGGGACGCCGCCTACGTGCTCGGCTCGCTGCCGGCGGACGAGCGGCTCGAGTACGAGCGTCACCTCGAGACGTGCGACCGCTGCGCGGCCGCCGTCGCCGAGCTGGTCGGACTGCCCGGCCTGCTCGGGAAGCTCCCGGCCGACCAGGCGGTCGAGATCGCGGAGCCGGACGGGAGGCCCGACACCGGTTCCGAGGGCACCCTCGCCTCCGTGGCCCACCGGGTCCGTCACCGTCGGCGCCGTCGTCGGGTGTGGGTCGCCGCCACCACGGCGGCGGCCGTGCTCGCAGCCGTGCTCGGCGGGCTCGCGGTCGGGACCGCACGGGTCGACCCGGCGTCCGTGCAGGCCGCCTCGCAGAGCGCTGCCGACCGGTACTCGCTCGTCGGTGCCCGTGGCCTCGACGTCGACCTCGCCGTCAGCGGCGAGCCGTGGGGCACGCGCTTCGACTGGGGCTGCTCGTACGGCGGGAAGTCCTGGGCGTCGGACGGCTCGGTCCAGTACGACCTCGTCGTGGTGCGTGACGACGGCACGGCGGAGACGGTGGCCTCGTGGTCAGCGGCAGGGGAGGACGCCCGCGGGCTGTCGGCCTCGACGACCGTGCCCCGAGGCGACATCGCGAGCGTGCAGGTCCGGCTCCGCGGCGACGACCGCGTCCTCGCGGACGTCGACCTCTAGCGGTCCGCTGCTTCCAGGTCCACCGGACCGATCGCGGTGTGGATGCGCGCGCTGACGGTCCGCAGCGTGCCCGCGTCGGTCCCCACGGGCCTCCAGAACAGGTCCTCCAACGCGGCCGTGTGCGCACGGATGCCGGACAGCACCGCGCGACGGCCGTCGGGGGTCATCGAGACCCAGCTGCCGCGGCCGTCGGTGGGACAGTCGGCCCGCTCGACCAGACCCCGCGCGACCATGCGCGTGACCTGGTGGCTGACGCGGGACTTCTCCCAGCCGATGCCCGCGGCGATGTCCCGCACGCGCAGCCGGTGGTCGGGGTCGCGGTGCAGCCCGATGAGGATCTCGAACTCCGGGATCGAGATGCCCGCCCCCTCCTGCACGGCGTGGTCGAGCGCCCGGTCCAGCCGTCGCCAGGCGTCGTGGTAGGTGTCCCACGTGACCCAGTCGTGCCCCTCGTCGTCCTGCGTCACCATGCTCGACAGCGTATCGACGGATGCCCGGAGCGACGCCGGTTTCATCCGTCCGGATGACCCTCCGGCGACGCACGGCGTGCTCCGAGGGAGCGTCGGTGCGGCGGCATACGATCGGGACATGCCGACCCCCAGCATCGCCGACTGCACCGACGACGCCGTGGCCCTCGTGCGTCGCTGGCTGGCGGCCTCCGCGGGCACCAAGCCGGACCCGGGTGCGGCACGGCTGGCGGGGGTGCTCCGCGACGAGCAGGGGCTGGACTTCACCCGCGGCTTCGTCGACCGGGTGATCCGACCGGAGGACCCCAGGGTCGCCGCCCGCAACCTCGAGAAGCTCAGCCAGGACGTCCCCGAGTTCCTCGCCTGGTACCTCCGCGGCGCGGTCACGCTCGGCGGCGGGTTCGCGACGATGGCGCCGTGGGCCGTGATCCCGACCGCGCGGCGGATCCTGCGCCGGATGACCGGGCACCTCGTGATCGACGCAACCGCGGCGAAGCTCGGTCCGGCGCTCGCGAAGGTCGGCGGCGCGGGCACCCGACTCAACGTCAACCTGCTCGGCGAGGCCGTGCTCGGCACCGCCGAGAGCGACCGTCGACTGCAGGGCACGACGGACCTCCTCGCCCGCGACGACGTCGACTACGTCTCGATCAAGGTGAGCTCGGTCGTGCCGCAGATGTCGGCGTGGGCGTTCGACCAGACGGTCGAGCGGGTGGTCGACCGGCTCGTCCCGCTGTACCGCCTCGCCGCCGCTCCGCTCGCCGAGGGTCGCCCGGCGAAGTTCATCAACCTCGACATGGAGGAGTACCGCGACCTCGACGTCACGCTCGCGGTGTTCACGACGCTGCTCGACCGCGACGAGTTCGTGGGGCTCGAGGCCGGCATCGTGCTGCAGGCGTACCTGCCCGACGCCGCAGGGGCCCTCGACCGGCTGACCACGTGGGCACAGGCACGCCGGGCCCGAGGGGGAGCGCCGGTCAAGGTGCGGCTCGTCAAGGGTGCGAACCTCGCGATGGAGCACGTCGACGCGATCCTGCACGAGTGGCCGCTCGCGACGTGGGGCAGCAAGCGCGAGACCGACACGGCCTACCTCCGGATGCTCGACACCGCCCTGACGCCGGAGCGCACCGACGCCGTCCGGGTCGGGGTCGCCGGGCACAACCTCTTCGACCTCGCCACCGCGTGGGTGCTCGCGCAGCGCCGCGGGGTCACCGACGCGGTCGACGTCGAGATGCTGCTCGGCATGGCGTCCACGCACGCCGAGGCGGTGCGCGCCGACGTCGGCCGGATCCTGCTCTACACGCCCGTCGTGCAGCCGGAGGAGTTCGACTCCGCCATCGCCTACCTCGCCCGACGCCTGCAGGAGAGCGCGAGCCCCGAGAACTTCATCTCCGGAGCCTTCGACATCGACCGCGACGCCAGCGTCTTCGACCGCGAGCACGGCCGGTACCTGGCCTCGGTCGCCGCCCTCGACGAGCCGGTGCCCGTGACGAACCGCACGCAGGACCGCCGTCGCCCGCTCGGTGAACCCGAGCACCGCGACGCCTTCCGGAACGCCCCCGACACCGACCCCTCCATCGCCGCCAACCGCAGCTGGGCGCTGGACGTCCTCCGACGTGTCCCGAAGTCCCAGCTGGGCGCGCAGACCATCCGCGGGGCCAAGGTCGTCGACCGGTCGACGCTCGAACGGATCGTCGCCCGGACCGC